>CAYXEN010000072.1:0-14185 GCA_964464035.1 uncultured bacterium | reverse complement strand
GGAACTGCTTCGGGCGCTCAGGTACGAATGGGCCCTGGGGTATGAGGACCTCGGCCAGCGCTGGCGGGTGCGCAGCGAACTTGAGAAGCTATACGCCGAGGACCCGGATTACGAGGACGTAGCGGCCCAGTTGGGCATCGTTGCCGTCATACAAAAAGGTGGTGAAAAGACATGACACACGGCTTCCAGCCTCGATTCACGATCACGAACCGCATCACCGAGGCCCTGACTCGGATCGAGCGGGCGCGCGGTTTCCTGGAAGCCGCCACCCTCTCGGAAGACTGGATCCGGGAAATGGGAAAGCGGGCGCTGGTGCTCGAGGCCCATCACACGACGCATATCGAGGGCACGCAGCTGACCCTCGACCAGGCCGAACGCCTGATGGCCGGCGAGACGGTACCGGAGGCCGACCCCGACGATGTGCGGGAGCTTTTGAACTACCGGCGGGCGTTCGATTTCGTCTCGGAATACCTGTCCAGCGGCGCACCGATCACGGAAGGGTTGATCCGCGAGATCCACAAGCGGATGGTGGAAGGGGTGCGTGGCGGCGCCGCGGCGCCCGGGGAGTACCGCAAGATCCAGAATTACGTTGTCAACTCCGCCACCGGCGAGACGATCTACACGCCCCCGCCGGCCCACGAAGTACCGATCCTGATGGCGGAACTGGTGGAGTGGCTGAACGGCGAACGGGAGCCCCACCCGGTCCTCGTGAGTGGAATCGCCCAGTTTCAACTCGTCCATATCCATCCCTTCCTGGACGGCAACGGCCGCACGTCGCGTCTGCTCTCCACCCTGTGCCTGTACCGCGCGGGTTACGACTTCAAGCGGCTCTTCACCATCAGCGAGTACTACGACCGGGACCGGGCCGCCTTCTACCGGGCGATCCAGGGCGTCCGGGAGCGCGACATGGATATGAGCGGGTGGCTGGAGTACTTCGTGACCGGACTGGCCACCCAGCTGATGGAGGTCAGGCAACGGGGGGAGCGGGTGATCCGACGCGACGTGCTCATCCACCAGCACGATCTCTCCCCCCGCCAAGCCCAGGCCCTGATGCACATTCTCGAACACGGGAGCATCAACATTCAGGAATTCGAGGCGCTCTGCCCGGAGGTCAACCGGCGCACACTTCAGCGAGAGCTGAGGGACATGGTGGAGAAAAGGATTCTCGTTTCTGAAGGTGCGACCAATCGGCTGATATACCGCCTCAAGGAATAGGGGCCGAACTTGCGACAGACTTGCGACACAACTTGCGACATACTCACGACACGGCTTGCGACATCCGGCTGAGGCCGGACGGGAGGAAGCCTGAATCAACGCCGTTTCCGCCCCGTCGGGAACGGCCCATTTTTGCTAAGTCGATGAATGAGAAGGCCTACAACACGACAGCCGGACCTGCCTGCGCCGCGCGCGTCGCGGCAAGCAGGTGGAGAGCGATTATAAGGATGGTTGCAAGCGGAGAGCTTTATTTCCTTCTGTTTGTCATTGACAAATTGGGGCGAGTGCTATATCATAGACAAACCATGCTAGACGACCACAAACATCACCTTCCAGGTATTGGCGCGACCCTGCGTAACTGGATTGAAACCGGGAATAATCCCAACGGTAATACCACGGCCTTTTGGGCCGGTGTATTGTGATGTTTGTCTCGTAAAAAGCAGGCAATCACAGCGCCGGCCTGAAGGCCGGCGTTTTTTTCTCCAACCCACTCGCCATATCTCCGGCCCAGGCCTCAGCTGAAACAGAAACCGATACGAGAGCTCGACTCCGCCCCGGTCTGACTGACTTCCATGGTCAGCCGCGCGGGCGGATCCGGGTACACGTTGCACTGAGCCATTCTGGTGCCGAAAGGAGAGAGCGATGAAATCAAAACGAGAAGGTCCAATGGCCCTGGGGATCCACCGCATAAAGCCGGTCAGGCTGAAGGACCGGAAAGTCCGGGAAGCGCTTGAGCGAACCCGACATTCATTGAGTAATCCTCGACTGCGTGACATCCTTTGCGTTCGAACTGCAGTACAACAGTATATCTGTACCGAGCTGATCAATCGTGGCTATGTCCATCCCCCCGTCTACATGTTGGCCGGATGCACCGATCCCCTCAATCATTCGACCTATCCTGCCAGGATCGATTACTATGGAGAAGAAGCTTCGGTCACCCAATCGCTGATCCTGCAAAAGATTCTGATGGTCATGTTGTCGCCCGTGGAGCGCGTTTTCTGGGCCTCCCCCAACATTCGGATGGAAATGCGGGTAGGTCGGAAAGAATACAAGTACGCGACGGAGTTCATGCAGGTGGACTTCGAGAAGCGTGGCGGGACATACGAGGAGATGCTGGGGTTTGTTTCTGAACTTGTCCGGGGGCTGTATCGACACCTGAATGAAGAGCATGCGGACGTTCTCGAGCGGCTGAGGGGGAGCCTCCTGCCCGTTATTGACGAACCGCTGCCGGTCGTCGATGCAGCCGAGTACTCCACGAAGACTGGTCTGATCGACCACGATGATCTGGAGCGTCAGCTTTCTCTTCGGGCGCACGGAAAGCCGTTTATTATCGTCAATATGTCCAGAGAAGCGTACGATTGCTATGACAATGACAACGAGCGCTTTCTCAACTATGACGTGATAGTCCCTCCCTATGGGAACAATCCCAATCCAGTTGAATGTCTCTCGGGGGCTGAGCGTACCAGGTCTCTCGCTGATCTCGAGCGCAGGATGACTGAATTGGGCTATCCCCTGGATTACTTTGCCCCCTTTTTCGAGCTATATCACTCTCTCTGCAAGGGGAATGAGTCTATATTCTGCGCTGGTGCTGGGTTCGGCATCGAACGCTTGACTTATGCTATACTGGGGCTGTCGGACGTGCATGGGGTTTATCCGTTCTCACGACTGGCCGACAGTAAGATCGCGCTGTAGAACAGCAGGGCCGTCTGCGTCGTGCTCGGTGGTACCGGATCCCCCCACGATCCCTCCCGCCAGTACCGCGAACAGGAACAGCACGTAGAAATGATACCTCGCCTGCACCTCGACAAAGATGTGCAAGAGCGCCGCGAGGAGCACGACGCCTGCGACCATCACGAAGACGGCGCGGTCGATCCTTTTCTCCCGCAGCCCCAGCGCCATGGCGCACATCGTGAGCGCGATCACGAAGAAGTAATACCGGTTCGCCGTCTCTATGAGTTCCTGCTTTCCGGGGAGCACCGCGTAATTGCGGCGGACTCTTCGCCCCGATTTCGTGAGCTGGGTTTGCACGATCCGGGTCTTGATGGACGAGGGGAACATCGCTCCGTACCAATCGCGCCCCCACATCTCCCTGAACTTGCCGGTCAACGCGAATCTCACGAATCCGCGCGGGTCCTCGGCTATCCGCTCGAACGCCATCCTGCGCGCGTACCGTGATGCCGATTTGTAGGTCTCGCCGCGGAACTTGAACTTGCGCGTGACGAGTCTCCTGTCGGCCACGTTGAAGGTCCCCTTGGTGACGCGGTTTGTGCCCATCAGCAGATTGAGGGAACTGAAAGGCGAAGAGTTTATGGATATCACGTGGTTGGTCTTGTAGTTGTATCTCACCTGGGGGGAGAGCACGGCGAGGGCGGCGAGGACGGCGGTCCCGCACAAGAGAAGATTGCGCCTGCGATCCATGGCGGCGAAGAGCAAGATCGCCACGACGAGCCAGACGCCTATGATGACGCCGAGGTTCCGGGTGAGGTGCAGCGCCGCGATGAGCGCGCCGAGCATCGATCCGGATGCTGCGATGCGCGGCAGGCTCATCGTGGCTCCGCGCCTTGCCAGCCGGCCGGCCGCGAAGACGATGAGAAGCAAGAGCGCGGTGAAAGGCATCTCTGAGCTCGCGATGCCGGTGAACAGGATCACGCTGGGGAAGAGCGCGGCAAGCAGGGCGCTCGCCCGTGCGCTCGTTTCGGACCGGAAGAGATCCCTCGATATGAGATAGACGAGATAGATCTGGAGGGCGCCGAGGGCCGAGTTCGCCAGGTAGAGGAAGACGAGGGCATGGCCGAGCAGCTTGAATACCCCGGCGTAGTAGAGAAGGGTAATGGGGGACTTCGCGGCGCCCAGCACGTGGAGATCACCGCGCGAGAGATTCAATGCGAACCGGTAGTAAGTAGCGAAGTCGCTCGAGGGTATGGGCCTTGTCGCCAGCGCCCAGGCGAATCGGATAACGAACCCCAGCGCAACGATCCACGCGAGGCGGACGGCGCAGACTGCGCCGGCGATCCTCCCGGCCAAAGCGCCCGCGCCCGGCACTGCGGGCAGCCTGGAGCGAAGGAGGATGTAGGCCGTTCGGAGCGCGATGAATGCAAGCGCGGCTCCGAGTAGCGCGTAGCCATGGGCGATCACGAGCACCCAGGCCAGGAAAGCGATGCAGAGGACGGCGATGGGATAGAAGAGGAACCGCAGGATCGAATCTGTTGTTGGAATCTCTCTCATGGTGTCTCGTTCGGTGCACGGTCGGTTTCGGGAACGCGCAAGCATGGGCCGAGAGAGCGGGACGGTCCATGAAGAATGCACTCGCTCGTCTCATCATACCATCACCGCGTGCCCATCGCAACGCGAAAGGCGATGAGCCGCTCGCTCCGGGCCCGTTTGACCGGGCCGGCCGGACGTGCTATAAAGGAGCATTCCGGAGAGCGCAACTGCATGGAACGGAGGAGACGTGAAGCGCAGGACGGGCTACTTGATAGCAGCGATCATCGCTGCGGCGTCGGTTTGGATGGGCGTCGTGCGCCACAGGCACGCGCAAAGCCCTCCCCGGGCGATCTTCCTCGTCATCGTGGACACGTTGAGACCCGATCGACTGTCCTGTTACGGCTACGAGGCGCACCAAACTCCGCACATGGACGCACTCGCAGAGCGCGGCGTCAGGTTCACCAACGCGTTCTCCGCGGCGAGCTGGACGAACGCCGGCGTGGGGTCGATACTCACCTCTCTCTACCCGACCCAGATCGGCATAGTGGAGCAACCCATCCCCGGCAAGCGTTTCAAGTGGCGGGAAAGGCGGAAGCAACGATCTTACGTGATTCCGCTCCACGAAACCACGCTCGCCGAGATGCTCGGTTCGTCCGGCTACCGCACCTGCGCCTTCGTGGACCAGCCCGGTCTCTGCGTGGGAGAGGGTTTCTCGCAGGGGTTCGAGGAATGGTACCAGCCGCTGGACACTGTCCGCGTGGACCGCAAGGTCGCGGGTAAGCGCCTCCCGAAGCCGAAGAAGTGGTTCCCCCTGCTCTCGCGCTCTTACGCGCTGGACAACGCCCTGGTCGACGAGTTCGAAGAGTGGTTGCCAAGGCACGCCGGCGAAAAGGTTTTCGTCTGGATCCATCTCCTCACCCCGCATCGCCCGTACAATCCTCCCGCTCCTTTCGCCCCCGCGGGGGTGGACAGTTTGACGGGTCTCCGGGCCAAGTCGGCTCGCTACGACGGCGAGGTCCGCGCCGTGGACGCCGTCGTGGGCAGGATAACCGCCGCCATCGAGAAGTCGGTGGGCATGGACCGATCGCTCGTCGTCCTCACTTCCGATCACGGGGAGGCCTTCGGCGAGCACGACATGTTCGAGCACGGGCATACGCTTCACGGCGAGGTGACACGGGTCCCGCTCGTGATGTGCGGCCCGTCGCTGCCGCGGGGAAGATCGATCGACGACAACGTCCGCACGCTGGACATATTGCCGACGATACTGGACGTGGCCGAATACGCCGGGCTCGAACCCGACGCCGTCATGGGAAAGAGTCTGTTGCCCGTGATCGAGGGAAAGGGAAAGCCCCGGATGGTATACTCGGAAGGGATGCTCTACGGGAGCACGGAGAGAAGCCTCGTCGTGGGGGATCGCAAGCTCATGTTCGACAAGCAGGGCAAGAGATTCAAGCTCTACGACCTCGCGGCGGATCCCGGCGAGCTCGTCGATATCGGCGGCAAGGAGAAAGGCCGCGTGCGGGCGATGTCGGCGCGGCTCCGCAAGTTTCATCGGAGGCTCTCGGAAGACTACGACGCGAGGAGGAGGAAAGGGCGGACGATCAAGGATCACGCACGCGAGAAAGAAAAAGAAGAAGAGATGATGAGGGCGCTTCGCTCACTTGGTTATATAAATGAGTAATCCCGCCTCGTCCGGAGGCGTGCGCCCCCGCTATACACGAACGGCACAAGACAATAACGATCGGCGCCCGTCCGGAAGCATGCGGGCCCGCATCATCATGATCGCCCGGTGACGATGAGTACAGACGTAACCGATAAAGATTCGCGCGGAGTTTCGATCCGAAGGCTGATCGCCCTCCTGCCCCGGGAGCACGGCGGTTGGGTGATGGTGCTAGGCTCCTCTGCAGCCGGTTGGATCGCCCGCGGGGAGATGACACGCGAAGCTGCCGGCGTTTGGGTCGGGTTCTTCCTGGTGTACCTTGCACACCCGGCCATGCTCGAACTGCTCGCAAGGCGAAAGCGTTCGCTGAGCCTGATGCCGTCCCTGTTACTCGGGATCGTGGGGGCCGCGGTCTTCGTCCTTGCATCCGCTCCCTGGGCCGACCGACCGATGCTCTTGCTCTCCGGGGTGCTCGGCGTCTTCTTCCTTTTCTTTCCCTTCGCGGCCGCGCGATGGGGGCGCTTGGCGCTTCCCACGCACGTCGCCGCCACGATCGGCCTGACCGCGGTGGCCCCGTTGCTCGTTCTTGCGGGCGGGGGCGGCGGTGGTGCAGGAGAGATCGCCGCGGGACCAGGCGGCGGATCCGCCCGTGATATGCTCGTCGATGTCTTCTCGGGGGGCGCAGGCGGAGCCGCTCGAGTGACCGAAGCGCTCCTTCTCTGGCTCGCTCTGTACCTGTTCTACACGGGCGGTGTCCTGCTCGTGCACGCCCGCCTATCCCGGGAACGAAAAACAGCGCCTCCCGCGCGGGAGGCGCTCTACCTGCCCACTCACGTCGCCGGGATGATAATCGCCGGCATGGTCCTCGCGGGCGCGTGGTCGGAGCCGGGACTGGGCGCCGCTCTCATGATAAACGCGATCATCACGGCGGCCGCGAGCCGGAGGGCTCTTGCGCTGCCGGCCATAGGCCGGCTCATGGTCGTTCAGACGGTCGTTTTTCTCGCTTGCCTCGCCGGGTTGTGAGCTTTACCACGGAGTCCGGCTACGACCGCCATTGCTCTATTCCAGGGGTGCAATCTTCTTTGTTACGTGCAGATCGCCGATAGTTTCTCGACGTGCCTTGCGGCTTTTCTACCAGTACCAGTTGAGCATCAAGTGCCCGGATACGAAATTCGCGGATTCGACCACTCCACCCACGTTGAGATACGCGAAATCCACTTCCGGCCCCAAGGCGAACTTGTCGGTGAGCCTGAACTCGTAACCGGCGCCTCCGAGGAGCCCGAAACCGTTGTCGCTGTAGGTCGCCTTGGCGTTGCCCATGGCTGCCTCCCATGAGCTGGATGCGAAGCCGATCCCTCCCTTGATGTACAATCCCTGGTTCCCTGGATAGTAGGTGACACCGAAAGTGGCGACGCTGAAGGTGAGGGTCAAGTCGACGCCCATGTCAGTCTCGGATTTGGTCCAGCCGGAACTTTCCAGCCCGAACACGAGATCTTCCTTGACGGCGTAGCCGATGCGGAAGATACCTGCGCCGCCGGTCTTGCGATTGTCGCCGTTTTTTATCCCGGCGTTTCCGCCGCCGAGACCGAAGCCGATGAAGAAACCATTGCGGCTCTGGGGATGACTGCCCGCGAATGCATAGGCGGGCACGATCATGAGGGCACAAAGTATCATCATAGAAGCACGAGGAAAACGCATGGCGAGTTGCCTCCTTCTGCGGAAGGGTTGAGGTTGTGTTGACGTGATATTCTGATGTGGATCCGGGTATTTGTCAATAGGATTCCGCCGGGCATGAATGCATGAGAACCGGCGGCCACGCCAAAGAGATTGACATAGCCATGCTGATCTGGCAGCCTGATCGTTGTCCCGGTTTCGAGGCGCCCCGGCGTCGGGTTCGAAGCGATTGGAGAAGGAGATGACAAGTCTCCTGTGATCGATTCGGTCGACAACGGAAGGATTGCTCGATGGTCCGCAGGTGGTTCTATGTTCTTTCATTCCTTCTCATGGCCGCCATCATCATAGCGGCCCGCTTTCATCCTTCGATCCTCTGGCTTCTCGTGATAGTTGCTCCCGTCGAGGCGATGGGTTTCTACGATGCATTCCAGCACGAGCACGTGATCCGCAGGAACTTTCCCCTCGTCGGCAGGTTGCGTTACCTCTTGGAAGCCCTCCGCCCCGAGATCCAACAATACTTCATCGAATCGAACATCGATGCCTTTCCGATCGAGCGCGAATTCCGGAGCATCGTCTACCAGAGGGCGAAAGGCGAGCTGGAGACGAAGCCTTTCGGAACGCAACGCGACGTCTACCGCATCGGCTACGAGTGGGCCGCCCACTCGATGGCGCCCGTCGAGCTCCCCGGGGGGGAACCGCGCGTGACGATCGGAGGGCCGCACTGCAAGCGACCGTACTCGGCCTCGCTTTTCAATATCTCCGCGATGAGCTTCGGGGCTCTTTCCAGGAACGCCGTCCTCGCATTGAACGAGGGAGCCCTAAAAGGCGGGTTCATTCACAACACGGGCGAAGGGGGACTATCCCCCTATCACCTGGAACCGGGCGGTGATCTCATCTGGCAGATCGGCACGGGGTACTTCGGTTGCCGCACGGAGGATGGTGATTTCGACCCGAAACAATTCACGGAGCGCGCGGCGAATGAAAACGTGAAGATGATCGAGATAAAGATCTCGCAGGGCGCGAAGCCGGGGCACGGCGGGATCCTCCCCGCTGTGAAAGTGACTCCCGAAATCGCGGCCATAAGGGGAGTGCCCGCCGGCAAGACGGTGTTCTCGCCTCCGTGCCACAAGGCTTTTTCCACTCCACGCGGCCTCGTCGAGTTCGTCGCGAAGCTCCGCGAGCTCTCCGGCGGCAAGCCCGTGGGCTTCAAGCTCTGCGTGGGGAGCCGCACGGAGTTTCTCTCCGTGTGCAAGGCCATGCTGGCCGCGGACGTCACGCCTGATTTCATCACCGTCGACGGCGGGGAGGGAGGCACCGGGGCCGCTCCGCTCGAGTTCTCGAATTCGCTGGGCATGCCGGCGCGCGACGCGTGGCTGTTCGTGAACAACGCTCTCATCGGCACGGGGCTTCGCGAGCGCATTCGCATAATGGCGACGGGGAAGATCTTCACGGGCTTCCACATGGTGAGGGCGCTGGCGCTGGGCGCCGATCTCTGCGCGACGGCACGCGGAATGATGCTCGCCCTGGGATGCATCCAGTCGCTTCGCTGCAACACGGACAAGTGTCCAACCGGGATCGCCACGCAGAATCCCGCCCTCGTGCATGGGCTCCACGTCCCCGACAAGGCGAAGAGAGTGGCGCGTTATCATGACGCCACGATCAAGGGATTCATGGAGATGCTCTCGGCCATGGGACTCAGGCACCCCGATGAACTCGGGCCGAAGCACATCTATCGCCGCGTGGACGATCTCAAGGTGGAGAGTTTCGAGGAGCTCTACGAGATCCTCGAACCGGGGCAATTGCTCCGTGAAGACGTTCCCGAGCCGCTCCTTTCCGAATGGCGCGCCGCGTCGGCGGACCAATGGCCGCCGGCCGGGTGATGCGCCGATTCCATTCCTTCGCGGCTTCGCCGCGTTTCCGGGCTCCAATGCGAATGATTGCATTCTTTGCAAGAGACTTTCCTCGCTGTTGACGAAGCCGGAAACATTTTGCTAGAATTGGCTTTACGTAACCGATCTATCGGATATCTCCAGCACTATTATTGCTGGAAGAACTTTGACAACAATCTATGGGGAGGTAGATACTTTGCCCCGCAATGTGAGGCTGGATCCTGATTTCCCACGTCGCTTACGGGCCTTGAGGCAACGGGCGCACTTCACTCAATCCGAGCTGGCCGAGCGCGCCGGCGTTCACTATCGCACAGTTCACGACCTCGAAAAGGGATCACGCACCCATGCCATGGAGCGGACGCTCATGGACCTGGCGAAGGCCCTGGGCATCAGCTTCGCCGAGCTCGTGGGGCGGGAAGAAATAGACGGCCCGAGCGAGGCGGCGGTGCATCTGGAAGGAGATTCGGAGAAAGAGACGGAAAGTGGACGGCGGGTAGCGGAGGCCGACAGGTATTTCTTCTCGAGCTTGGTACGGAACAGGAGATTTGTCGTGGCCTTGTCCTTGCTCGCGTTCGCCGCCGCGGTCATAGCAATCGCGAGGCTGCCCCGGACCGAAAGCAGCCGACAAGTCGCACGCTCGCGGAGCGCGAACGGGCG
Source organism: uncultured bacterium (assembly GCA_964464035.1). GTDB lineage: Bacteria > Krumholzibacteriota > Krumholzibacteriia > WVZY01 > WVZY01 > CAYXEN01. The sequence continues at coordinate 3,886 of CAYXEN010000072.1, read as the reverse complement.
GCAGCACGCAACGCGTCCTGAGGAAGACAGCGCCCGCACTCCGGTGAAGGATGCCCCCATCATGAAAGTCACGACGAAAGTCCCCTGCGCGTACAGGGCTTTCGTGGAAGGGATGCATTACTGGAGGATGCTCTACAGGGAGCAGGCGAGGAACTCATTCATGGAAGCCATAAAATGCGATTCGACTTTCGCCATGGCCTGGGCGATGCTCGGGCACCTTTACAGCGACTTTCCGCCAGCCAAATCAAGTTACTACATGAGTAAGGCGCTCGAGTATTCGAAGAACGCTTCCGAGCGCGAGCAATTGTACATAATGGCGCTGTTCAAGACTAAGCAGGGGCACAATGATGAAGCAGCGGATCTTCTCGAAAAACTCGTCGCGAAGTACCCGGACTTCTCGGACGCCTACAGGCTGCTCGGGCATCTTTACAGCGGGGCAATGGCGCGGGACGTGCCGAGAGCGATCGCCGCTTTCGAGACAGCGGTCAAGATCGATCCCGGTGACGGGATGTCCCTGAACAGGCTAGCGTACTTGTACTCCGACATTGGACATTTGGAACGCGCACTCCAGGCGGTGGAGAGATACATCGAGCTGGATCCGGCCGAGGCCAACCCGTACGACACGCGGGGGGACATTCTCGGCAGGTACGGGCGGTACGAAGAAGCGATCGCATCGTACAAGGCGGCTCTTGCGCGCAATCCCGATTTCTATCCGTCGCTTGCGAGTCTTGGATGCATATACACGGCGAGACGCGCTTACGGCGCGGCAGCCGATTGTTTCCGCCGCTTGCTCGAGGTGAATGACAGCCGTTCGAGGGAACGCGCGCGCTTCTTTCTGGCGGCGATACCATTGTACCAGGGCAAGCTCGATTCGGCGTTGGTCCTGCTCGACGAGGGCCTGGATGCCGATCGCATCGATCGAAACACAGGCGAGTATTACTGCTCGAAGCTCGTGGCCGAAGCCGCGATCCTGGCCGAGAAGGGCGAGCCGGAACGGGCCGCAGCGATCGTCCGCCGCATGATAAGCGAGGTATTGGAAGGCAAGCTTGAGGGCGGCGACGAAGTCCCGGACTGCATAGAGGTATTGACACGTTTCGATATCGACGCCGCCCGGGCCGAACTCGAGCGGATGGGGCCTTGGAAATCCAACACCAGTGATCCGAATTACCAGATCGCAGAGGCTTGGGTAAGATTGAGGGAAGGACATCCGGAACGCGCGATCGAGATATTGAAACCGATAACGATCGCGAATTCATTGTATGAATACCTCTACCCGCGGGCCCTGGCCTTCTACCAGATGAAGCGGTATGATGAAGCGAGGCGGTGTTTCGAGAGGCTCCTTGATTATTACTATCACGACAGAGTGAAAATGGCGATCCGCGCCGTGCGCTGCAGATTCTACCTCGGCAAAGTCTACGAGAAGCTCGGAATGTTCGAGAAGGCGGCCGAGCAGTACCGGGAGTTCAGGGCGACGTGGAAGGACGCCGATACTGAGCTCGCGCTCGAGGTGGAGCAGGCGAGAAGAAGAATCGATTCGTTGTCCGCGGAAGGCGAGATAAATCAAAGGTTGCTTCATAGCAGTCCCCGCTGAAATTATTCTTGACACGACAGCCCGATTTTTGCAATTTGTTTATCCCGCGTTCGCGCGTGTGATCTCTCGGGAGGTTCATCCGGGAGCTCGATGCGCGCCGGGATCTTTTCAAACGTATCTTTTGAACGACAAGTGCTCGGTCTTGACGAAAGTCAAATCTTCGATTCGCACAGGCCGCCATTGGCTGTGAGAGGTGTAATGGGGACCCGAGACCGAGCGACCAAACCCGCCCGACCCGCAAGGGTCCGGCACGAAGAGGCAGGATGTCATGAGTAGACGACATACTCGCCTGCTAGGCACAGGAAAACCGGATGAGTGCGCCGCCCGCGACACGCGGACGACGGCCCGGCCGGAAAGACGGATCGTTGTGCCTGCTCGTGCCGGAATCCCCGCATGAAAAGCCACTTCTTACCCGCCCGAGCCGGCCGTTCCGTTCGAATCCGGCTTTAGTTCGCGTCCGTCACGATCTGTTGTCGCGGAGCCGATGAATCCCATCGATCGCGGCTTTACCGTTCGATAGGCATTCGTGCGTCGGCCATGCGGGCGTGCGCACTCCCTCGAAGACATTCGATCATGGAGGGGTGTGCATGAACACGAAGAAAAAGAAGAAGCGCAAGCTCAAGAAGTACGAGATCAAGGGGATCAATCGCGCCAAATACAAGAAGTATTGGCGAGATGAAAAACGCAATTGGCGTGCGTGGCGCAAGCGCGAGCTCGTCGTGCCCAAGCCCAAGGATCCGCTGGAGGCAAAAGACTATCTCGAAAGGATCGAAGAGACCAAGGGCAACGGAGATTGCAAGGACGCCCTTGCGCTCTTGCGCCGCGCCGTGACGGGGACCAAGCTCCTGGATCCCCGCAGGATCGGCATGGAGCAGCTCGGGCGCACGGATACCAACAACTACGTCTTCGCGTTGACCGCGCTCGCCGCCTGGTCCAAGTGGTGGATCAGGGACCCCGGGGAGTGGAAGCCGCGGAGCAAGAACGACCGGCGGCAGTTCAAGAGCCTCGTTCGCCATCTCATGGGTTATTACCACGTCCCCGGTTTCATGGATTGCGCCTGGTTCACGGACGGGGCCGAGGGGGAGCTCCACCGGGTGTGGTATTTCAACATGGGGCGCGGGCGCAACATCAATCTCATGAGCGGGGTGCCTTTCAGGGTCACCAAGAAGATCGCGCACTACTTCATGGGCGCGCCCGATGACGTGACCATCGAGCAGGCGCTGGTCTGGGGCAAGGTGATCGCGATGGGAGGCAACGCGAAGATCGCTTCCGGCGTAGTCGGCACGCGCATCGCTGAGGATTTCGAGCACGTGGATTTCTGGGACGACGTGATCAAGTTTTTCATCACCGAGCCCGGACTCGATACCGTCCACTACGGCCCCATCGTGGATTATCTCAACAACGAGAAGTTCGTCGATCGCGGTTGGAGGATGATAGACGGTCTTGCGGTTCATCTCGGGCCGAGGCGCCCGCATCTCTCGATGAAGGGACGCACGGCCAAGAACCTCCTCGCCGCCGTCGAGCGCTGGCACAGGGAGCTCGCGTCCTCCAGGAAGTCCTCATACTATTGGCCTTCGTGCGGCATCCCCGGCAGCGAGTGGGTCGAAGGCAAGGGCGTGAAGGCCCGCATATTCAAGATCAAGGAGCTGACCTCCGCCGAGGAGTTGAGATACGAGGGCAGGAAGATGTCGCATTGCGTGGCGATTTATGATCATGCGTGCAAATCGGGAAGGTGTGCGATCTTTTCGCTGAGGGTCACGGACTCCAAGCGCCGCGATCATCCGGTGCTGACGATGACGGTCGTCCCGAAGAATCGCATGATCGTGGAGGCGAGGGGCAAGTGCAACGTCTACCCAACGGACCGCCAGAGGAAGTATGTCGAGCAGTGGGCTTCGGCGGTCGGGCTCTCGGTGGCGGGCCGCGTGTGGGGGTAGGGGCTGCGCTCAGGCGGCTGGATCCAAGCCGCATCTAGAACAACCTATGCAACAGATAACCCTCCCGCTGCCTGCGCTCACGTTCGCGGAACTTGGCGAGTTCGTCCTTCACGATCCGTGCTATCGGGCACGATCGCGCGCGCGGAGGGAGTGAATCGATCCAGTCGCCGAGCTCGCGCGCGTGAAGGTTCGCATGATAAGCCGCCCACTTGCCGATCCAGCCGGGATCGCGAATGGAAGGATCGCTCGCGATCCCCTTGCCGATCCAGGCGAGGCTCGCGTCGAAGTCGGCGAGGTCCAGCTTGGCGATGCGAAGCGCGCGCCCCGCCCCGGCGGGGAGATCAGCCCCCCCCCCCCCCCC
>CAYXEN010000071.1:0-14966 GCA_964464035.1 uncultured bacterium | reverse complement strand
ATCTGTTTCATGCTCAACCGCGACCGGTAGCCGGGAATCGATTCGAGTTTGTCCAATGTCCCTCCGGTATGCCCGAGGGCCCGGCCGGACAACATGGGAACCTTGATGCCCAGCGAAGCGACCCAGGGTGCGAGGCATATCGAGACCTTGTCCCCTACGCCGCCCGTGGAGTGCTTGTCCACTTTCGGGGCCGATATCCCGGCGAGCGAGAGCCTCTCTCCCGAAGCGAGCATGGCCGACGTGAGCATGGAAGTCTCCTCGGAATCCATCCCCTCGAACCAGACCGCCATCAGGAACGCCGACATCTGGTAGTCCCTGACGCGACCGGAGAGGTACCCATCGACCATGAAGGAGATCTCCTTCTCGTCCAGCTTGTTGCCGAACTTCTTCTTCTCTATTATTTCGACGGGATTGAGCATCGACATCCCAGGATGACTACACGGCATCACAATGCTATGACTTCAAGCGAACGACTGCAGCCCAGTCGCGACGCTCCAGCTTCGATGAGGGCCAAGGCGAAATCCCTGTCGCGGATTCCGCCGGACGCCTTGACGGCGGCTCGCCCTCCGACTGCGCGAGAGATGATCCGGACGTCGTCCAGGCTCACCCCGCGGGGAGCGAACCCGGTCGATGTCTTTATGTAATCGAAACCGGCTTCGGCCCCCATTCGCGACGCCCGCCGTATCCCTTCCTCGTCCAGGTAAGCGGTCTCGATTATGAGCTTGCCCGCAGCCGAGTCGCCCAGAACGGAAACCGCGGCCCGGAGCTCCTCGGCGACAAGGTCGAAATCTCCCGAAAGGAAAGCCCCCACGTTCATCACCATGTCTACTTCATCGGCGCCGGCGGCCATCAGGCTCTCCGTAAGCACCGCCTTTTCCTTCGGAGCGAGCGCCCCCAGCGGGAAAGCCACCACGGAACATACCTTGACACTGCTCCCCTCGAGAAGCCGGCGGGCGAGGGGAACCCAGGAAGGCAGCACGACGGCGGCGGCGAAACCGTATCGAGCCGCCTCGAGGCAATGCTCCTCTATCTCTTTCCTGCGGGCGTCCGGCCTCAAGAGGGTGTGATCGATGTGGGCCGCCAGGGCCTTGTCCCAATTCTTCGGCTCCTCATGCATGCACTCTCCCCCGGCTCAAATCGAAAAGCCCCGCGGAAGCAACTCCCCCAGACTCGTCCGTTCCACTTCGCCGGACGATGATCGGATGAGAATCGTCAGGTCCCGTGAGAACTCCGAGAGGAACTGGAGGCAAGCCCCGCAAGGAACCGCCCGCTCCAGGTCCGAACTCGCAACGGCCAGGATTGTGAAATCCCTGTCCCCAGCGCTCGCCGCTCCGGCCGCCGCCACTCTCTCGGCGCAGATCGTTAGCCCGAAGGATGCGTTCTCGACATTGGCCCCGGTGTGAACGGCACCGCTTCGGCACAACAAGGCGGCGCCCACTCGAATCTTCGAATACGGCGCATAGGAACCCCGCGCGGCTTCGACGGCCGCGGCGACGAGCCTCTCTTCCGTTGCATCCAACTCAGCTTTCTTGGGATGGTCCATCGTCTCGTCCTCCGATCGCTTCCAGAAAACTCTCCCCTGGGAACGAGCTCGGCAAGGAGAAGTTCTCCGCTATACTCTTGCCGACGTCGGCAAGGCTGCGTCTAACCCCCAGGCTCCTCCCCACGCCGAGCCGCTTGTGATACACGAGCAAGGGAACGTATTCCCTGCTGTGGTCCGTGCTGGCAGTCGTCGGATCGCACCCGTGATCCGAAACCATGACCAAGAGGTCGCGCGGCTCGAGGGCCGCGAGGAGCTCGCCCAGGAAGGAATCGAATTCTTCTAGCCCGACTGCGTAAGCCCTGGCATCGTTCCTGTGTCCCCACATCATGTCGAAATCCACGAGGTTGGTGAAGATGAAATCGCCTCGCCCCCCCGAGACATGCTCTAGAGTGCGATCCATCCCCTCGCTGTTGCTCTTCGTGTGAATCGCCTCGGTCAGCCCCCGGTGGGCGAAGAGATCGTCGATCTTGCCTATACCGATCACATTTCTTCCGGAGGCTGCGAGCGCATCGAGAACCGTTTCGCACGGCGGTTCCAGGGAGAAATCCCTGCGCCTTGGAGTCCGGCGGAACCTGCCGGGCTCTCCCACGAAGGGCCTGGCTATCACGCGGGCCACGTTGTGGGGCGGAACCAGTATCGCCCGCGCTTCCTCGCACATCCGGTAGAGTTCCTCCACCGGTATTATCTCCTCGTGCGCGGCTATCTGGAAAACGCTGTCTTGGGACGTGTAGAGAATCGGCTTGCCGGTCTTCATGTGCTCGGCGCCCAGCCGCTCGATGATCTCGGTGCCGCTCGCCGGGCAGTTGCCCAGAACCCCCCTGCCTATCCTGCGGCAGAAATCCTCGACCAGATCGTCGGGAAATCCGTCATCGTAGGTGGGAAACGCTACGCTTAGCACGCAACCCATCAGCTCCCAATGCCCCGAAGTGCTGTCCTTGCCTGGAGAAAGCGCCGCCATCCTGGCCCAGCAGCCGATCGCCTGCTCCGCCGCATCCACTCCCTCGATCGGGACGATGTTACCGAGACCCAACCTCGCCATGTTGGGCAGGCGCAGGCCGCCCACCGCTCTCGCCGTGTTGGCGAGGCTGTTGCTGCCGGCGTCTCCGTAGTCCGCCGCGTCGGGCAACTCGCCCACGCCGACTCCGTCCAACACTATGCACACAACTCTACGAAACACACCGGATCCATTGCTAGAGACAGCGAAGATCAGAAAGTGTTACCTGCGACTCCCAGGAGCGATTTGAAGGCCTCGACCTTTCCGTTTCTCAGGTACATGCGGGGAACACGCTTGCTTATGCCGCATAGAATCTCATACGGAATCGTGCCGGCGCGGGAAGCGACCTCATGCAGCGGAATCCCTCCGTCCTCTCCTCCCCCGAAGAGCATCACTTCCTCTCCCGGCTCTGCATCCGAGACGATGTCGGTGAGATCAATCATCGTCATGTCCATGGTTACCCGCCCGAGCACCGGCGCACGCTCACCCCTGAAGAGCATCTCCCCGCCGTTGGAGAGCCTGAAGGGATATCCATGGCCGTAACCGACGGGCACCACACCCAGCAGGGTTTCCCGCTTCGTCGTGAACGTCCGTCCATAGGATATGCTCCGCCCGGCGGGGATCCGTCTCACCTGAACAAGCCTCGACTTCCAGCTCATTACAGGCTTGGCGGCTACAGGTGATCCATCGCCCGTCGGAAGGTAGCCGTATGCAAGCAGACCGGGGCGTACCATCGCCATGTGGGACTCGCGGAAACGCGATAGGGCGCTGCTGTTCGCGCTGTGCACGAGCGGCACGTGTATACCCGCTTCCTTCATGCGTTCGACGAGCGCGCCGAAACGCACGATTTGCTCCCTCGTAAAATCCTCGTCCTCGTCCGCGGAAGGAAAATGGGTGTAGACGCCGGCCACGTTGACGCCGTCGATCCGTGATATCTCGACCAGTTCTTGCAAGGCTCCTTCGACCAGTATCCCGGTCCTTCCCATCCCGGTGTCGATTTCCACGTGCACGTCGACCGTTTTGCCTGCTTGCTTCGCGTGACCCGCTATGCGTCCGGCGAAGTCGGCCGACGATATGGTCACGGCAAAACCTGATTCCACGATCAAGGGGATTTCACGCTCCAGGATCGGGCTCAGAACCAGGATGTCGTTCCCCCTGATACCCGCCCTCTCGAGCTCCCTGGCTTCGTCCACGGTGGCCACACCGAACATGTCGACCAGACCCAGCGAAGCCTGCGCCACCTGTACCGCTCCATGGCCGTAGGCATCGGCTTTGACGGTGAGCAGCAACTTCACGCCCTCGCCCACGTGCATCTTCATTTGCCGGAGATTGAAAAGAAGATTGTCCAGGTTCACTTCGACCCAAGTGGGAAGCTTTTCCATCTGCAAGATCCTTTCGCCACGGGAGGAATCCTTGGATCCGGCGGCCGACGGGCTCAAGTTATCCCACGCTGCAAGAGCGGTCAAGCAATAATGCGAAAGGCGCATCCTCTAGGATGCGCCTTTACGATTGCACGATTATCTATACCCGATCACCCGGACACGACGGTCTTGCCGTACTTGACGAAGTTGACTTCCACGCTGCAGATGATGTGCTTGGCTTTGCGCGAAGGCCACGGCTCCACCTCCGACAGGGTTATCCCGCCCTCGAAGGGATGATTGCCCTCCATGAGCATTTTGAGGATGGCCGCCGTGCCGTCGTTGGGATCGATGATGCGGAATTTCGAATTCTTGACCTTGAGCATGAAGACCTTCTTGCCGTCTTCCTCTTCCTGCACGATATCGGCCTTTACGTAGAACTTCTTGTCCATCAGTTTCTTGATCGTGCTCGTACGGTTGTAAGGGATCTTGGCCAGATTGTAATCCTCGAACCCGCTCCGATCGAAATCGTCCTCCATCGTGATTCTCGGGTATATGATCGCTCCGGCCTGGCTCAGGAAAATCGTATCGGTGGCCGTGCGAACCTGCTCCACTCGGAAATGCACGAAGGGGGAGAACTCCTTCACGACGGCGAGAGAGAATTGCTTGCCCTTGAGGCCGGCCATCTTGTCTTCGAGACTGCGGCCGCTTATGAATTCGAGAACGTTGCCTTCGCGGATTATCCCCAGGTGATTGCTCAGAACCACGACTTCCGGATTCACGAATTTGTATTTGAAGCCCTTGCTCACGACCTTGCCCCTCGTCGCCTGGTGCAGCGTGACCGTGGCATAAGGATCCTTCGCCTTCTCGCTTCCGCAAGCGCCCAGCACCAACGCCATCATGAGAATCAATCCCAATCCCAGAAAGAATTTCTTATCCATCGAACGCACACTCCTTTGCTAAGCACATCATGAAAGCCTATGGAATAATTAGAGGTGGGGAATCGGACTTCGATCAGGCCGTCCAATCATTGCTCTAACTTATCACCGGCCCGAAGGTGTGTCAACCGATAATTTCCATGTGCCCGGCATCGCAACCGGGCGCTAGTATCGGCATGCGCATCAGTGGGCGATCTTGCGCCAATACGTTTCGAATTCGAAATCGGGAGATTGATCCTTCGTGTGGCACCCTCGGCATGCACTGGACGCGTCTTCCTTCATGGCCGTCTCCGGGTCGCTTGCATGCCGCGCCCCATTCCCGTGGCAGGCCTCGCATTGAACGTTCACCAACTCCGGTGTCGCTGCCAGGTTTACGAAGCCGCCTTCCTTGTAGAAGCCCGTCGTGTGGCAGGGCGTGCAATCTCGGTCGTATTGCCGCGATTTGGCCTGGAGCACTTGGAAAGCCCGGGCGTGTTTGCTGACCTTCCACTTCCCGAAGGCATCCTCGTGGCAGCTCCTGCACTTGCCCGCTCCCGAGAAAGGAGCACCCACCGCTTTCTCCTTCAAGACTCCGACCGCTATATCGGCCTTTTCCTTCAGCGAGATCTCCATGTCGTAGGCCTTGAAGAGCTTGGTCACGGCCTCGTCATCGGGATACGAATCGGTCAGCCCGGCGATCCTGACTTCTAAAGACGACAGCTCCCCCTCCCCCGTGATCGTCGCCCCGGCGACCCCCATGTATTTTCCCTCCATCGGAACCTGGAGTACATAGGCCCCGTTGAACTTCCGCACCCTTCTTATGGCTCTGCCCTCGTGACCGCAAATCACCACGTCGATCCCTCCGACCTCCCTCGCCAGGCGGATGGCGTCCATCTTGGGCATGTGCGCCAGGAGGAAAACCAGGTCGACCTTGCCTTCGAGCTTCTCGAGCATGGTTTTCAGCGTGGCTTCGGGAGAACGTATGTGCAAACGATCCCCTCTCGCCTGCGGCGGCAGACTGAGACGATCCCCCATCAACCCTATAAGGGCGACCTTGCGTCCGCTTTTCAAGGTGATAGTCTTCATCGGAGGGAAGACGAGGCTGTCGGCGGCGTAGAGATTCGCGGCCAGCAAAGGCAGCCCGATCGCCTTCGCCCTGTCTCTAAGGTATTCCAGGCCGAAGCCGAAGTCCATCTCTCCCGGCACGATTCCGTCGTAACCCATCAGCGCCATCGATTTCAACGTGACCTCGGCTTTTTCCTTGACGTAGTTGATCTTGCCTCCGAAGAAATCGCCGGCGTCGAGGAGAATGAAGTTGTCTGAAGTATCCCTGGACATCCGAACGAACGTGGCCCGCCTTCCAAGCCCCCCCAGATCCTTGGCGACGCAGCCGCACGACCTGATCTGGCCTCTCGTATCGTTGGAAAAAGCTATCGTTATCTCTTCCCTCTTACCCGAACATCCCGCAAAGATAAAGAGGAGAGAAAAAAAGAAGAATGAACCCGCTGTCGAGCGATCGATCCTCATGTCCGTATTCATCCTTTCCAGCTTGTCTCTTGAACCGATTATAACATTTTATATTACCAGAAACGAGCCGCTAAGTTCCACCTTCCGGTTCGAGCACTCCCCGCCTGTTTCTCCGGCCGGCGCACGTCAAGGCGCCTTGGTGAGATTCGATTTGCAACTTCAACTCCCGCAAAAGATTAGCTGGCCAGCCATTGACGGACGTCCACTCCCGGCGAGGGGCGCGCCCGGCGGAGGGCCATACCGTAATACGTTAAAAGATCTTGACTTCAACGGAAGGAATGTGTTTTTTTATATACAGCCCCACCGGAAGTCTTTTGATTTATTACTCATCGGATAATTCACTCGTGCCCAAGGGAAGGAATCATGAAAAATCGATATGCACTATTCATGGTTTTTCTGCTGCTTATTGCCTCGGTCGTCTCAATAAGCCAAGCTCGTGAAAACCCCTCTGGGAAAAAGAAGAAGACCGACATCGGTCCCAACCGCGTCCTCGTCCTGGACGGTTCGACGGTGCACAACGTCGGCGAACTGCAGATGCATGTCGGCAACTGGGGCATCTTCGGCTCGGCGCCCGGATCAGGCAACCTCTTCTCCGAGGCTCCTTCCGCGCAGTGGCCAGCCGGCAGCGGGGTGGAATACCTCTATATCGCCGGCTTGTGGGTGGGTGCCGTGAAGAGCGGGGTTCCGGCGGTATCGACAGCGGCCTACACGCCCGAATTCCGGCCCACCCAGGACCCGATCGACGTGATGTACAGGGCCTCAGAAGGAGACAGGGGCGGTAACAGGCTTCCTTCCCCCACCGCAGACGACGACAACGACGGGCTGGTGGACGAGGATTATCTGGACGGGCACGACAATGACGGAGACGGACTGATAGACGAGGATTTCGCCGCCGTCTCGAAGCAGATGTTCTCCTGCTGGTACACCGACAACCAGAAGATAGCCATACAGATCTATCCCACTCACAATCCCCTCAACATTCTCGTCCGCCAGGAGAGTTACCAGTGGGAAGAGGACAGATACGACGATTTCGTGGGAATCGAGTACAAGATAACCAACATAGGCGCCGACATCCTTTCCGACATCTACATCGGCTTCTTCGCCGATTGCGATGCGGGCGTGCGGAATTCCGACAACTACTGGGAGGACGACGCGACGGGCAGTACCGGTAAGAACCCGGTGACGAGGTGTACCGACCTGGGCCCCGTGCAGGTCAACGTGGCCTACACGTACGATGCGGACGGCGACGACGGGAAAACACTCGGCTATTTCGGCGTCATGTTCCTCGGGCACACGACCGACCCGACGGGCTTCGTGGCCCCGAAGCGGGTCGGCATAAGCACGTACGCCAACTTCTCGGGAAGCCAATCCTACGCGGAAGGCGGCGACCCGACGAACGATTTCGAGCGCTACGAGCTGCTCTCGAAGCAGACCATCGAGCGCAATGCGACCGTACCCAGGGATTATCGAATGCTCGTCAGCGCCGGACCTTTCAAGGAATTGATGCCGGAGAGCACTCTCGTCTTTCAGGTGGCTTTCGTGGCCGGCAAGGGGTATTCCGGGATGCTCGCCAACGCGGCCAACGCGCAGCTCACATACGAGGGAGCATGGTTCGATATGGACGCCGACACAACCACGGGCATGGACGGCAAGGAAACCGCCGTCTACAACAATACGAGAGGCTTGATCTACGTCAACGAAGACAGTTGCCTGGACCCTCTCGGGCAAACGCCGGTTCCTCCCGGTGAAGTCGTATACGTCAACGGCGATTGCGACAAGGAAAGGTTCTTCAAGATGAAATGCGGGTACGGCGATTCCAGAACCGAGAAGGCCAAGTACATGACCGGCGTGGACGGCAAGGAAACTCAGATCCACTGGCTGGTCGGAACGGCACCGCCGCCGCCCAACATGCGCATCGACGATTGTGCCAGAGAAGGCCTAGCGATTTATTGGGACAATTACAGCGAAACCGTTCCCGACGTCAAAACGCAGGTTTTCGATTTCGAAGGATACCGTATCTGGAGGGCGGACAACTGGGACCGGCCTTTGGGCACGTCGGAGAAGAACGGCCCATCTCATGATCTGTGGGCTCTGAAGTTCGAAGCTGACCTTATCAACGGATTCGGCAGCGATACCGGGCTGGACGAATTCCGTTACGATCCGCTCACCCATGCTTTCTCGCCCGAGGCGAGGCGTGATCTCATCGAATCCATAAAAGCCTACTTCGTCGAGTACTCCGCCCCCCCCCCCTGTCCGCAGGGAGTCACAAAGGCGCAGTGCGACACCCTCTTTGCCCTGGCCCGCTGGGAACTCGGCCTCAAGGGCGGCAAGCAATATTATCGATATATTGATCGCACCGTTCACAGGGGACGACCCTACTTCTACGCGGTGACGGCGATGGATCACGCGATCAGATCGGATGGGAGCTTCGCTCCGGGAAAGGCGGGAGATCCTTCTTCCAATTTCGGTTTTGTCGAGCCGAGAGAGCCTTCCCTCGAAGCCTACAAGTACGACGATAAAGATGTATACGTGGTCCCCAATCCGGCCACGGCCGAATCCATGGCGCCGTGGTCACTGCAGCCCAACCAGGACGATCCTACCGGCATAAAAGTCGAATTCAGGAATCTCCCCCGTGCAAAAGGAGTAATAAGGATCTACACCTTGGCGGGAGATCTTGTGAGAGAACTTCCTTTTGATGGAAAATCGAGCCCATGTGGATGTCTGGAGTGGGATCTCGTGAGCCGGAATTTCCAGGATGTAACCAGCGGTATCTATCTCTTCTCGGTGGAGACCGAGGACAACAACTTCAAGCGTAAGATCGGCAAGTTCGTGGTCATACGCTGAAACGAACGACAATCCACCCAAGAAGGCCCGGCTCGAGTCCGGGTCTTTTTGCAGGTGGACTCGAGAACGCGGTATGAACGACTTCAAGCGGGTCATCTTTCCTGCGATTGCATTAATGATCGCTGCACTGGCGGGGTGCAACGTGCGCCAGGCCATGAAACCGGTACGGTCTCCGGGCGTTTCGGCCGATTCCCTGGTCACCCTGGGCCGCGAGGCGGCTGAGCTCCGACGATACAGCGAGGCGCGGGAGTATTTCGAGGATGCCCTGCGCCTGGATCCTTCCCGCGCCGACGCCGAGCGAGGCTTGGGAAAACTCTACATCACGACCCGGGATTACCCTTCGGCCATCGAATGTTTCTCTAGAATCATAGACGACGGCTCCGGCAATCCGGGGGATTTCATCGATTTGGCGCTGGCATACGAGAGATCGGGGCAGACGATGGCAGCCGAGAACACGCTGGAGAGGGCGTCGGCCATGTTCCCCGAAAGTGCCTCCGTCGCAGCCGCAAGGGGTGTCTTTCTCATCGAGCACGACCGGAAGAGCCGGGCGGAAAGCTATCTCGCAAAGGCATGGAGGCTTCGAACGAGGAACCCGGTTGCCTTGAGGAAGCTCGCCGACGTCTACCTGGCGAAACGGCAATGGAAGAAGGCTCTCGAGGTCTTGCGGAGGTACGCATCCATCCGCCCGAAGGATTTCAAGGCCCGCATGGACATCGGCTTCCTGCTCTTCTCGCTCCAAGAGTACGAGGCATCCCTCAAGCAATACCGCAGGGCGGCCAACCTGAATCCGAAGAGCGCTGACGCTCGAATAGGCCTGGCCAAGACACTCGAGAAACTGGGGAGGACCGACGCCGCCATCTCGGCCTATCGCAAGGCTCTCGAGAACGGCGCAAACGCCAAGGGCCTCGCACCGGTCTACACCTCGCTGGCGAACCTATTGAATCGTAAGGGCCGCTTCAAGCAAAGTATCAAACTGCTAGAGAGAGCGAAGAAGGATTACCCGGAAAACGCTGGGATCGATTGCGCGATGGGAGTCGCCCTTGCGGGGGAAGGACGATACAGGGAAGCCATAGCGGCGTTCGAGAGCGCGCTCGACGACCCGCGCTGGAACTCCTTCGCATACTCCCAGATCCAACGCCTCAAGCAAAAGCGATAGAAGGCGTTTCCGCATCGATCCCTCGAAGACTTTCCTTGCTTTATCCCTGACTTCTCATTAGAATCCTTCGCCGGACCGGGGAGAGAGCGAATGAAAAAATATCCAGCCGCCAGCAAGCGAGTTCTTCTTCTCACCGGGTTTCTCCTGGCTTTGCTCATCATTTTCAACCTCTCGACGTTCACCCTCTACCGCAAGGCGAAGGCTTACCTGGACAACACTCTCGGGGAGCGTCTCCAGTCTATCGCCGTGACCTTGGCGCACACCATCGAACTGTCCGAGCCCGACTCCATGACGGCGGGAGAGATCAGTTCAACGTTGTACTCGCTTCTCCACACGGTGAAAGCCGAGAACCTCCTCTCCAACATCACGATACTCACTCCCGAGGGCGAAACGATCGTGGACCTCTCCGGCCTCTCGCTTCCCGGCGAGTACAATCCTTTCATCGATCTGGATTTCAGCGCGGCGACCCTTGCCCGGGCCGGCTTTCCGGCGGCGACCCACCTCTACAAATCCGGCGACGTCTACATGAAAAGCGCCTACGCTCCCGTCAGATCGGGCGAGGAAGTGACGAGCATGGTCAGCGTGGAGGCCGGCGCTTCCTATTTCGAGGTACTCAAATCCCTTCGCTCAGCCATAATCCTCGTCGACATAGGCAGCTTCTTCACCATCCTTGTCCTGGGCCTTCTTTTCTACCGCCAATCCGTTTCCCTGGATCGGGCTCAGGAAGCGGTGCTCAGAGGCGAGAACCTCGCCGCCATGGGAAGGATGGCGGCGGGAATCGCGCATGAGATAAGGAACCCTCTCAGCATCATCAAGACCTCGGCCGAAAGGATCCAGAAAAAGTACGGCATCGACGACGAAGTATTTTCGTTCATCTCCGAGGAAGTGGACGAGCTCAACCGCATACTGACCGGCTACCTGGATTTCGCCAGGGCCGAAGACCAGGAGTTGCTCCCGAAGCCCCTGCAAAAGGTGGTGCTGAGGAGCCTGCTCCTCGTTGAAAGCGACGCCGCCGAGAGAGGAATCACGCTCGTCAAGGAGATACCCGAAGAGGAAATCATCGTTTCCTGCGACGAAAAGAGAATGCAACAGGCCCTCCTCAATGTATTGCTCAACTCCGTCCAAGCGGTGGGCGGGAAAGGAAAGATCGCCGTCACGGTCTCGCGGGATCATGGGTACGGAACCGTCTCGGTGGCTGACGACGGTCCGGGTATGGATGAAAAAACCCTTAGGGAAATCCGCAAGCCTTTCTATACTACCAAGGAACAAGGGAGCGGGCTCGGGTTGAGCATAACGGACAACATCGTCTCGGCTCATGGAGGCACACTCGATATAAGGAGTGGACCGGGCGAAGGAACCGTCGTAACGATCAGGATTCCGATCGCGGATGCAGCGGAGGGACCGGATAAAGGGGGAAAGGACGCAAGCTGATGGCCGATATCATTCTCATCGACGACGAAAAGAAGATATGCAAACTCCTCGGAGCTCAACTCGACGATGCGGGACACAAGACGAGGAGCACGAACCAGCCTGCCGAAGCGCTCGCGATGATCGAGTCCCGCCCACCCGACATCGTCATTACCGACTTGAGGATGCCGGGCATGGATGGAATCACCCTTCTCAAGAAAGTCAAGGAGATCGCTTCCTCCACCGACGTGATAATAATGACCGCCTATGCCTCGCTCGAAACGGCCATCGAAGCGATGAGGGAAGGCGCATACGACTATATCATGAAGCCGTTCAAGACCGAGGAGCTTCTCTTGCTCGTGTCGCGTCTCGAGGAGAAGAGGCGTCTGGAAGAAGAGAACAGAGGCCTGCGTTCGTACACCACGGGCGGCACCGAGGATGAGATAATTGGAAACAGCCCTCCGATCAAGCACGTCAAGAAGCTCATAAACGATCTCCGGAATTCGGAAGCCTCGGTCCTCATTCGCGGGGAGAGCGGAACCGGAAAGGAGCTCGTGGCACGCGCCATTCACAAGAGCTCCAAGAGGGCGGAAGGCCCGTTCATAGCACTCAACTGCGCGGCGATTCCCGAGAACCTCCTGGAGAGCGAGCTCTTCGGCTACGAAAAGGGAGCTTTCACCGGTGCGTCCCGGCGTAGGCTCGGACACTTTCAACTTGCTTCCGGCGGCACCCTTTTCCTGGACGAGATCGGTGACCTGCCCCTTTCCCTCCAGGCGAAGCTCCTTCGCGTCATAGAGAACCGGACCATATGCCCCCTGGGGGGTGAGAAAGAGATAGCTATCGATATCAGGCTCATCTCCGCCACGAACCGCAATCTCGAAGAAGAGATAAAAAATGGAACCTTTCGCCGGGACTTGTTCTACAGATTGAACGTGTTTCCCATCAATCTGCCGCCCCTGCGCGAGTGCCGGGAGGACGTGAGGACGATCGCCGAGCATTTCCTGGTCAAGGCGGGGCGTTCGCCCCGCGATCTCGGCGACGATGCGCTGCGCAAACTCATAAAATACGGCTGGCCGGGGAACGTACGCGAACTGAGAAGCGTCATAGAGAGAGCTCTCATCGTCCGCCCGCAAGGAAAGATCACGGCGCAAGACATCATCGTCTCGACATCCGAAGACATCGACGAGGAAACCGGCGACGACACCCTCAGTCTCGACCAGATGGAGCGGCGCCTGATCGACAAGGCCCTGAAGATCGCCGGCGGCAACAAGAGCGAGGCGGCGCGGCTCCTGGGCATCACCAGGAGGGCGCTCTACGGCAGATTGAAGAAATACGGCATGGAATCCGAGTGAACCTCAGGGTGCATCGTCTTGAACCGATTGGGTCAAGCCTTGGACGACGAGCGCGCATCCAGTTCTGCAAGCCGGCCCTTGCGCCGGCCGAACGAATTGTCACACAACAACTTATATGATGTCGCGATTCCCCTCGGCGCCGTGGTATCCAACTTGCGTATTCCCATGGCGGCCGCATGGTCAAAGAACCTTTTCCCCTTGAATCAGGGAAAGGAGAAACAACCATGAAGATGCAAGCAATCACGATGATACTGGCGATGACCGCCGCCGCCATCGCTTCGAACGTCCACGCGCAGACGGGAATGCGTGACAAGGTTCTCATGGAACTGGCCAGGAACGATGTGCTCCTGGCCGATGCAAAGCGACTCGTGATGGAAACCAACAGCGTGAAAGCCAGAGCGCTGCTCAAGACCTCGGCGACCATCCAGATGGGAGCGAAGAATCTATTCCAAAAGTCCGAGGATAACTACCAGAAAGGCTGGCGTGACCTCGCCGAGCAACAGATGTTGAAAGCGAGAGAGCTCGCCTATACGGCGAGAGAATCGATCCTTAGGACCATGGCGCTGGCCAAGCGGGAATCGAGGATAGAAGACAATACGCTCAAGACCATGGAACGAGCGGCAAAGAGCCTCGAGCGGGCGATGGGGATGCTGGCGGAGAGCAGCGGCCCGGAAGCGGAAACGGCCCGGAAGCTGATCGAAGAGGCGAGGATGCAGCTCGGACGGGCCAGAAACAACATGAGGGAACACATGTACGAAGTCGCCTTCCGGTTGGCGAAAACATCGGATTCCCTCTCCCTGAGGGCCATCAGGATCATGAAGCACGAGATCAAGGCATCCGACGAAGTCGCGCGCGAAATAAAGAAAACCGCCCGCCTGCTCGCCAAGATCGAGGAGCGAGGCAAGTACATGAACAATGACCGTGCCGCAAGGTTGTACCGGCGTGCGACGGAATTGCAGGCAGGCGCCTTGCAGAAGATGGAGGCGAATCGGCTCGAAGCGGCTTTGGAACTTACGAAGAGGGCAAGGCGCCTCGCGATGGACGTCTTGAAGACGGTCTCCTCACAGATCACTCCGGAGAACGTCGAGCAGGCGTTGCGTCTCACCGATAATTTGATAGCCAAAGCCGAGGAAATGTTGAATCGGGGCGGACCTGGGGAAGGCGCCGGGTTGCTCGAGGACGCCAAGAGGCTCCAAAGAAGAGCCAAGGACAGATTCCGAGACGGGCAATTGGACGCAGCCGTCAGATCGACCCGCAGAGCAAGGGAGATGCTGAGCGACGTCCTGGCGCACGTCGGTCGTCCTCTCAAGCGCGAGCTCGTCAGGTCCGCCCTGGAGGAAACGGATCGCCTGATCCACCGAATAAAGAACGAAGAAGCATCGTCGAAGGACGATCTGGCCAGGAAACTGATCGAACGCGCCGAAGAACACCAGGAAAAAGCATGGAACGCTTTCGAGCGGGAGGGGCTCAAGAGGGCTCTCACCCAGACGAGGGTCGCGCGGAACCTCGCCCGCAAAGCAGCCGAGCAGATGAAAAATGAGGGGATCTGACTATATCATCCTTTTCTGCATGATCCTTCCCGTATTCTCTCTCTGGTCGTGCTCGCCCCGCGGCAGCGCGAATTCAGCGGCGGGGACGGCGGAGGAATCGGGTCTTGCGACGGAATGCTCCTCGCAGTTGATCTACCTTGCAAACCTCATCGAGGTCAAGGAGATCGAGCGGGACTTCCCGGCCTCCGCTCTCATCGAGGCCAAAGAACTGTATGAGCTCGGCGAAGAGCTCTACCTCAAGAGAGATTTCCGGCTGGCACTTGATCTTATCGAGGAAGCCCTACAGCTGCTACAGGAGACGAGTGATTGACCGGCAAG
>CAYXEN010000070.1:0-15080 GCA_964464035.1 uncultured bacterium | reverse complement strand
ATCACGTAAGATTCTTCACCGACGGTATACGTGAGACTTATCTTCTCGCCCGGCCGGTACACGGTTCCGGCGGGTTCGTTGAGTCCGATCGCGACCGTGGATGAAGTACTGTGCTTGTAGGGAGCGCGGGTTATGGATCGGGCCGATGCTGGCAAGAGGAGCCCAAGGACGGCTCCGGCAAGGAGGATTCTTTTCATGGCTGATTCCCTCCCAGGAAATGGGTACGCAGGGGGAAACATACTATTAAGATTATAACGCTTTTTCCCCGCGCGGGCAACATCGCATCGAAACGCTGCGGCCGAGCCGGGCGTTTCCTCTAACCCGCGCCTTTTGAGGGGCTTGCCGGCGCCGTCCGGCTGTGGGACGAAGATTGGGCCGCAAAGCCCGGATAACCCATGAAACCGCCGGAGCCGGCAAACTGGTTTTGACCACTGCGGCGTCCTTTGTTATCTTTGGAACCGCGCCAGGTGGATGTTGTTCAATTCGATTGTAAAACAAGTACTTAATCGAGACCGACAGCGAAAGGTATGTCCATGACGACTTTCTACATGCCGATGGCGGATATCCAGAGCTCGGTGACATCGCTGATGACCGAATCGGGTCCTTTCGCCAAGGCGATCCTGCTCATCCTCTTCGTCATATCCGTTGTTTCCTGGGCGATAATCTGGGATCGGACCCGCCTCTACATGCGATTGAGGAAAACGGGGCTCCTGGCCCGGCGCGACATAAGAAAGCAGAGCCTGGAAGGGATGTTTTCAGATCTCGGCCGATACTTTCCGTCCGTGGAAGGGGCGCTTCTCAAGGAGGCGAGAGACTTTCTCGCCGATGAGGGTTCCTCGCGCGCAAGAAGCGCTTCACGCAACGTCGTATCCTCCTCGGGGGTGGGACTGGCGCGCCTTCGCGAGGCCCTTGAGCGAAGGGCGGTGGAGGAGATATCGGAGATGGAGAAGTACCTGGTCTTCCTCGCCACCACCTCGGGAGTCGCTCCGTTTCTGGGGTTGATGGGCACTGTCTGGGGGATCATGAGCAGTTTCCTCAGCATGGGCGTGCACGGAACGGCGAGCATAGAAGTGGTCGGCCCGGGAATCGCGGAAGCCCTGGTGACGACCATAGCCGGTCTCGGCGCCGCCATACCGGCTTTGGTGGGCTATAACCTGCTCGGCAGGCACGTGAGGCGCCAGGAGACGAGGATCGACCTGTTCATTTCGAGGATCGTGGAGTCGGCCGCCGGCGGAAGTGAAGCCGGGGTCGCATCAAGCGAGGCGGAATATGAGAAGAACTCGATTTAGCTCCATCCATGAGATAAACATCACTTCTCTCGTCGATGTGACGATGGTGCTCCTGATAATCTTCATGTTGACCGCGCCGTTCATTCAGGCCGGCATCAAAGTCAAGCTTCCCAAGGCGAAATCGACGATCATAAAGGAGAGAAAGGGTGTAGTGGTGACCGTCACCAAGAAAGGGGATATATACCTGGACGATCATCCCGTGAAGGAAGCCGATCTCGCTGAGGAGTTCCGCAAGCTCAAAGTCGCGGGAGAAGAAAGGGTGTTCGTCAAAGCCGACCGCGATGTCGCCTACGGGGTGGTCATGGACGTGATAGGGAACATCAAGGAAGTGGGGATAGACGAGGTCGGCATGATAACGGAAATCAAACGCTAGATCCGACTCATGCGCAGCGCCCTCCTCATATCGTTGCTTTTTCACGTGAGCATCTATCTGATCTCTGTGCGGATAGTCAGATTTTCGCGCGTGAAATACGTTCCCCGCCAGGTATACGCGGTGAGTCTCTTTTCCATGGAGGAGGCGAAGAATCTCAGCCGGAAGGAGGAACCTCGTCCGACCGTGCGACGGACTCCCGTAGTCGAGCCGTCCCAGCCCAAGGAGGAGCCCGCTCCTCCGCCGGAAAAGACCAAGCCGAAGAAGAAAAAGAAGCACGTGAAGAAGAAGGCGAAGAAGAAACTCGTTCCATCGTCGGAAGTGCGGAACGACAAACCCGAGACTTCCGGGACCAGGACCCGTACCGGCGGGTCCCCTGGGGTGGCCACGGGCGACATGAACCTGGATACGGAGAATTTTCCCTTCGGCTATTATCTCGTTACGATGCGGAGAAAAATCGCCGGCTACTGGGACGTCCCCCTCGAAGCTTCCCAATCCAAGCGGTTCTGCAAGATCTACTTTCGCGTGGAGAAAAGCGGCCGGATAACAGGCTCCTCCGTCGAAAGCTCCTCCGGGTCGTTTCTTTTCGATCAGGCGGCGCTGCGCGCCGTGCTGCAGGCCTCGCCCCTTCCCCCGCTGCCCGGGGATTTCAACGAAGATTATCTCGGCGTTCATTTCAGCTTTGCCTACGAGGAGAGATGACCTTTGGCGGTTCTTATCGTTTTCCTGGCGATGTTGACATGTTTTTCCGGAGCCGCGGCTCAAACCGAGGTGGAACTGGGGATAAAATCCTCTTTCACCAAGAAGATCCCCCTGTGGATCGAGAGGTTCCGATACCTCGACCCCGAGTCCAAGAACGTCTCGCAGTACTTGGAGCAGTTGATCTACGCGGATCTCGAGTTCAGCGGGTTCTTCTCCATGCGCCACGGCAGGCCGCCGGCCGAGCGCGGCGGAACCGAGAGCTTCTCCTTCTTGATAAGAGGGTTGGTGGAAGTGGAGAACGGCGGGGAACATTTCGAGGGGCGAGTGTTCGATGCGGCAAGCGGCAGGATGATAGGGGGGAAGCGATATCGCCTGCGCAAGAAGGTGATTCGAAGGATAGCCCATCACTTTTCCGACGAGGTGATGCGCCTGCTCACGGGCGAGAAAGGGATCGCCAGTTCGAGATTGCTTTTCGTCAGGAAAAGCGAGGGCAAGTGGGAGATAGTTATGAGCGACTATGACGGCTACGGGCCCAAGGTGCTGTTGCGGATGTCCCGCCCGCTTCTCAATCCCCGCTGGATAATGGGGGGGAAGGCCTTCGTCTACACCGGATATCAATACGGCAAGCCGGACTTGTTCGTGCGAAAGATCGACGAGAGGAAATCGAGGCCGTTGGCGACTTTCGCGGGCCTGAACTACTCGGTGGACTGGTCGGAGAAGAGAGGAGAACTGCTCGTCACCTTGAGCAAGGACGGCAACCCGGAGATCTATCTCTTCGACATCGAAAAGGGCACGAAGAAGCGGCTCACCTACAACCGGGCGATCGATTGCGGGCCTTCCTGGTCCCCGAGCGGAAGGGAGATCGCCTTCACGTCCGATCGCTCCGGGAGCCCCCAGGTGTATCTCATGGAATCGGACGGGAGCAACGTGAGGCGGCTGACCTTCTACGGCAGCTACAACGCCTCGCCGGCATGGTCGCCGCGCGGGGACCTGATAGCTTTCGTATCGAGGATAGAAGGATTCTTCCAGCTTTGCACCATCAAGCCCGACGGCACGGATATGCAGCTGATAACGGACGATCCCAAGAACCACGATTCGCCGCGATGGGCCGCCGATGGACGGCACATAATCATCTCGGAAGACGGGGAATCGGGAGAATCGATTTCAATAGTTGACATCACTACGGGGGGTAAGAGATTATTATCCAAAGGCAGGAACCCGGACTGGGGAAAATGAATGATGGACGGTTCATGTTTTTCGTTTGGACTCTAACAGGCGGAGGTCTTTGATGTCGAACAAGAGAGTTTTTTCGTTCATGATTCTTGCGGTTCTCGTTGCGCTCTCGTTCTCCTGCTCGAAGAAACAGACGGTAAAGCCGGAGCCGCAGCAGGAACCCGTTACGGAGACCGAGATGACCGAAGAGGTCCCGGCGGTCGAAGAGGAACCTGCTTCGGAAGAACCCGTGCAGGAAGTCGCCATGCCGGAGCTCAGCGATGCATTCTTCGATTTCGACAAGTACAATCTCAAGGACGATGCAAAGAGGGCGTTGGAGAAGAACGCGACGGAACTGAAGAAGTATCCCTCCGTGAATATCATCATCGAAGGCCATTGCGACGAGAGAGGGACAGAGGATTACAACATGGCCCTGGGCGAAAAGCGTGCAAAGAGCGCCAAGGATTACCTCGTCTCTCTGGGGATAGAGGCATCCAGGATCACGACCATAAGCTACGGCGAAAGCCGGCCGTTCGCTCTCGGTCACGATGAGAGGGCGTGGGCGCAGAACCGAAGAGCGCATTTCGTCGTCAAGAAGTAGCGTAATGAAACAAACGTCTTTGTCTCGGACGGGTGCGGCCGTATTGGCCCTCGTGGTGCTCTTCGCCGGATGCTACGGCGGCAAGCTGGTGAAGATGCCGATAAACGCGGATATAGCGTCCCAGCGCCTGGATACACTGCAAACCCGCCAGGAAGAGATCTTGAGGATCCTCGACACGCTTTCCGTCGAGTTGCGGAAGCAACGGGAAGAGAGGCTTCGGGGGCAAGCGGCCGGGGATGCGCGGCTCACCGAAATGGAAGAGTCCATCCGCATCCTCTTCAACAAGCTCGACGACAGCATGCAGCTCATGCAATCGCTCCGCGGCTCGAAGCCCGTCGTAAGGAAGCCCGTGCGAAGAGCGGCGAAGGACACGCTCGCCCGCGCGATTCCGGACAGCCTGCGCGGGTCCTCGCCCGCCCCGGCGGACGAGGAGGAAAAACTCTTCAAATCGTCCTACATGGACTTGACGTTGGGCAACTTCGATATGGCCCTGCAAGGTTTCAAGAACTATCTCGTGCGCTACCCCGGGGGAGCCCACCTGCCCGAAGTCCACTACTACCTGGCCGAGTGCCAATATGCCCTGGAGAAATTCGTGGAGGCGGTGGGCGAGTACCAGTTCGTGATAAGGAAATACCCCAAGTCGCGCCTGGTGCCGGCGGCGTATCTCAAAGCCGGTTTCTGCTACACCAAGCTGGATGAGCTCAACCTCGCGGAAAAGTCTTTCCGGGAATTGATATCCCGCTTTCCGCATTCCGAGGAAGCCGAGCACGCCCGGGCCGCGTTGAAGGACCTGGGAGGATGAGAAAATAACTGAGTTGGACAGTACGATCACCGGCATCATCTTCCTTCTGATTCTGCTTGCGTTGTCCGCCTTTTTTTCAGGATCCGAAGCCGCGTTGTATTCCTTGACCCGCGCGCAGGTCCGGCGCCTGAAGAGCGGCTCGTTTTCCGGAAGGTTGATAGCGGAACAACTCGCCACCCCGAGAAACCTCCTCGTCACCATCCTGCTCGGCAACCTTATTGTGAACATAGCGTCGACGAGCATCGTCACTTCCGCCTCCATCGCGTTCTTCGGGGAGAGAGGAGTGATATATGCCTTCCTCGCAATGTCCATCTTGATACTTCTCTGCGGCGAGTTGCTGCCCAAGGTGATCGCGCTCGGCAAGCCGGAAAAGGTTGCGGGTCTCGTCATCGTTCCCCTGGTTTTTCTGCACAAGCTTTTCTACCCAGCGAGGCTGCCCCTCTCCTACTTGACCGACGCCGTGATCGACCGCTTGAAAGCGCGACTCGGTCACGCAAGGAAGTATTTTTCTTCCGAGGAATTGAGAACGGCGGTGGACGACGGGTTGACGGAGGGGAGCCTCGGAGAGTTCTCCCACGACGTCCTTTCCAACATCCTCCAGTTCAGGGAAAAGCTCGTCAAAGAGATCATGACTCCGACGGTGGAAGTATTCTCCCTGCCTTTCGATTCGAGCCGGGAGGAGATCATCGAGTGCCTGAGCCGGAGCCGCTTCTCGCGGGTGCTCATTCACGGCGCATCGAAGGACGAGATAAAAGGGTTTCTTCACATCAAGGATCTCTTGAAGCTCCAGGGCGGCTCCCAGGAGTTCGACCTTTCCAGCTTCCTGCGCGAGCCGCTCTATATCCCGGAAGCCGCCCATATCTCCACTCTGTTCGAGGAACTGGCGAAGAGGAGGATCCATCTCGCCGTCGTTATCGATGAATACGGCTCCTTCGTCGGTATCGTGACGATGGAAGACATCCTGGAAGAACTGGTCGGGGAGATAAGGGACGCCAAGGAACCGGAGAGGATGGAGTATCAACTCCTCGCCGACGGCAAGATCGTGGTGCCGGGGACGATGGAGATAGACAGGTTCAACGAGGTATTCGGCACCGGACTCACGTCCGGCGAATTCGAGACTGTGGCGGGATACGTCATGGGAGTCGCGGGAAGAATACCGCACGAAGGGGAGACTATAGTCTCGGGCGGCCTTCGCTTTCACATAATATCGGCCGAGCCCAACCGCATTCTCAAGATGAAGGTGGAAAGAGCGTGAACGAACTCGCATTGATTTCCATTTCGGTGTTGTCTTTCATGCTCGGAGCGTTTTTTTCGGGTTGCGAGACCGCGTTCATCGCTTCCGACCCGATCCGCTTGAAGCATCTCGCCGCCCGCGGAAACTCAGGGGCTCGGCTCGTTCTCGGCTATCTCGAGGACTCGAAGTACTTCCTCAGTTCCGTGCTGGTGGGAACCAACCTGGCGGTGGTGGGCTGCACGACCACGGCCACCGCCGTCGCGACCAGGCACTTCGGCGATGCCGGTGCGACCGTCGCGACCGCGGTGCTCGTTCCCCTGTTTCTCGTATTCAACGAGATGCTGCCCAAGGGGATTTTCCTTTATTATGCAACGACCGCTGCGGTTCTCTGCGCTTTTCCCCTGAAGGTGTTCTCGTTCATTCTGAGCCCGGTGATCAAGTCTTTCGCCGCGCTCTCGGATTTCTTCCTCAGGTTCACGGGGATGGAACTCAAGGGAAAGCAGCTCGGCTTGACCATGGAGGAGCTCCTGTTCCATCTCGAGGACAGCGAGGAGGCCGGTCTGATATCGGAGGAGACCGTGGACATGGTGGAGGGCGCCGTCAAGCTCGGAGAGCTCAAGGCTTCCGAAGTGATGATACCTCTTGCCCGAGTGGCGATGGTTCGAAAAGGGCTCGGCAGGGAGGAATACGAAGAGGCATTCCGCCGGACCGGTTTTACGAGGTTGCCCGTATACGAGAAAGAGCGACACAACGTGATCGGTGTACTTTCGATACACGGCCTGCTCGAAGCCGCCGCCTCTCGCGGTGAGGGAATGGAACTCGAAGAACCTTACGTCGTGCCGCGGGACGCGCCGGTCGAAGCGATCCTCGTGAAGATGAAGGATCAGGGCCGGCACATGGCCTTCGTCACGGACGAACGGGGAAGAATAGCGGGAATGTTGACTCTGGAAGACATTCTTGAGACCATAGTCGGTGCCATAGCCGACGAGTTCCATTGAAATCGAGCGGAACAAGGTGATAACGAGGCGCTTGCCGGCTCGACTCCAAGCCTGCGAAGTCGACTATCACCGCAAGTGCAGGATGAGACGATGATGGAAGGAATGAGTTTCGCCCCGTTTCCAGTCGCGGGCAGGAGGGTTCTCCTCGTCGCCCAGGGTTGTTTCACGCCCATGGACGCCAAGACGGCGGTGTGTTTCCTTCGTTACAGGACTCGGGAAGTCGTGGGTGTGCTTGACGGCTCTCGGGCGGGCCTCAGCGTGGAGGAAGCCGTGGGGTTCGGCGGGGGGATTCCCATCGTGGGAAGCATGGAAGACGCCTTGGCCCTCGAACCCGATATCGCGCTCGTAGGCGTCGCTCCCCGCGGCGGGGGACTGACGCCGGAATTCAGAGACCTCGTCAAGTCTTTCGTCGCAGAGGGCATCGACGTTATGAGCGGGCTCCATGTCTTTCTCGACGATGATCCCGAGATACGCGCGTTGCGCGAGGAATCCGGGAGCAGGATATGGGATGTCCGGAGGGTGGGGAGCGTGACCGGTATTTCGACGGGCAGGGGATGCTCGACGGGAGCCACGACGGTCCTGGTCGCCGGCACAGATTGCAACGTGGGAAAAATGACGTGCGCATTCGAACTTCTCGAGGGAGCGAAGAGGCGCGGAGCCAAAGCGGCCCTGGCCGCGACCGGGCAGACCGGGATCATGATAAGGGAGAGGGGAATCGCCGTCGACCGCGTGGTGAGCGATTTCCTGGGCGGTGCCGTCGAGAATCTGGTGAACTATGAAGGTGAGGGGATGGATGTCGTATTCGTGGAGGGACAGGGGTCGATCATCCATCCCGCCTACGCGGGGGTCGCCTTGGGGTTGATGTTCGGCGCCATGCCGGATTGCGTGATCCTGGTCCACGAAGCGGGGAGGAAGAAACTGCGGGGCTACGAAGTTCCCATTCCGCCCCTGGGGAGAATGGTCGAACTTCACCGGAGCCTGTTCGAGCCGCTCAAAAGGGTGGAGGTCGCCGGAATCGCCCTGAACACGCTGTCCCTCGAAGCGCGGGAGGCGGAGAGGGCCGTGGAAGCGGCCCGCGAAGAGACGGGACTTCCGGTCACGGATCCCGTGCGTTTCGGAGTCGATCCCCTCCTCGATGCCGTTCTTTGAACCCGAAAACCGGAGGTGCCGGGTTGAAACTCGAAATGGAGACCTTGACGCTGAAAACCAAGCATCCTTTCAGGATAGCCAGGGGGGAGACCAGTAAGTACAGGAACTTCGTCTTTCATCTCACTCTTAATGGATTGGAAGGCTTGGGAGAAGCTGCGCCGCAGACATACTACGGCGAAAGCGAGGATACGGTGATGAGGGCGGTGAGGCGGATCGAAAAGAAACTCGATGGCGACCCGCGGGATTTGCGGGGAAGGATCGACGAAGGTGACTTGCATGAGATGCTCGCCGGCGACGCCTCGGTGCGCGCCGCCCTCGACATGGCCCTCTGGGACCTGGAGGGAAAATCGGCGGGCAAACCTTGCTTCGAGCTTCTCTCCCTGGATCCGGCGAAGACTCCTCTTACCTCGTACACGATAGGGTTCGACAGTCCCGAGGTCGTGAAGGCGAAGCTCGATGATGCCGCACGGTTTCCCATACTCAAGATGAAGATGGGAATCCCCGGGGATTTCGAGTTGCTGGACATGGTACTTGCGGAGACGGGGAAGAAGGTGAGGGTGGATGCCAACGAAGGGTGGAATCTGGATACGGCCAAGCGGGCGGTCAAGGAACTGGAGGACCGGGGGATAGAGTTCGTCGAGCAGCCCCTGAGTCATCACCGACGGGAGGAATTGAAAGAACTCAAACGTATGTCGGGTCTTCCGATCATACTCGACGAGAGCGTGGTGTCGCCCGCAGACGTCGAGGGCGCCTCGGAGATCGGGGACGGCATCAACATAAAGCTCATGAAATGCGGGGGGATGACGCCGGCTCTCGCCATGATCGAAAAGGCCAGAGCCGAGGGACTGAAGGTCATGCTCGGATGCATGATCGAGACTTCCGTGGGTATAACCGCCGCGGCTCACCTGAGTCCGCTGGTGGATTTCGCCGATCTCGACGGCAACGTTCTTCTGGCCGAGGATCCGTTCGTGGGAGTCGGTGTGGAAGAGGGCAAACTCGTCTTGCCCCGGGGAGCGGGCTTGGGGGTGCAAAGGAGAGGGACTTCTTCATGAATCGTTCATTCGATCACCACCACCGCTTGGGCGACGTCTCGGGTATGGGTGATCGAACAATGAATGGATACCGCCCCCATGGAACCGAATGCGTCCATGGCGCGGCCTTGGAGTTCGATCACGGGTCTGCCGGAACTGTCGCTCAAGACCTCTACTTCTCTCCACTTGACGCCGCCGCTCCAGCCGGTACCGAGGGCTTTCAGGCAGGCTTCCTTGGCCGCGAACCTTCCCGCGAGGTGAATCGCCGGTTCCGCCGCGGAGGCGAAGCGCGAACCCTCGCGGCGCGAAAGGATCTTGGCGAGGAAACGGTTTCCGTATGCGGCGTAGATTCTCTCGATTCGGGATATCTCGATGAGGTCGATTCCTATTCCCTTGATCAATTCTCGCTCCTTCTTGCATCGAACCGGGATGATTATACAGGATCATCCGCCTTTTGAGAACATGCCATCGGGGTGTGAATCCGGGCCCGAAGCCCGGCCTGGCGTAGAGCGGGTGCAGCGAGATCGAGTACCGGCGGCTATTCGAGGACTATGGCTCGCAAAGACTACACCAAGAGAAACTTCATCCTGGGCGTCTTGAACGGGACCCTGGTGAATTTCGGGATGGCTTTCATAGATCCCTACACCGTTCTTCCCGTCTTCATGATTCAACTCGGAGCTTCCGACTTCATGGTCGGTTTGACGAGCGCGCTTGCGGGCGCGGGGTGGTTTCTGCCGCAGATGTTCGTGGCGAGAATCGCCGAGGCGAGGAAATACCTCGTGAACATCTACCGCGGCACGACCGTGCTGAGAGTATCCGCTTGGGCGGGCGTGGCCCTGTCGGTAGCGTTTCTCGACCCGGCGAGATATCGTCTCTACCTTTTCTCCTTCATAGCATTCTACCTCACTGCCAACCTGGGGGCCGGGCTGGCCGCCGTACCCTTCCTCGAGATAACGAGCAAGACGATTCCATTCACGAGGCGGGGAACGTTCTTCGGCACGAGGCGATTCCTGGGGGGATTGCTGGGGGTGTTCGCGGGTCTTCTGGTCGGCGTGATTCTGAACACCGGTGGAGGCATCCGGTGGCAGGGGAAGTTCTTGCACGAGCTCGTCGCCGGGTTCGCCGGATCGGCGGGATTGTCCGGCCGTCCCTTCCCCGAGAATTTCGGAATCCTCTTCCTGCTGGGGGGAGGGTTGTTGTCCCTGGGTTTGATCATCTTCTGCTTCGTCGGTGAGCCTCCATCGCAGGCGGCCGGATCTCCCCCGGGAGTGTTCGATCACCTGCGGCGCGGGCTGAAGCTCCTGCGGGACGATCGCAATTACATGCGCTTCTACCTGGCGAGGATATCGTGGCAGTTCACGGCCATGGCGTTTCCGTTCTACAGCCTATACGCCTACAAGAATCTCGGTTTCTCGGGAGACTCGGTTGGCGTGTTCGTGTCTCTCTGGGTGGGATCGGGCGTGGTGTCGAATTACGTCTGGGGCAGGTTGCTCGATCGCAAGGGCAACAAGCTGGTGCTGGTCGCAACGGCCGTACTGAGCCTCTTTCCGCCCGCCGTCATACTGGCCATGGAGCATTTTCCGGCGCTTGGGGCCCCGGATGGATCGTGGCGGCTGTTCGGGCTGGTGAGCTCGACGTTCTTCGTGAACGGATTCATTCGCAGCGGAAGGTTGATAAGCAATCTCACCTACCTGCTCGAGTTCGCGCCTGTCGAGAAACGGCCGCTGTACGTGGGATTCATGAACAGCTTCACTTTTCCTTTCATGCTGAGCCCCGCGATAGGCGGCTTCCTTATCGAAGTCTTTTCCCTGTCCACGCTCTTCCTGCTGTCGGCATTCTTCGCCCTCTTGAACATCTTCATATCCTCCCGGCTAAAGGAGCCGCGCGACGACTTTGCTGCCAACGGGGCCTCGAACCGCCGTAATGACCTGCCATAATGACAGTCCGACGCAACCTGTGAAAGCGAGCCGGGATGCCCATGCTTAGTATCTTGTGGTTATTACTAGGTTTATGCTGTCATGCGCCGGTCTCCATGATTTGGCACCGGCATTGCTGAAAGTCCGGGCGAAAGGATTCGACAAAGTCCATCGGAGACACCCGAGGATTTTCGATCAAGGAGGTGACGGACATGTTCCTGACCAAATACAATCCAGCAACCGCTCTCGATACGATCTGGGATGCTTTCGATCGTGATTTCTTCCGCTTCTTCGACGGAGCCGACGAAGAGTTCAGGCTGCCGAGCACCAACATCAACGAGAAAGAGAAGGAATACGTCATAACGATGGAGATGCCGGGGGTATCCAAGAAGAACGTGGATGTTTCCCTGGACGGCGACAGCCTGGTCGTGACGGCGAAGAAAGTGGACAAGATCGAGTCGGAAGGTCTCATCAGGAAAGAGATCCGGGCCGAGAAGTTCCGCAGGAGCTTCCAGCTCGGTTCGAACATCGACCGTGAAAAGATAAAGGCAAAGATGGAGAACGGCGTGCTCAAGCTGACTCTGCCCAAGACGGAGGGCAGCGTGGGACGCAAGATCGAGATAGCCTGATCGAAGCGGTGGAGAAGAAAGAGAAGCCCGGGAAAACCCGGGCTTCTCTCTTTTTTCTCCGCGGGAACTTCCCCGTCTCACTCCTCGGGTCTTTCTTTTCTTGCGCTCGCAAGCAGGCGGTTTATCGCGTCCAGAATCTGCTTTTTCGTGAAAGGCTTGCTTATCAGGATGTCGACGCCGGCTTCTTTCGTCCTCTCCGCATCCAACTGAAATCCCCACCCGGTCAACATGATGATCTTCGAGCTGGAGTTCTTGTTGCGTAGAGCCTTCGTTATCTCCCACCCCGAGACGTCCTGCATCCCGAGGTCGGTGATGACGATGTCGTAGTCCTTTTCCATGGCGGCCTTGAGGCCGGATTGACCTTCGTAGCAGCATGTCACTTCGTGCCCGGCGCGCTTGAGCATCGTATCGAGTGCGTTCAGGATCATGGGCTCGTCGTCGATCACGAGCACGCTGCCCGAGTACCTCGGTCCCGGATGGAAGCTCTCCTCCCGCACTGACTCGATTTCCTTCACCGGGAGGGTGATGACGAAGCGGGTTCCCTTCTGCAGTTCGCTCGATACCTTTATCTCGCCGTCGTGCCTGGTAATGATACCGTAAGTGATGCTGAGCCCCAGCCCTGTGCCTTTCACTCCTTTGGTGGTGAAGAAAGGATCGAACACTTTCTTGACCGTCTGTTCGTCCATGCCCTTGCCGGTGTCCTGGATGATGACTTCGATGGTGGAATCGACCGTCCTCGTCGATACGAATATTTTTCCTCCCTGCGGCATGGCCTCGAACGCATTGAGAAAGATGTTGGTGAGTGCTTCCCTCAGTTCGGCGGGGTTGCCGAAGAGGGGAGGCGTGTCCCCGAGGTCCATCTCGAAATCGAAGCGGATGCCCCAGCTTGCCGCCTCGTTCTTCCACTTGGCCTCGGTGATCTTCATCGTGTCCTGGATGATCTCGTTTATGTCGACTTCCGTGTACGTTCCCGCCTTTCGCACCCGCGAGAACTCCTGGATGCGCCGAACGATTTCGGCTCCATCCATGGTGGTGTTCTCTATCAGCTTGAGGGTGTTCCTCATCTCGGGATCTTCGGCCGTCTCCAGCAGGTTCTGGATGTTGCCGAGGATCCCCGACAGGATGTTGTTGAAACCGTGAGCTATGCCCGCCGCCATCTCGCCGAGGGCGCGTAGCCGTTCGGAGCTTACCATCTTCTCCTGCGTTTCCTTGAGCTCCTTGTCGCGAAGCAGGATCGCCTTTTCCATTTCGACCCGTTCGGTGATGTCACGTACCACCTCGAGCACCTTGTCGACTTCGCCGTTCGTCTTGATGGGGGAAGCGGTTATCTCGAAGCTCCGGACTTCTCCGTTCGGGATCACCTGGGCCTTGATCGCCCTCTTGGATTCGCCTCGTTCGAATACTTCCTCGATCGGGTGTTCCGCGAGGGGGTAGACCTTGCGGTCGCCTATCTCGAAGAAGATCTCGTCGATCTTCTTTCCTCTTATGGATTTTTCCGGCAGCCCCATAAGCCGGTAGAAGGACGGGTTGACGTCCATGATGCGGAAATCCTTGTCTATTACGATTATGCTGTCGTCCATGCTCGAGATGAGAGCCGCGAGGTAGTCTCGCGTCTCTCTTATCTGGACGTTGCTGCGGGATATCGTTTCGTAACTTCTCTGGAGGTTCTCGGTCATGATGTTGAAAGAATCGGCCAGCTCCGCGAACTCGTCCTTGGAGTCGATCCTCGCCCGATAGCTCAAGTCGCCGCTCGCTATGCGCTTGGTGGCGGTGACCAGAGCCTCCATCGGTGCTATGAGACTCTGGCTGAAAGAGTAAGCCACGTAGAAAGCGACGGGGAACCCGATGCCGAGGATGATGATGAATATGATCCAGGATCTGTGCGCCTGTGCTATTATGCGGGTTTCTTTCTGTTCCATGTGCAGTCCGGCCAGCTTGGATATGGCGAAAGCTTCCTCGTTGATGCTCCTTGTCGTCGCCAGCATGGCGTTCTTGATCTCGTTCCTGGCTTCAGACTGGGAAGATGCGAGACGATGTATCTTTTCTTCGTAGTCGATGATGAGCTTTTCGATGTGCTCTTGTTTCTCGCGGATGGAAGGACGGTGATGACAGGAGAGGCATACCCGTATCGCGTCGTGCAATTCGGATGCATGGGAGCCCAGCTTGTCGACCTCGACCGGTTCGTCTTCTTCAATGACCAGAAGGTCGTTCTGGAGTTCCGACCCGGCGAAGAGAAGTTCCTGGCGCATCATTTCGGCTTCGTGGGGTTCTATGAGCTCGGCAAGCTCCGTAGTGATTCTCCGCAGCTGGAAAATCGATATGACGCCTCCCGCCAGGAAGAGCATGCAAAGCGCGGTTATGCCCAGTATGACTCTCTTGCGCATGTCGATTGACTCTTCGGCCGAGTTACTCCTGCAAGTCGAGGGAATAGGTGCACGCCCTTTTCATGCCGGGGATGCATCCCCGTTTGAGCGACGGATACGATTCTACACCATCGAGCGCCTGTGGACAAGGAGGCTCGCTCGCGTGTGCATTTCCCCTTGTATGCTTTCGGGGTTTTGGTTAGAGTTCATCTTGATCGAATGCGGGTGCGGAGATTCGCCGGTGCTTTCCGCCGGTCGCATCGGGTGATTGAGTCGCCGGGATCGGCGTTTTCCATCGCGAGGAGGTTGCCAGGATGGCTTTCGTAGAACGCTCGATGTTTCGGGAGTACGACATCAGAGGGTTGGTGAACGAAAAGGAGCTCAATCCCGAGAGCGGGGAATTGATCGGAAAGGCATATGGAACGTTTCTCGCGGGACGCGGGATCAAGGAAGTGGTCGTCGGTTACGACAGCCGCTTCGGCTCCAAGGACATAAAGGACGGTGTGGTCAGGGGGCTCGTCGCGACCGGGAGAGACGTCATCGAGTTGGGCATGTGCCTCACGCCAATGATGTACTGGTCGCAGTACCACCTCCGGGTTGAAGGGGGAGTCATGGTCACGGGCAGTCACAATCCCAAGGGATGGAGCGGACTCAAGCTGGCGTGCGGATACTCGTACACGCTGATCGGGGATGAACTCAGGGAACTCCTTCGTTCGATCGAGAACGAGGATTTCGTTTCCGGCGAGGGGACGAGGCGGGAGGAATCGATCCTCGACGCCTACGC
>CAYXEN010000069.1:0-15259 GCA_964464035.1 uncultured bacterium | reverse complement strand
AGGAGCTGAGGTTCGCGATCCGCGAGGGCGGGCGGACGGTCGGCGCCGGCGTGGTCACGGAGATAATAGAATAGCATAGTCGCCTTGGAACTTTTGGACTGCCGCCGGCGCGGGAGGCTTCGAAGTTGCGTGCCGGCGGCGTCTGACCCACAAGGAGAGGGCGGGGAAACCCCATGAGAGAGCTCGTGATACTTGCGTGCACGAAGTGCAAACGCAGGAACTATACGACCACGAAGAACAAGCGCAAACACCCGGACAGGGTGGTGCACAAGAAGTTCTGTCCTTTCTGCGGCTCGCATACCGAGCACAAGGAAACGAGGTAGGACCGGATTGCAGGCCTGTAGCTCAATTGGTAGAGCATCGGTCTCCAAAACCGGGGGTTGCGGGTTCAAGTCCTGCCAGGCCTGCCATTGATCGATAGGGGAGGCAAGGTGCCCCGCAAATCCCGCGGCGACGGATCCTCCCGGACGTATTAGAAAAACCAGGAAAGGTCTTGGATGATCGAGAAACTCAAGAATTACTTGGCCGAGACGAAGGTCGAGATGCGGAAGGTCACCTGGCCGAAGATGGACGAGCTGAAGGAATCGACCCGTGTCGTGATCGTGGCGACTTTGATATTGACCGCTTTCATCGGCCTCGTCGACCAGTTGCTCAACCGGATACTTCAATTGGTCGTCAAGTAGGATGGTCGATCGATCCGGGGACGATACGTGAGGATGATCATGACGAAGGACATGGAGAACAAGGAAGAAGCAGCCGAGGTCGAAGAGGAAGCAGCCGCCTCCAACGAAGAGACTGCATCCGCCGAGACCGAAGCCGGCGCCGAAACCGCCCCCGCCGCACGAGGCGAAGACGTAGAACAACCTGAACAGGCGGGCAAGAGCGGGAAGGCCGAGAAGAAAGCCAAACGATCGGCGAGCGGGGAAGGCAAGGCCAAAAAGGCGAAGTCGCCCGGCGACGCCCACGCGGGAGAGACCGATGCGGCCGGCTCGGAAGAGCAGGTGGAAGAGAGCGGCCCTCCCAAGAAGTGGTACGTCGTTCACACGTACTCGGGACACGAGAACAAGGTGCGCCAGAACATACTCAAGATGATAAACACCTCTCCGATCAAGGATCATTTCGGTCAGATAGTCGTGCCGACCGAGGAAGTGGCGGAGATGAAAAAGGGAAAGAAGACCGTGACCACGAGGAAGTTCTTTCCGAGCTACATCCTCATCGAGATGCACATGACCGATGAATCCTGGCACCTGGTGAACGGGATCCCGGGTGTCACCAGCTTCGTCGGAACCGGGGACAAGCCTCAGCCTCTGTCCAAGCCCGAGGTGGAGAGGATCCTCGGCCGCATGGACAAGGAGAAGCAGACCATCACTCCGGAGATACCTTTCACGCTGGGAGAACACATCCGCATCAAGGACGGTCCTTTCAGCGATTTCACGGGAGTGATCGACGAGATAAACGCGGAAAAAGGCAAACTGAAGGTGCTCGTGAGCATCTTCGGCCGCGAAACACCGGTCGAGCTCGATTTTCTCCAGGTGGAGCCGGTATAGATCCTGGATGATTTCGAGCGCGGATTTCGTGGAAGGGTATTTTTATCTTTTTTCAGGAGACGTAAATGGCAAAACCGAAGAAAAGAATCCTGACGACGATCAAGTTGCAGATCCCCGGTGGAAGCGCCACGCCCGCCCCTCCGGTCGGCCCCGCTTTGGGCCAGCACGGGGTGAACATCATGGAATTCTGTAATGCCTTCAACGATGCGACCAAGAAGCAGATGGGCACGATCATCCCCGTGATCCTCACCGTCTACGCGGACAGGAGTTTCTCGTTCATAACCAAGACGCCTCCGGCCGCGGTTCTCCTGAAGAAGGCCGCCGGCATCGCCAAGGCTTCCGGCGAGCCGAACAAGGTGAAGGTGGGCAAGGTGACTCTCGACCAGGTGAAGGAGATAGCAGAGATAAAGATGCCGGACCTCAACGTTTCGTCGATGGATGCCGCGATATCGGTGATAAAGGGAACCGCGCGCAGCATGGGGATCGTCGTAGAGGAGTAGGTTTTCGTGCCGGTGCCCGGTTCGAAAAGGATCAAGAGGAGCTGTTCATGAAGCGAGGCAAGAAATACAGGACGGCCATGGAGAAGTTCGACAAGAACAAGCAGTATCTCCTCGAAGAGGCCGTATCCATCATCAAGCAACTCGGGACCGCCAAGTTCGATGAGACACTGGAATTGTCCGCAAATCTCGGCGTGGATCCCAGGCATGCCGACCAGCAGGTAAGAGGCACGGTCGTTCTTCCCAACGGAACCGGGAGAAAAGTCCGGGTGCTCGTGCTCGCCAGGGGGGAGAAAGAAAAGGAAGCGAAGGAAGCGGGCGCCGATTACGTCGGGGCGGACGAGTTCATCCCCAAGCTTCGCGAAGGATGGTTGGACGTCGATGCGATCGTGGCGACGCCCGATCTCATGGGCGAAGTGGGCAAGCTGGGCAAGATCCTGGGGCCCAAGGGCCTCATGCCGAATCCGAAGAGCGGAACGGTGACCTTCGACGTGGCGAAGGCTGTCAAGGAGCTCAAGGCAGGCAAGGTGGAGTACCGCGTGGACAAGGGAAGCAATCTCCACGTTCCGGTGGGAAAGCTCTCTTTCGACGAAGACAAGCTGCTGGAGAACATAAGGGTTCTCCTGCTCGAGATATGGCGAGCCAAACCCGCGGCGGCCAAAGGGAGATACATCAAGAGCGTGAGTCTTTCTCCCACGATGGGACCTGCGGTCAAGTTGGACGCTCAGCAAGTCATTAACGCCCTCAGGTAAGGAGGTATACGAGGATGGCCCGCCCGGAAAAAGTCGCAACGGTCGAATCGCTCTCCGAGGTGTTCCGGCAGGCTCGCTCGGTGGTGCTGAACGATTTCACCGGGTTGAACGTGGAGAAGCTCTCGGAGCTTCGCAAGATCTGCCGGGAGAACGACGTCGAGTACAAGGTCATCAAGAACACGCTGGCGAAGAGGGGTATTCAAGGCACGCCGGCCGAGGAGCTGGACAGGTTCTTCGAGGGCCCGACCGCGATCGCGGTGGACAGGGAACACGAGAACATCGCGGCCAAGATAATCGCGAAGTTCGCCGAGGAAAACGAAGCTCCCAAGTTCAAGGCGGCCCTGGTCGAAGGCAAGATCTTCGAGGGCGCGGAAGTGATGGAGCTTGCGAAGCTTCCTTCACGTGAGGAAATGCTGGCGACGATGCTTGCGGGAATAAAGGCACCCGCGAACAATTTCGTTTTCGTTCTTCAGGGAGTGGCGCGAAAACTTCTCTACGCGCTCAACGCCGTAATAGAAAAAGGCGAAAGCAAGGGCGAAGACGGCGACAAACCGAGTGAATAGTCGAGTCAACTCAAGAGCAAGGAGTAGATGAAATGGCTACAGCAAAAAAGGCTGCCAAGAGCAATGTAGACGCTGCAATGGAGATAATCGAAAAGCTCACGCTTCTCGAGATGTCGGAACTGGTGAAGAACCTCGAAGACAAGTTCGGAGTGACCGCGGCGGCGCCCGTCGCAGCCATGCCGGCGGCAATGGCCGGTGGAGCCGCGGGCGGCGAGGCGGCCGAGGAGAAGACAGAGTTCGAGGTCGTTCTCAAGGCGATCGGCTCGGAAAAGATAAAAGTCATCAAGGTCGTGAGGGCCATCACCGGTCTCGGGCTCAAGGAAGCGAAAGAACTCGTGGAAAGCGCCCCCAAGACGCTCAAAGAGGAAGCTTCCAAGGAAGAAGCCGAGTCGATCAAGAAGCAGATCGAGGAAGTCGGCGGTACGGTTGAGCTCAAGTAGCTGGGTGACGCGTTCAATCCGCTGCAAACCATTACTATCAACCATCGAGGTTTACGATGAGCCGAAAAGCCGCAAAGAGCATTCTTGATTATCCGAAGGATGCACACGGCAGGATCTCGTTCGCGAAGATACCGGAGGTCATGGAGATACCCAATCTGCTGGCTGTCCAGCTGGAAAGCTACGCGGATTTCCTCCAAGTCGATGTGCCGATGGATAAGCGCAAGAATCAGGGATTGGAAGCGGTCTTCCGTTCGGTTTTCCCCATCGAATCGCCGAAGGGCAAATACATCCTGGAGTACCACGGATACTCGATAGGGGAGTCCAAGTATTCCGAAGCCGAGTGCAAGGAGCGGGATCTCACCTATTCCGCGCCTCTCAAGGCCAGGTTGCGTCTCGTGATCCACGAAGAGGATCCCGATACCAAGGAGAGGACGATAAAGAACATCGTCCAGAACGACGTCTTCCTCGGCGAGATACCTCTTCTGACCGACAAGGGGACTTTCATCATCAACGGCGCCGAGAGAGTCATCGTCAGCCAGTTGCACCGCTCCCCGGGAGTGTTTTTCGGAGACGAGATTCATCCGAACGGCAAGCGGCTGTTCAATGCGCGGATCATCCCCTACCGCGGTTCCTGGGTGGAATTCACGATAGACATAAACGACATCATGTACGTGAACATAGACAGGCGCCGCAAGATCCCCGTCACGGTCCTCCTCAAGGCGATGGGCTTCGACAGCAACATGGCGATATTGAGGCTCTTCCATCAGACGGAAAAGGTAAAGCTGAGCCCGAGGAGCTCCAAGAAGGACGAGGAGATCATCGGCCGCGTATGCGTGCAGGAGATGGTCGACAAGAAGACGGGCGAAGTGATCATCCAGGCGGGCGAAGCGCTTACCGCCTCGCATCTCGAAAGGCTCCGCGACTCCAAGCAACTCGCCCTCGCGGTGATAAAGTACGGCGAGAACCAGGGCCCGGACGACGACGTCATATTGAAGACCCTTCAGAAGGACAGCTGCCCGGACCAGGACAGCGCGCTCAAGAAGATCTACAACCTCATCCGGCCCGGGGATCCTCCGAACCTGGAGACGGCCAAGGCTCTTTTCAGCAGGATGTTCTTCAATCCCAAGCGCTACGACCTGGCGGGAGTGGGAAGGCACAAGATCAACCGGCGCCTGAAGCTGGACGTGCCCGAGGACCAGACGACGCTGACGGAGAAGGATTTCATAGCGGTCATAGCGTGCCTGCTCGACATGAAGGAAACCGACGCCGAGCCCGACGACATCGATCATCTCGGCAACCGGCGCGTCCGCTCGGTGGGCGAGCTTCTCTCCAATCAGTTCTCGATCGGCCTTGCGCGTATGGCGCGCATAGTACGCGAGCGCATGGCTCTCCAGCAGGAGAGTGAACAACTCACCCCCTATGAACTGATCAATGCGCGGACGGTATCAGCGGTCATCCAGTCGTTTTTCGGAAGCAGCCAGCTCTCTCAGTTCATGGACCAGACGAACCCGCTCGCGGAGCTTACGCACAAGCGGAGGCTCTCGGCCCTCGGCCCCGGCGGATTGACGAGGGAGAGGGCCGGTTTCGAGGTGCGCGACGTCCATTATACTCATTACGGCCGCATGTGCCCGATCGAGACGCCGGAAGGCCCCAACATCGGACTCATCAGTTCGCTCAGCACCTACGCGCGCATAAACCAGTACGGTTTCCTCGAGACGCCTTATCGCAAGGTGATGAACGGCAAGGTGGTGAACGAGGTAGAGTTCCTCAGCGCGGACGAGGAGGCCGAGTGCATCAT
Organism: uncultured bacterium; assembly: GCA_964464035.1. GTDB lineage: Bacteria > Krumholzibacteriota > Krumholzibacteriia > WVZY01 > WVZY01 > CAYXEN01. The sequence continues at coordinate 9,662 of CAYXEN010000069.1, read as the reverse complement.
AGCCCAAGCGAACGCGCCCATCGACGAGAAGGGCAGGTTCGAGAGGGATCTCGTTCTTGCGCGCCTTCGCGGCGACTTCCCCGTCGTTCCACCCCGCCGCATTCAGTACATGGACGTCTCTCCCAAGCAGCTCGTGAGCGCCGCCGCGTCCCTCATTCCGTTCCTGGAGCACGACGACGCGAACCGCGCCCTGATGGGGTGCAACATGCAGCGCCAGGCCGTGCCGCTGCTCAAGGCGGAAGCCCCGCGCGTGGGGACGGGCATGGAAGGCAAGGTCGCGAAGGACTCCGGGGTGCTGGTGATCGCCAAACATTCCGGCAAGGTGGTTTCCGTGACGGGCGAGAGGATCGTCGTCCAGCCGTCGTCGAAGCGGGACACTCTCGAGGATTACTCCACGTACCAGGGCATGGACGAGTACAGGCTCGTCAAGTTCCGGCGCTCCAACCAGGATACCTGCATCAACCAGAAGCCTCTCGTCAAGGTCGGCGACCGCGTCAAGGCGGGGGACATCCTCGCCGACGGTCCCGCCACCGAGAACGGAGAACTCGCCCTGGGGATGAACGTTCTCGTCGCGTTCATGCCGTGGCTGGGATACAACTTCGAGGACGCGATTCTCGTCAGCGAGAGCTTCCTCAAGGACGACAAGTATACGAGCGTCCACATCGAGGAATTCGAGTGCCAGGTCCGCGACACCAAGGCGGGGATAGAAGAGATAACGCGCGAGATTCCGAACGTGGGCGAAGAGGCTCTCCGTAATCTCGACGAGGAGGGCATCGTGAGAATCGGCGCGCGGGTCAAGGCGGGCAACATCCTCGTCGGCAAGGTGACGCCGAAGGGCGAGACGGACCTCTCGCCCGAGGAGAGGCTCCTGCGCGCGATCTTCGGAGAGAAGGCGGGCGACGTCCGGGATGCTTCCCTCAAGGCGCCTCCCGGGATGGACGGCATCGTCGTCGGCATCAAGGTCTTCTCCCGCAAGGAGAGAGACGAGAAATCCCGCAGCCAGGACAAGCAGAAAATAGCCGGACTGAAGAGAAACAAGGAGAAGGAACTCGCCAGGATAAAGGAACTCCGCAAGGAAAAACTCCGTGAACTCATGATCGGGCAGACCAGCGAGAAGCTGGTCAATGCAGACACCGGTGAGCTCATCACCAAAGCCGGGCGCAAGATTTCCGAGAAGTTCTTCGAGTCCCTCGACATCGACAACCTCCAGTGGGGCCTGGCCATCGTCAAGGATCCCAAGATAGATCGCCAGGTCCAGGTCGTGATGGACACTGCGGCCAAGGCGATGGAGAAGGTGGAGGCCGAATACGAGAAGGAAATCGAGCGTGTGACCAGGGGCGATGAACTTCCCCCGGGAGTGTCCAAGCTCGTCAAGGTATACGTCTTCCGAAAGAGAAAGCTCGCCGTCGGCGACAAGATGGCGGGGCGTCACGGTAACAAGGGCGTGGTGGCGAAGATCGTTCCCGAAGAGGACATGCCCTACCTGCCCGACGGGACTCCCGTCGAGATCGTGCTCAACCCTCTCGGGGTGCCGAGCCGAATGAATCTCGGCCAGATCCTCGAAACGCATCTCGGCTGGGCCGCCACGATGAAAGGGTACAAAGCCGCCTGCCCCGTGTTCGACGGCGGTACGGTGGAAGAGATCAAACAAGCTCTCAACGAAGCCGGCCTCCCCGAGACCGGGAAGTCGGTTCTATATGATGGAAGAACGGGCGAGCCGTTCGACGAAGAGGTGACGGTCGGATACATTTACATGATGAAGCTTTCGCACCTCGTCGACGACAAGATCCATGCGCGCTCGATCGGTCCCTACTCGCTCGTTTCACAGCAACCTCTCGGGGGCAAGGCGCAATTCGGCGGGCAGCGCTTCGGGGAGATGGAAGTGTGGGCTCTCGAAGCTTACGGCGCCGCTTTCTGCCTGCAGGAGCTGCTCACCGTTAAATCCGACGATATAGCCGGTCGTTCGAAGATATACGAAGCGATCGTCAAGGGTGAAAACCCTCCGGAACCTGGAATTCCCGAATCGTTCAACGTTCTCATCAAGGAGCTTCAAAGCCTCGCCCTCGATGTGGAACTCGAGCGTGGGCAGTCCAAATAACGGTGATCATCACCGTTAGAGGAGGTTTCCATTGTACACAGGATTGTTTGAGAAAGAGAGAAAGAAGCCGACCGATTTCAAGGCGATCAGGATCCAGCTCGCCTCTCCGGACAAGATAAAGGAGTGGAGTTACGGCGAAGTGACGAAGCCGGAGACGATCAACTACCGCTCTTTCAAGCCGGAGAAGGACGGATTGTTCTGCGAGCGCATCTTCGGGCCCGTGAAGGACTGGGAGTGCAGCTGCGGCAAGTACAAGCGGATCCGATACAAGGGAGTCGTGTGCGACCGGTGCGGCGTCGAAGTGACCAGGTCGAACGTGCGCCGCGAGCGGCTCGGGCATATACAATTGGCGGTGCCCGTTTCGCACATCTGGTTCTTCAAGGGCGTTCCCAGCAGGATCGGCTATCTTCTCGACATGACGATCCGCAACCTCGAGCGGATTCTCTATTATGAATCCAACGTGGTCATCGATCCCGGCGATTCGGGGCTCGAGGAGAAGCAACTCATATCCGAAGAGGAATACCTGGAGCTCCAGGAGAAAGGCGTCAAGATAAAGGCGATGATGGGCGCCGAGGCGATCCGCGAGCTCCTCAAGAAGATAAACCTCGACGACCTCTCGGAGGAACTGAGAAGCCGTGCGAGGGTCGAGACGTCTCAGCAGCGCAAGAAGGACGTTCTCAAGCGTCTCAAAGTGGTCGAGGCTTTCCGCAATTCCAACAACAGGCCCGAGTGGATGATCCTGGACGTGATCCCGGTTCTTCCCCCGGAGCTCAGGCCTCTCGTGCCGCTCGAGGGCGGACGCTTCGCGACCAGCGACCTGAACGACCTGTATCGAAGGGTGATAAACCGCAACAATCGCCTGAAAAAGCTGATCGAGATAAAGGCGCCGGAAGTGATCCTCCGCAACGAGAAGCGAATGCTCCAGGAAGCGGTGGACGCCCTCTTCGACAACGGCCGCAGGTCGCGGGCGGTGCGGGGGCAGGGCAACCGCCCGCTCAAGAGCCTGAGCGACATGCTCAAGGGCAAGCAGGGGCGCTTCCGCCAGAACCTCCTCGGCAAGAGGGTCGATTATTCGGGGCGTTCCGTGATCGTGGTGGGTCCCGAGCTCAAGATCCACGAGTGCGGACTTCCCAAGTCGATGGCCCTGGAGCTGTTCAAGCCTTTCATCATAAGGAAGCTCGAGGAGAAGAACTACGTGCAGACCGTGAAGAGCGCGAAGAAACTCGTCGAGCAGGAGAGCCCGGAAGTCTGGGACATCCTGGAAGAGATAATCCACGAGCATCCCGTGCTCCTCAACCGGGCCCCCACGTTGCACCGCCTCGGCATCCAGGCTTTTCAACCCGTGCTCGTCGAGGGCAAGGCGATCAAGATTCATCCGCTGGTCTGTGCGGCCTTCAACGCCGACTTCGACGGCGACCAGATGGCCGTGCACGTTCCTCTTTCCTACGAAGCGCAGCTGGAGGCCAGGACGCTCATGCTGGCCCCGCACAACATTCTTTCCCCCGCGAGCGGCAAGCCGCTGGCGATTCCTTCGCAGGACATGGTGATCGGTATCTACTACATGACCATGGCCAAGCAGAACGCCAAGGGCACGGGGAAGTCGTTCTACGGGCCGGAGGAAGTGGTGTTCGCTTTTGAGGCGGGGGAACTCGACCTCCACGCCAAGATAAACATGCGCTGGAAGGACAAGAGGATACAGACCACGACCGGACGGGTTCTCTTCAACATGATAGTGCCGGAGCCTCTCAGGTTCATAAACGAGGTGCTCGAGAAAAAGGCCCTGGAGAAACTCGTCTCCGAGTGTTTCCACAAGCTCGGGCTGGAAACGACGATCGAGTTCCTCGACAAGCTGAAGGAGATGGGCTTCGCGTACGCGACCAAGTGCGGTCTCACCATCGGCGTGGACGATCTCATCATTCCTCCCGAGAAGAAAAGTTTGGTCGAAAAGGCGGCGAAGAAAGTCCAGAGCATCACCAAGAAATACGAGGAAGGCGCCATCACCGACGGTGAGAGATACAACATGGTCATCGACACGTGGACCAGGACGACGGCCGCCGTCGGAGACGTCATGTTCGAGAGGCTGCGTGAAGACCGCGACGGCTTCAACCCCATCTTCATGATGGCCGATTCCGGCGCGAGGGGCAGCCGCGAACAGGTGCGGCAGCTGGCCGGCATGCGAGGGCTCATGGCCAAGCCGCAGAAGAAGATAACCGGGCAGATCGGCGAGATCATCGAGATGCCGATCGTCGCCAGCTTCCTCGAAGGGCTGAGCGTGTTGCAGTACTTCATCTCCACGCACGGCGCGCGAAAGGGACTCGCCGACACGGCTCTCAAGACGGCCGACGCGGGTTACCTCACGAGAAGGCTGGTCGACGTCGCCCAAGACGTGATCGTCACGGAAGAGGATTGCGGGACGATCCTGGGGATCGACATCGGGGCTCTCAAGGAGGGCGAGGAGATCATAGAATCGCTGAGCGATCGTCTCCGCGGCCGTGTCGCCGTCGACGACGTGCTCGACCCGGTGACGGGCGAGGTGATCGTCGAAGCGAACACGCTGCTCACCCACGAGCTCGCGACCGAGATCGAGGACAGGGGAGTCGACAAGGTCAAGATAAGGAGCGTGCTCACGTGCGAGTCCAAGCGCGGGGTTTGCTGTATGTGCTACGGCACCAACCTCGCCACCGGCAGGCTCGTGGAGATCGGCGAAGCGGTCGGCGTGATCGCCGCCCAGAGCATCGGTGAACCCGGGACCCAGCTTACTCTCCGGACTTTCCACATCGGCGGCATCGCGAGCCGAATCGCGGAGCAGACCCAGAAGATATCCAAGTACTCCGGTACGGCCGTGTTCAAGAACCTGCGTTCGGTGAAGAGGAAATCCGGCCGCCACGTGGTGATCAGCCGTAAGAGCGAAGTGTTGATTCTCGACGAAGGGGATCGCGTGCGCTCGCGGTTCGGCGTTCCCTACGGGGCGGAGCTTCTCATAGAAGAGGGAGCCAAGGTGGAGAAGGGAGACGTCATCTACGAGTGGGATCCCTACTCAGACCTCATTCTCTCCGACAAGGACGGCACCGTCCAGTACAAGGACATCGTCGAGGACGTGACGGTCAAGGAGAAGATCGACGAGAAGTCGGGCAAGCGGCAGATGGTGATAATCGAGGATCGCGAGAAGAAGCACCATCCGCACCTGCACGTGGTCGACAAGAGCGGCAAGGTGGTCGGGCACTTCATCATTCCAACCGGGGCGCACCTTCTCGTCAAGGACGGTCAGGAGATCTTCGCCGGCGACCAGCTCTGCAAGATCCCCAAGGACATAAGCAAGACGAGTGACATCACCGGCGGCCTCCCCCGGGTGGCGGAGCTCTTCGAGGTCCGCAAGCCCAAGGAAGCGGCCGTGGTATCCGAGATCGACGGGGTGGTGGAATTCGGTCCCATCACGCGCGGCATGCGCAAGCTAGTGGTCAAGAACGCCAACGGGGACGAGCGCACGTACAGCATTCCCCAGGGCAAGCACCTTCGCGTGTACGCGGGAGACACGGTGGAAGCCGGCGATCATCTGACCGAGGGGCCGATAAATCCCTTCGACATCCTGAACATCAAGGGCGTCAACGCCGCGCAGGAATACCTCGTCAACGGCATCCAGGAGGTGTACAGGCTCCAGGGAGTCAAGATAAACGACAAGCACATCGAGACGATAGTGCGCCAGATGCTCCAGAAGGTCCAGATCGAGGATCCGGGCGATACTTCCTTCCTCGAGGGCGACATGGTCGACAAGGTGACCTTCAAGGAGGAGAACGAGAAGGTGATGAGGGAAGGCAAGGGGAAAGCGGCGACCTTCAAGCCCATGCTCCTCGGGATCACCAAGGCCGCCTTGAGTACGGACAGCTTCATATCGGCGGCGAGCTTCCAGGAGACGACAAGGGTGCTCACGGACGCGGCGGTGAGGGGCAAGACGGATCACCTGCTCGGGCTCAAGGAGAACGTCATAATGGGGCATCTCATTCCCGCCGGGACCGGCCTCAAGAGGTACGACGAGATAGAGATCGTCGAGGAAATCGAGGAAGAAGAGGGAGTCGGGCTCGACGAGGCGGTTTCGGACGTGGAGCGGGAGCCGATTTCGGCCAGGAGCGAGGCTGGCGAAGAAAAGTAGGGGGAAACAAGGAAATTGCTTGACATAATTATCACTTAGCAATAAATTCTTAACTTTGCGTGTGAGATATTCCTTGCCCCAGGCTTTGCTAGCCAGATAAATTTAATGAGAAGGTAATTCGTTAAGCGATATAGGGTTTGTTAGAGTTATCCACAGGCTGCTTATCGCAAGGGGTTTTTGTACGACAATTTTGGAGGAGAATTGCCAACTATAAATCAGCTAATCAGATCCGGCCGCAAGGCCCAAAAGGTGAAGTCGAAGACTCCCGCGATGGGAGCGTGCCCGCAAAAACGCGGGGTGTGCACGAGAGTCTATACGCTCACGCCCAAGAAGCCCAACTCGGCGATCCGCAAGGTCGCCAGGGTGAGGTTGACCAACGGTTTCGAGGTCACGGCGTACATCCCGGGCGAGGGGCACAACCTGCAGGAGCACTCGATAGTTCTCATACGGGGCGGCAGGGTAAAGGATCTCCCCGGCGTCAGGTACCACATAATCAGGGGCGTGCTCGACGCGTCCGGAGTCGAGGGCAGACACAACGCACGTTCGAAGTACGGAGTCAAGAAACCGAAGAGCCAGTAAGGGCAAAGGAATCATGCCGAGAAGAAGAGGAATAAAGAAAAGGGCGGTCACACCGGATCCCAAGTATCACGACGTGATCGTGGCGCGCTTCATCAACTACGTGATGCGCAAGGGCAAGAAATCGCTCGCCGAGAAGATAGTTTACGATTGTTTCGACATAATCGAGAAGAAGACGGGACAGAAGGGCATCGATGTCTTCAAGAAGGCGATAGACAACGTGAAACCTGTCCTCGAGGTCGCCTCACGCCGTGTCGGCGGAGCGACGTATCAGATTCCCATAGAGGTACGCCACGACAGGCGCCTCGCGCTGGCCATGCGCTGGATAACCGGTTTCGCGCGGCAGAGGTCGGAGCACACGATGGCGGAAAGACTGGCCAACGAGCTGATGATGGCCGCGCGCTCGGAAGGACCGTCGATAAAGAAAAAAGAAGATACTCACCGGATGGCCGAAGCCAACAAGGCTTTCGCCCATTTCAGGTGGTGAAAAAGAGCGCATCGAGCGCTTGATATAGATGCATACATAGCAACATCGTTGTTTTTACGCGCTCCAGTGCGGCTTTGCGGAGCCTTGGGGTTAATTGGATGCTTTTACGTTTAAGAGCAGCGGAGTGCATTAATCCCCCGGTCGCCGATTGACCAGTCGAGCCCGACTCGATCGATCGGTCGCAGCGGCCGGTCGGACGAGGTGAATAATGGGCAGGTTGGTCCCCCTAGAAAAGGTTAGGAACATCGGCATCATGGCTCACATCGATGCCGGTAAGACTACCGTTACAGAGAGGATCCTTTTCTATACCGGCAAGCTCCACCGGATGGGTGAGGTGCATGACGGCGCCGCCACGATGGACTGGATGCAGCAGGAAAAGGAGCGGGGGATAACCATAACCTCCGCGGCGACGACTTGCTACTGGAAGGATCATCGGGTAAACATCATCGACACCCCGGGGCACGTCGACTTCACCGTCGAAGTCGAGAGAAGCTTGCGGGTCCTGGACGGCGTGATCGCGGTGTTTTGTTCCGTCGGCGGCGTGGAGCCCCAGTCCGAGACGGTCTGGCGGCAGGCGGACAAATACAGGATACCGAGGATCGCTTTCGTGAACAAGATGGACAGGGTCGGCTCCGATTTTCACAACGTGCTCAAGATGATGCGGGAGCGCCTGGGAGCCAACGCCGTTCCGATACAGATTCCGATCGGGAGCGGTGATTTATTCACGGGAATCATAGATTTGGTCAAGATGAAGGCTTATTTCTACAACGAGGAGAGCCTCGGCGCGACGTTCGAGGAAGAAGAGATCCCCAAGGATCTCCGCGAGGAGGCCGAGCACCACAGGGAGAACATGCTCGAAGCGCTGTCCGAGTACGACGACGATCTCATGCACGAGTTCCTCGGTCGTGGTGAGCCCGACGAGGAAATGGTGACCAGGGTGATGAGGAAGGCCGTGTGCGACGTTAGCTTCGTGCCGGTTCTCTGCGGCTCCGCATTCAAGAACAAGGGTATCCAGAAGCTTCTCGATGCGGTCGTGGCTTATCTGCCCTCCCCCTGCGACGTCCCCCCCGTGAAAGGAATAAACCCCTATACAAAGAAGGAAGACACGAGAAAGGTCGGGGACGACCAGCCGTTTTCGGCTCTCGTGTTCAAGATCGCGACGGATCCGTACATAGGAAAGCTCACGTACATCAGAGTCTACAGCGGGGTCGCGAAAACGGGCGGTATGGTCATCAACACGACTTCCAACACCAAGGAACGCCTCGGCAGGCTCGTCCAGATGCACGCCAACAAGCGAGAGGAACGGGACGCGGTCTATTCCGGGGATATAGCAGCCGTCGTCGGCCTCAAGAAGGCGTACACGGGCGACACGCTTTGCGATCCCAAGCATCAGATAGTTCTCGAGACGATGCATTTCCCCGAGCCGGTGCTGTCGGTCGCGATCGAACCCAGGACCAAGAGCGATCAGGAAAAACTTTCGAAGGCACTCGCCAAGTTGAGCGAAGAAGATCCCACTTTCAAGGTGAAGGTGGACGAGGAGACAGGGCAGACGCTCATCTCGGGGATGGGTGAATTGCACCTCGAGATACTGGTGGATCGTCTTCGCCGCGAGTTCTCCGTCGGCGCGAGCGTGGGCAAACCGCAGGTCGCTTACAAGGAGTCCATCAGGAACGCCGCCAAGGCCGAGGGCAAGTTCATAAAGCAGACGGGCGGCCACGGACAGTACGGGCACGTGGTGCTCACCGTCGAACCCAACGAGAAGGGCGACGCATTCGTTTTCGAAAACAAGATCGTCGGCGGTTCCATCCCCAAGCAATTCGTGCCGGCCATCGAAGGCGGGATAAAAGACGCGATGAGCTGCGGCGTGATGGCGGGCTATCCCATGATAGGAATAAAGGCGACCCTCCTCGACGGGTCCTATCACGAGGTGGATTCGAGCGAGATGGCTTTTCGCATGGCGGCCTCCATGGCTTTCAGGAACGCCGTGAGCAAGGCCGAGCCCATTCTCCTCGAGCCCATCATGGACATAGAGATCGTGCTTCCCCAGGAATACATGGGAGACGTGATGGCCGATCTCAATTCGCGCAGGGGAAGGATCGGCGGCATGTTCCAGCGGGCTGATGCCCAGGTGATAGCCGCCAGGGTGCCTCTTTCCGAGATGTTCGGTTACGCTACGACGCTGCGTTCACTTACTCAGGGGCGTGCCATATATACAATGCAGTTTTCAAGGTACGAGGAGCTTCCCGAGGATATCGCGCAGGAATTCATCGGTAGGTTCCACGGCAAGGCAATGAAGAATTAAGGGAGGACAAGAGCATGGCGAAAGCGAAGTTTGAAAGGACGAAGCCGCACAT
>CAYXEN010000068.1:0-15288 GCA_964464035.1 uncultured bacterium | reverse complement strand
GATGAAAGGGGCGCTCATCAAGGGGGTCGAAGGCCAGGTGTATCCGCCGGAACGCCAGAACGAGATCATGGATATCCTCGAAGAAATCGACGATGACCTGGACGACATCGAAAGAGCCATATTCGGAGAATTTCCGAATCCTCCCGGGGATTTCGAGAAGCGGGTGTGGAAGGAGTCGGAATGGTCTTTTCGAGCCGACGCGGTGTACATCGAGATCGCAAGGAGGATGCTCGAGGCCGGGAAGCCTTTCGATCTTCTGGCTCTCTACATCGGCAGCACTGACGTAGTAGCTCACCGCTTCTGGAGATACGCGTTCCCAAGTGAATACGATCATCCTCCTTCCAAGGAACAGGTGGAGAATTACGGGCACGTGATCGAGGATGAATACAAGTATTTGGACAAGTCGATCGGAGAGCTGATCCACCTTGCGCCGGACGATGCAACGGTGATAATCGTGTCCGACCATGGAATGCACGAGATCAACACGGATGCAAGGTTCGAGGCCGACGATCCGCCCGGGTTGAGAGCTTCCGGCCATCACCTGGATTCACCTCCGGGGGTTTTCATCGCGGCGGGCTCCCACATAAGAAGCAATCCGAACGCGATCAAGAAACCCCTGATCGAGAACCTCCCGAAGGTGGGGGGCGTGATCGATATTACGCCTACCATACTGGCTCTTCTTGGAGTGCCCGTAGGCAGAGACATGTACGGTGTACCGCTTCACGACGTGATCGAATCGTCGTGGCTGGAGGAGTCTCCCATAGAGTTCGTTGCAACACACGATACGAGGGAATGGCTGGCCGCGAGGAGGGCACGAATCAAGTCCGCGGTCGACGAGGATGAGCGTATCGAGCAACTCCGCTCCCTTGGGTATATAAAATAGATCAATTCAGACATACTTTGCCATCGGCGCTTCATGCCCTTGAAAGGTCTGCTTAATGCAATACTTCGGAGCGCCGGCGGCGAGACCTGAGAATCGAAGTGCGGGAGGGTATTGCCGCAATCGGCCCTGTGACGGCATAACCTATTGATATTATATCGTGTGTCCACTTGGAGCATTCTGAGAAGTCCCGGTGGGGAGCCGGCTGGAAGATTTTTCCGGGGAATAATATTTGCTTCTAAAGGCGCGATAAAAGGGTTAGATTTTCATCTATGAAGATGCAAGATGGCTTAGCCGGTGGAGTTCCACGCCCGTCTCATCCCGGTTCCGCGACCATGGAGGTGCACCTTTGGGATTTCGGGTCACAAGAACATTGATCATGCTCCTTCTCTCAACCGTATTGATCATGGCGAGCTGCTTCCTTTCGCCGTCCGGTGATCAGCCCGAGCCGGACACCGGTGGCGGCGGAACGGCCCCCATGCTGGTCCGCATCATCGAGCCCGGGGACGGCTTCGTCGTTTCGGGAACGGTGACCATAACGGCCGTAGTCGAGAATGCTCCCGGTGTATCGAAGGTCGAGTTCTACATAGACGGTATCGTTCCGGACGGAGGCGTGGACACCGTGTCACCTTATCTCTACGAATTGAATACGGTCGCCTATGCGGATTCATCCGTTCTCTCCATTTTCGCGAAGGCGACGGATACGACCGGCGACTTTGCGTTTTCGGACACCGTGACGGTGACGGTCGACAACTCCACGGGCGGTTCATCGGGAGTCGTGCTGAACGAGGATTTCACTGCGCGGCAGGTGTTTCCCAAGGACAACTGGTGGAATCTGGATATATCGACTGCGCCGGTCGACCCCCAGAGCCAGAACCTCATAGACTGGATAGGCGCGGGGAAGGCCCTTCATCCCGATTTCGGGAATCCTCCCTATGGAATACCCTACATCGGCGTGCCCGGGGATCAAGCGCTGAAGGTCGTCGCTTTCACCTCCTATGCAGACGAGAGCGACCCGGGAGCGCCGGGCCGTCCTATCGGATACCCGGTGCCGGACGAAGCCCGGCTCCTGCCCGATTACATAGAAGGCGGCGTGGCCGGCGGGGGAAGCAGCGGGGACCGCCACATGATAATCGTCGACCGCGACAACTGGTTGCTCTTCGAAACGTACGGAACGCATTGGAACTCGTCGCTCATGCGATGGGAAGCCGCTTCCGGGGCTGTTTTCAACCTTGCCACCAACGATCGGAGACCCGAGGGATGGACATCCACCGACGCCGCCGGCCTGGCCGTCTTCCCCGGTCTCGTGAAATACGACGAGGTCTACGGGCCGGGAGAGATCGATCACGCTCTCAGATTCACCACGCGTGCAACGAACGGTTACGTATGGCCGGCGTCGCACGCAGCGGGCTCCGACCCGAGCGCCCCGCCGCTGGGTGCGAGAATCAGACTGAAAGCTTCCGTGGACATAAGCGGATATCCGCCCGAGATACAGAAAATCCTCCGGGCCATGAAGAAATACGGCTTGATACTGGCCGACAACGGGAGCGACATGTTCGTGCAAGGTACGATGGACCGACGCTGGGACAACGGCGTCTTGAACCCGGCTTTCCACAGCTTGACGGCCGGTGATTTCGAATTCGTTCAGCTTGGATGGAACCCGTCGGGTACGCAGGCGAGGTGAGACCTGACAGGACCCGCGGAACTTTGACTACGATCCGATAGAGAGGAGGCTCGAGTTGAGCGGAGATGATATTTGCCGCGACCTTGAAAAACTGAAATCCGAGGGGGGAAGCTTCGGCGATCTTCTGGAGAAAGCCGTTGAACTTCTCCACAACTCCGACGAACGATTCCACTGGACCGGAATCTACGAACTTTTTCCCGACAACGTATTGAGGCTCGGCCCTTTCATCGGGCCGCCCACCGACCACGTGTTCATTTCGGTCGGGAAAGGCATCTGCGGCAGCGCGGTGGCCGAGAAGAGAAACAAGAACGTTCCCGATGTCTCGAAGGAAACCAATTACCTTGCATGCTCTACCTCGACCAGGTCGGAGCTCGTAGTACTCATCAGGGAGGACGACGAGATTTTCGCTCAAATCGACATAGACAGCGACGATATCGGGGCCTTCGACGAGGCAACGGAAAGAGAGGTGGAAAAAGTGGCGCGGTGGCTGGCTGGGCAGTATGCGACCAGGCGGAAGACGACGGGCACCAAGGATGGATCGTAGATTCGTATCCCGATCGGGAGTGAATGCCTTATGGCGGAGATCATAAGAAACGATGAGTTCGAAGACATAGAGCTGCTCCGTAGCCGACTCGAGGAACTGGAACGCTGGTTTCACAACCAGGACAGCCAGATCAGATACCTCGAACGCGAAAGGCAAAAACTCTCCGCGATCGTGAATCACACGGACATAGGGTTCATGCTCGTGGATTCCAATCTCAACGTGCAGTGGGGCAACCAGGTCTTGTCGGAATGGTTCGGCCACACTCGGGGCGAGACTCCCAAAACCGGCGTAAAGTGCCACGAGTTCTTGAACTGCGGCAGGGAGATGTGCGCCGTCTGTCCTTGCCTGGAAACGTTCCGCTCGGGCAAGGTCAAGCACGTCGAGCTCGAGCTCGAGGTGAAGGAGGGGAAACGGCATATCTACGTCTCCTCCATGCCCATAAAAACCCCGGAAGGCGTGACCGATCAAGTGATGGTGATGCTGCAGGACATGACGGATCTCGAAGTTCTCCGTGCGTCCCAGCAGGCGATGAGGGAAGCCAAGGAGGCGGCCGAGGAAGCCAACCGCGCGAAGAGCGAGTTCCTGGCCAACATGAGCCACGAGATCAGGACGCCGATGACCGGTGTGATAGGCATGACCGAGCTCCTGCTCGATACCGAACTCACGGGCGAGCAGAAGGAATTCGCCGAGATCATAAAGACTTCCGCAAACAACCTGCTCAATATTCTCAATGACATCCTCGATTTCTCCAAGATAGAAGCCGGACGACTAAAGATAGAGCCGATTCCATTCGACTTGAGGGCGGCGGCGGACGAAGTGGTGGGAATGCTTTCAGCCCAGGCGCAACAGAAAGGCATCGAACTCATAGCTGACTATGATCCCCACATGCCCAGCCGGTTCATCGGCGATCCGGGAAGGATAAGGCAGGTTCTTCTCAATCTGATAGGCAACGCGATCAAGTTCACCAACGAAGGCTACGTGCTTTTCAGTATCGAGGAAGTCGGGCGCGGCGAGGAAGGCGTGCAGCTCAGATTCACCGTTGAAGATACCGGAATAGGCATTCCCAAGGAGAAGATAGAATACATATTCGACAAGTTCACGCAGGCTGATGGTTCCATGACCAGAAAGTACGGGGGGACCGGCTTGGGCCTCGCGATATCGAAGCAGTTGGTGGAGATGATGGGGGGGAAGATCCATGTGCAAAGCAAGCAAGGCAAGGGTTCCACTTTCACCGTGGAATTGAAGCTGCCTATGGATACGAGTGCGCCGCTGATGTCCATGTCGCAAGCCGAGCTCAGTGGGGCGAAGATCCTGGTGGTGCAGCCCCACGAGATAGCCCGCCGAGTGTTGACGACGCAGATATGCGCATGTGGAGCGGAATGTGACGGGGCTGGAACCGGGAACGACGGCTTGGAAATGATCCGGCGTTCAAGGAACCGCGGTAATCCGTACCGCATGGTCATCCTGGATTACGATCTCGGCGACATGAAGGCGGAGGATTTCGCGCGGAAAGTGAAAGAGGAAAAGCTTGGGAACATATCGCTTATTCTCGTAACGTCGGTCGGCCAGAAGGGAGACGCCGAGCTCATGAGATCCGCCGGGTTCGACGCTTACATTACGAGGCCGGCGCGTCCTTCCCAGCTGATCGAGACCTTGAAAGCGGTTTGGGGCGTAGTATGCTCGGGCACGAAAACGATGATGATAACCAGGCACACTTTCACGGAGATCATTGCGGCGGACGAGGCTCTTTCCGAGAGCGACGAAAGCGAAAAGCCCAGGATACTCCTTGCGGAGGACAACGAGATAAACCAGAAAGTGATCAACAGTCTTCTTCGCTCATTCGGCATGAGGGTGGACATAGTTGGAAACGGCAAGGAGGCGGTGGAGAGACTCGCCCGGGAAAGATACGATCTCGTGATAATGGATTGCCACATGCCCGAAATGGACGGCTTCGAGGCAACCATGAGAATAAGGGAGCGGGAAAGAAGGTGCGGTGGAAAGATCCCCATCGTCGCAATGACGGCGAGCGTCAGGGAAAAGGACAAGCGCCGCTGCATGGAAGTCGGGATGGATGATTTCGTATCGAAGCCCATCCACACCGAGAAGTTGAAAAAGATACTCGAGAAATACCTGAAACCCAATGGATGAAATGAGCTCTCCCTGATTGCCCTGGAAACTTCTTCCGAGTTCCAATATCATTTCCACATCCTGCTCGAACCTCAAACAAAGGAGAAGCAGTCGTGCTCAAGGGCAACTTGATCCGTATGGCCGCCCTCGTGTCGGGACTGGCGTTGCTTGCTTCCTGTACGGTCGACTACGTGACGGGCAAGCGCACGTTCTCCCTGATAAGCGAGGCGGAAGAAATCCAAATCGGACGAAACGCCGACCCGGAGATCGTAGAACAGTATGGTTTGTACGAGGATCCGGATCTCGCCGGATACATAGAGCGGCTCGGCCGCTCGCTGGCCGGCGTATCACAGCGGCCGAACCTGGAGTATCATTTCAGGCTGCTCGACAGCCCCGTAGTGAATGCTTTTGCGCTTCCCGGAGGCTACGTCTACATAACGCGGGGAATCCTGGCGTACGTGAACTCCGAAGACGAACTCGCCGGGATCATCGGGCACGAGATAGGCCATATAGTGGCCAGGCACAGCGCGGAACAAATATCGAGGGCGCAACTTGGTGAAATAGGCCTCAGCCTGGGTGCACTTCTGTCGGACCGGGTGAAAAGCGTGGAGAAAACCGCCCGCGTCGGCCTCGGCCTGCTGTTTCTGAGTTTCAGCAGGAAGCAGGAAGCAGAATCGGACATGCTTGGCGTCGAGTACTCTTCCCGACTCGGTTATGACGCCCGGAAGATGGCCCTTTTCTTCGAGACCTTGAAGGAGATGTCGAAAAACGGCGACGGCGGGCTTCCCGGTTTCCTTTCCACCCATCCCGATCCCGCCGACCGGGAGAGAAAGGTCGACGAACTGGCCCTCGAGTGGAGGAGTCGTCCCGATTTCAAACCAAGAAAGCATCCCATGAAGGATTACCTCGAACTCATAGACGGCATAGTCTACGGTGAGGATCCCCGTCAGGGTTTCGTCGAAAACGGCTTCTTCTACCATCCGGTGCTTCGTTTCAAGGTCGCGGTGCCGTCGGGCTGGGGCGTCGTCAACACGCCGAGCAAGGTCAGTTTCGTGAGCCGCGCCAAGGATGCGGTCGTCAGCCTGTCGCTGGGGCGGACCTCCACTCCCGCCGATGAGATAGATGAATTCGCAAGGAAGAGCGGGGCCGTAATCGAAAGGCGCTGGTCCGATAAGGTGAGCGGATTTCCGGCTGCGTTCGTACAGTCGTCGCTGAAGACGGCGGGCACCGACCTGAGGATCCTGTCCTGCTATATCGTCAAGGATGGTAGATGCTTCGTCTTCCATGCCAGCACGAGGGCCGATGTTTTCAAGAGCTATTACGAGGTTCTCCTGCGGGTCATCGACGGGTTCGATTCCTTGGAAGATGCGAGGATTCTGGGGAGCAAACCTTCAAGAATAAGAATCCGGCGTTCGCCCCGCAGCGGGGAATTGCGGGAGGTTCTGTCGGCGCTTGGCGTTGCTGGGAAAGACCTCGACAGGCACGCGCTCCTCAACGGCATGAAGCTTGGAGACCGGGTGGCAAGAGGCCGAAGATTGAAAGTGATCGAGCGATAGCGTTTCGAGCGGTGTCGGGCGCGAAGCGCCCGGGCCGCTGGAACACGAACATTGTTCGATGCCGCCCCCGGCCGCGGAGTAAAGATGAAAAAGTTCGGCGCAGTGGCATCGCTCGTTGGAGAAAGCGTCATGGCAGGCGGAGTAATCGGCCTGTTGCATGTCTCGATTCTCGGGCTCGGAGGATTGTTCTCGCTCTCGCCGGCGAAGGAAATCGTTCTGTCTTACGCGAGGTATGCGGGATTGGGCGGGTTGTGGGGAGGCCTCGCGGGAGCCGTCTGCGCTCTATTGCTTTATCCGATCGTCTCCGGCAAGGGGGGATCGTTCCCCTTGGGATCACTTGCCGTGTCCCTCCCTTATTTCTCGTCCTGGCTCATGTTCCTGGCCGTCCGCTTCATGGGCCGCATTTCGGGTCTCGTGGTCGTGATACTCTCCCTGTCGGTTTCCATATTCGTCCTCGTTCTGGCTGCAGGATCGAGGCGAGCGAAGGGCCCCGCCGAAGTGCAAAGCGGCCCTTCTCTCAAGCGAGCATCGTCGCTGTTGCTCGCGGCGACTGCGTTGTTCCTGGCTTCGGGGTTGTTCGAAGGGATGACCGCGGGTGGGTCGGGCGGTTTCGCAATGGGAAGTGGTGGCAAAAGAGACGAGGGAAAGATGCCCGTACGTTTGAGAAGCACGACCGATGCCGTTTCCGGTGAAAAATGGAACCTCCTCCTGCTCACTTTCGATACCCTGCGAGCCGACCATTTGGGGTGCTATGGATACGGGCGGAATACGTCTCCCAACATCGATCGCCTGGCCCGAAAGAGCGTCATGTTCGAGAACGCATATTGCCAGCGCCCGAAGACGAGTCCCAGCTTCGCGACCCTCTTCACCGGGACGTATCCTTCCTACCACGGGATAAGGGGCGCAATGCGCAGGCTTTCCGACGCGAGTCGAACCTTGGCCGAATGCCTGCGTGACGCGGGCTGGACGACTGCTGCAGTGATTACGAACGGCAACCTCTATCCGGCTTTCGGATTCGACCAGGGATTCGATGATTATGTATTCGGACACAAGGACGCGAGGACCGGCGCCGACTTGAGCATTTCATGGCTGGAGAGGAATGCGGGAAACGCGGAGCCCTGGTTCCTTTGGGTGCACTTCACGGATCCGCATACACCCTACGATCCCCCGGCTCCTTACGACCGGCTTTTCGCGGCGGGAGCGGAAGGCGTGGGCGAACAGGTCGGGTTATACGACGGTGAGATACGTTTCGCTGACGATCAGCTCGGGCGCATCCTGGATTGGCTTGAAGGGAATGAAGCGGCGAAGCGTACGATCGTCGTGTTCACTGCGGATCACGGTGAGAGTCTGGGCGAACATAACTATTACTTCGAGCACGGGTTGCATCCCTACGAGCCGTGCGCGCATGTCCCGCTGGTGATGCGCATTCCGGGCGTGACGAAGGCGTCGTTGTGTGATGCCCTCGTTGGGTTGGTGGACGTCATGCCGACGATTCTGGATGCGCTCGGTTTGCGGGCTCCGGAAGAAGCGCAAGGCTTGAGTTTCCTGCCTATTTTGACCGGGGGGGAAGACGGGGATGCAAGGGAATTCGTGTACATCGAGGCGGGATACGGCCGGCACGACATTGCGGGGAGGACGCAGGCCCTGAAAAAGGGGTCGATCAAGTATGTGCACAGGCTTTCGTTCTGGGCCCGTCATCCTACCGGCCCGATCGACGTCTTCTGGAGCATGAACGCGTTGCTGGAAGGCGCCCTGGCTCCGGACGAGCTGTACGATCTCGCAAACGATCCATCCGAAAGCATCAATCTGATTCGTGAAAAGAAGGATCTGGCCGTTCGCATGAAAGAGATGCTCTCGTCTTTCACCGCTTCTCTGGACGAAGCGGGAGGGATCGGGGAAAGCACGAAAGCTCCGGTCGCGGACGAAAAGACCCTGGAATCGCTTCGCAGCCTCGGATACATAGAATAGTGCGGGACTAGGACTCCGCTTCGCGTGCAAGACGGGCGCCGTGTGCGGGACTTCAGGAAATGGTGGACAGAGGAGAAAATTATATTAAATTGATAACATGTAGATGATGCGCATGGATGCATCTTGCCTGTTGATTGAGGCTATCCGGATCAATAAAGGCATGTGATATTCGATCCTGAAAGGAGTGTCGAGCATGAGCGTTCTCGTTGCAAAAGAAGCTCCGGATTTCACCGCGCCCGCCGTGATGGGTGACGGTACGATCCAGGAGAATTTCAAGCTATCAGATCTCAGGGGCAAGTACGTGGTCCTTTTCTTTTGGCCGCTGGATTTCACTTTCGTATGTCCCACGGAAATCATAGCCCACGACCACAGGCTCGAGGAGTTCAAGAAGCGAGGCGTCGAAGTCGTAGGTGTATCGATAGATTCGCACTTTTCCCATTACAGCTGGCGAAGTACACCCATAGACAAGGGGGGCATAGGCCCCGTCCGCTTCCCCATGGTGGCCGACATCAATCATTCGATAACCCAGGCCTACGGCGTGGAGCATCCGGACGGCGTGGCTTTGCGGGCTTCCTTCCTGATCGACAGGGAAGGCGTCGTTCAGCACCAGGTGGTGAACAACCTTTCCCTGGGACGCAACATAGACGAAATGCTCCGCATGGTCGATGCCCTTCAGCACTTCGAGAAGCACGGGGAAGTCTGCCCCGCCGGCTGGAATCCCGGCAAAGAAGGCATGAAGCCGACGGCCGAGGGCGTGGCTTCCTATCTCGCGTCGAAGGCGGAGGAACTCTAGGGTATCCGCAGAGCCTTTCTGAAGCCGCCCAGGACCCTGCCCAGTTTATGAAGGGAGTCCTCGACGAGTGTCGTGTTGGTGGGCAGGAGAATGGATGTGAGGAAGGTGGAGACGAACAGGCCTCCCATGATCACCAAGGCCATGGAGTAGTAATATACCCCGCCGAGAGAGGGTTTCTGGACGACTATGGGAACGAGGCCGAGCAGAGTCGTCACCGCGGTCATGAGGATCGGGCGCAACCTTTCCCTGCCTCCCTTGATCATGGCGTCGAAGCGGGGCATTCCCCGTCTTCTGTAACTGTTTATGTGTTCGATCATGACGATGCCGTTGTTGACGACGACGCCTATGAGCAGGAGAAGCCCGATCGCAGCGGGTTGATCGAAGTCGGTTCCGGTGAGATAAAGAGTCCATACTGCGCCCGCCACGGCGAAGGGAAGGGCGATGAGAAGTGATATCGCCTGGGGAATGGATTCGAAAAGGCCCGCCATGACCGCGAAGATCAGGAGGAGGGCCAGGGCGAGGTTGACGATGAACTCCCGGGATTGCTCCTTGCGTCTCTCCTGCCATTGCCCGAAGGTCCACGAGTACCCGTAGGGAAAATGCATGCTGTTCATGGCTGCGGTGACGAGAGGGATGTAATTCTTGCGGTTGCCCTTCTCGTACCTGGCGCCGACCCATATGCTTGTCAAGCGGTTGCTTCTCTGGATCCGCTCCGGGCCGGGGGTTTCGCGGAACTCGGCCAGCGAGGCGAGGGGGATCTTGCCGCCGCCGGTCCAGATGGGCAGGTTGCGGAGATGGGATAGAGTTTCCGTCTTCTTCTCGTCGAGCATCAGCATCATTTCCTTCTCACCTTGGTCCGTGCGGAAGCGGGGAAGCCTCCGACCCCGAAAGGTCA
Source organism: uncultured bacterium (assembly GCA_964464035.1). Lineage (GTDB taxonomy): Bacteria > Krumholzibacteriota > Krumholzibacteriia > WVZY01 > WVZY01 > CAYXEN01. Next base: position 4,841 of record CAYXEN010000068.1, on the reverse strand, counting down.
GGCCGATGATTTCGGCCGGCTGCAACGGTGATATCCCGTAACGTGAGGCGAGTTCGCGATCGAGCCGGACGTGAAGTTCCTGGCCGCCCGCTTCGTTGCTGGAGAAGGGGTCGGTCAATCCGGGGATCTCCTCCAGCCGTTTCTTGGCTTCTTCGGCTAGCCTGGCCAGGACTTCGGAGTCCTCTCCGACCAGTTGAAATGCGATCCGCTTGCCGCGGTCCATCCGCCAGAACTGGCGATTCTCCTGGACTTCCAGCTTGACGCCGGCTATCTCCGGGAGAAGCTTGCGCAAGCGGTTGCGCACGAGAGCCATGTTGTCCTCGCTCGCCTTGCCCTCGTCGAGGTAGATGCGCGTCAGCGTCCAGCGGTCGCTCCAGAAGCTGTAGATCGATCGGGCCATCAGTTCTTTGCGGTGCGGCTCCAGGGTTTTCTCGACTCTCGTGACCAGTTGCTCCTTTTGCTCGAGGCTCATCTCTTCGCTGATGTTGTATCGAATCTGGACGAAGAGTTCGTGACGGCTCGAATCGAAGTTCTTGTCGATCCTGGTGAACGGATAGTAAGCGCAAGCGAAGACGACGATGCCTATGAGCGGCGTGAGCCAACGGTGCTTCAAGTTGAAGCGAAGGACGCGCTCGTAGACTGTTTCGAGTCGAAGCATGAACCTGTCCCGCGGTTTGGGCTTCGTTTTGATGAACCACGAAGTGGCCAGCGGGATCAATGTCTGGCTGATGAACAGGGAAGCGAGGAGAGTCAAGCATACCGTGATGCCGAGTTCTCGCAGATAGAGGTTCATCTCCGTGGGCTTGTTGAAGATGAGCGGCAGGAACACGATCACCGAAGTCAGGGTGGCGGCGATGACCGCCGTGGATACCTCCTTCGCCCCGATCAGGGATGCGCGTGCGGGATCCAACCCGGATTCGCGGTGCCGGAAGATGTTCTCCATCACCACGACTGCATTGTCCACGAGCATGCCGACACCGACGATGAGCCCGAGGAGAGTCAATGTGTTCAGCGTGTGGCCCATCGCCCATACGATGCCGCAAGTGACGACGAGGGAGAAGGGGATGCAAATGACGGCGACCACCGTGGTCGAGACTTTGCGCAGAAAGGCGAGCAAAATGAGGGAGGCCAGGATCGCCCCCACCACGCCCGTTATCATGAGATCCCTGAGGGTCTTCTTTATCTCCCTGCCCTGACTGAACCAGACGAGGAAATTCACGCCTTCGAGCTCGGGATCGTTCTTCATGGCCTCGATTCTTTTCTCGAGTTCGTCGCACACTTCGACGGTATTCGCCTTGGATTCCTGGCTGACGGTGATTCCCACCGCGAAGTGTCCGTCGAGATGGCGGCCGTACTCGAGTGGAGGCTGTTCGTAACTTACGTCGGCGATATCCTTGAGCCGGAGCCCGTCACTTCTTATCCTGAGATTCGCGATCTCTTCGATGCTTTTGAAAGCTCCGATAGTCCGCACGGTGTAGAGATTGTCGCCGTCGACTATCCTCCCCAGGGACCGGTCGAAATTGGACCCGCGCAGTATTTCGTAGACGCGGCGGACGTCGATCCTGTGGAATTCGAGGTCCGCCACCCGCAGGTTGATCCTCACCTCGCGGGGGCTGACTCCGTCGAGCCGCACCTGGGCGACGCCGGGTATCCTTTCGAGGGGCTTTACGATCTTCCGCTCGAGGAGCTCGTAGCTTTCGGATAGATCGCGGTTGGATGAAAGCCTCCCCTCGAGGATCGGTTGGTCCGCTTCCCGGGAATCCCAGTTCGAGCTGACGGTTATGTCGCCTATGTCGTCTGGCAGGTCACGTTTTATCCTGTCGAGCTTCTCCCAGACCTCGACCCTGGCTACCCGCATGTCGTATGCCCAATCGTATTGGAGTCGTATCATGCCCCCGTCCTGGTCGCAATTGGACCACATCTGTTTCAAGCCGCGGAGCGAACCCAGGGTTTCCTCGACGGGACGGATGATCGTTCGCTCGACCTGTTCCGGGGACGCGTTGGGATACGGGATGCGGACGAATATGTGCGGCTGTTCGATGTCGGGCAAGAAGGCGAGAGGAAGGCGCATGAGAGCCACGAAGCCCAGGACCACCAGGCTCACGATTATCATCAACGTGGTTACGTGCCGCCTTATCGCCAGCTCGGGCAGGGTCACTCTCGTGAGCCTCCTTGCGTGTTCCCGCCGTTCTTCCTGTCCATCAATGACGGTACGACCATGTAGGCGGCGGGGATGACGAGCAGCGTGAGAAAAGTGCTGGTGAAGAGGCCTGAAGCCACGGTGACGGCGAGGGGAGAGCGCAACTCCGCCCCTTCACCCCAGCTTATCGCCATGGGGAGAAGACCGAGGATGGTCGTAAGCGCCGTCATGAGAATGGGGCGCAGGCGGATATGCCCGCCGCGGATGACGGCCTCTTTCTTGGTCATTCCGTTCCTGCGCAGGCGATTCACCGCGTCTATCAACACGATCGCGTTGTTCACCACTATCCCCACCAGCATGACGATACCGATGAGAACGATGATGGTTATGTTCGTTGCCGTGGCGAGAAGTCCCGCGACGACGCCGACCAGAGCCAGGGGAATTGTGAACAGAACGATGAAAGGATGGACGAAGGATTCGAACGTCGCCGCCATCACGAGGTAGACGAGGAAAACGGCGAGCAAGATGGCGAAGCGGAGGCTGGCGAAGGAAACTTTCATCTCCTCGCTCTGTCCTCCCCATTCCGGGGTTATCCCGCGCGGCGGCGGATAGCGGCGCAGGACGTCGTTCACGTCCTCCACCACTGAAGTGAGGCTGCGGCCGGACAGGTTCCCCGTTATGACCGCGGCCCTCTGTTGCTGGATCCTGTGGATTTCCGCGGGACCGCGGTCGAGATGCACGTCGGCGAGAGAGAGGAGACGGAGGGGCTTCCCTCCCGGGCCGGGAACGACGAGATTGCGGACGTCGTCGAGTGATCGGCGATCGCTCTCACGATTGCGGATCCGAATGTCGATTTCGCGGTCGATTTCCTTGAACCTCGTCGGAACGACGCCGAGCACACGGTTGCGAAGGGTTTCCGATATGGTCGCCATGTCGAGATCCAGCGATGCGAGCCTGGCGCGGTCGAAGACCACTTGAAGCTCGGGCGTCCCCGCCTCCAGCGATGAACGAACGTCGACCAAGCCGGGGATGCTCTCCAAACGCTCGACGAGCCTGAGCGAGTAATCCCTGAGCGCATCGAGATCCTCACCGTAGAGAATCAATTCGACGGGTGTTTTCAGCGAGAAATAGGACGGTTTGCCCATCTTGATCTCCAAGTCGGGGATCCGCTCGTAGCGACTGCGGAGATCTTCCGCGGTTTTCTCCTCGGTCGCGTCGTCCGCGCGATTCTTCATGACGATGTTCAGTTGACCGAGGTTCTCGGCTTTCGTGTTCACGGAGATTCCCCCGGTCGCGAATCTGGTGCCCACGGTCGAGAAATACTTGTCTATCGCGGGGATCTCGGCCGCCTCGGCTTCCATTCGACTGAGGACGCGGTCGGTGGCGGCGAGCGACGTGCCTTCGGGCATCTTGACCTCGAAGAAGAATTCGCCCTCGCTCAGCGATGGGGTCAATTCTTTGCCGATCCAACGGAGTGAGGCGAGGGAAGCGGCGAAAAGGAGAAAGGCTATTGCGAGAGTCACCCAGGGGCGGTTCAGGGCCGCTTCGAGTACGCGGTCATAGATCCTGGAAACGCCGCCCATGCTGAATGCTTCTTTGTCTCCCTCTCGCGACCGCGGTCCCGGTCGCCGGGACGAATCTCCGGAACCCGCGGCGCTCAGCATGGGGATGACGGTGACGGCGACCAGCAAAGAAGCGAGGAGACTTATGGTGACCGTCATGGCTTGGTCCTTGAACAATTGCCCGGCTATGCCTTCGACGAAGATGATCGGTATGAAGACGGCGACAGTAGTGAGAGTCGAGGCGGTGACCGCCGGTCCAACCTCGCCTGCGCCTTCGACGGCGGCTTCGTGGAGGGAGGATCCGCTGCGCTTTCTCCTGTAGATCGATTCGAGGACCACGATGGAATTGTCGACCAGCATGCCTATCCCCAGGGTGAGACCACCGAGGGACATTATGTTCAGCGAGATGTCGTACTTGTACATCAAGATGAAGGTGGCGAGAACGGATAGTGGAATGGAAGTGGCTATTATCAAGGTGCTCCTGGCGTCACGCAGAAATACGAACAAGACGAGTACCGCAAGGAGGCCGCCCAGGAGGGCCGCGCTTCGCACCTCGTTCACGGCCTGTTTTATGAATTGGGACTGGTCGAAAAGGATCGCCAGCTTGTACCCTTCGGGCAGCTTGTTCCTCCATCGAGCCAGCGCGCCTTGGAGCGCGCCGGCAACGTTCACCGTGTTCGCGTCGCCTTCCTTGTATATGTCTATCTCCACGCACTCGGTGCCATTGAGGCGTGTTATCTCTTCGCGCTCCTTGGCGCCGCGGTACACGACGGCGACGTCGCCCAGCCTGACGGCCGTCCCGCCGGCCTGCTTGATCACCAAGCGGGAGATTTCCTCGACGTTTTCGAACTCGTTCTTCGTGCGGATGAGATACTGGCTGTCCTTGCTCCGCAATAGCCCCCCGGGCATGTTGATGTTGGAGAATCCGACGACTTCGCGGATCCTGTCCAGGGGGATGCCGAGCGCGGCCAGCTTGTCCTGATCGACTTCGATCTCTATCTCTTCTTCCAGTCCGCCGCGCACTTCGGCCGCAGCTATTCCCGGAAGGGTTTCCAGGTCGGGTTTGAGCTTCTTTTCGGCCAGTCTCCGTATGGCGACGAGTTCATCGGGGCCGGCGAGTGCGATCCGGACTATGGGGT
>CAYXEN010000067.1:0-15420 GCA_964464035.1 uncultured bacterium | reverse complement strand
GGACCCGCGGCACTCTGGCTGCGAGCCCCAGGCAGCGGGTGGCGGCGATTCGGGGGGTGCTTTGCAAGCGAGTGACAGACCATCTCCTCACCGGCGCCCGCTTCGCTCGGCTAACCGCCTGGCGGCGGCGGATCCTCGCTCGCTCCGCGCCGACGGTTCGTCAATGGTCTGTCACTCGCTTCCTGATCTTTGGAGTGGAAACAATGAATAATCGTAATTCGGGTTGCCTGCTTCGACATGCTCGAACGCGACTCCGCAGCGCGCTATGATTGAATCATCCGCGCGCGAGGACGCCGGAGCGTGAGAGCATGTCGAGGCAGGCTCATCGTCTCCGTTGCAGATCCCTAACTACCCAACCAGCGGGTGGCGGCGATTCGGAGGAAATGCCATGAGCAAGGGAACCACCAATGAAATGATCTCCCGCTTCGAGAGCGCCTTCGAAAATGCGTTCTCCTCCTTTCCGCACCGACGCTCATTGCAGGCCGTCGTCGGCATCCCCATCTTTGCTGAATTCGAATCCCTTTCCCTCGTCATCAAGTCCGCCGCCGACGGCCTCGAGAGAAGCGGCCTCTCCGGAAAATCCCTCATCGCCTGCGCCGGTCCCGGCAACGACGAGGGGCTTTTCACGAGCATCCATTCCGAATACCAGGCGGACAAGAGCGTCCCTTTGCGATTCCTTCCCATGATGGAAGGGTTCGAAAACCGCGGTTGGAGCATATGCGCCCTCATGAAAATCGCTCTACGTTACGGAGCGCCCCTCGTGATCCTGACTCCGGCGGTCATCTCGGGGTCCATGCAAGCGGAGGGGGACTCGTCGGCTTTTCCACCCGCATGGATAGAATCGATCCTCGCGCCCGTATCCGAGCACGGTCAAGATCTGGCCCTGGCCAACTTCAGAAGGCCGGAACTCGCCCACCCGATCGAATCCGTCCTTTCCTTGCCGGTCATGGCCGGCGTCTTCGGTCTGGACCTACGCCAACCGACTCCCGGAGTGCTCGCCGTTTCTCCCCGCCTCATGCAGGCATGCACGTCGAGCGCGGACGTCTGGTCGCGCGAAACCGGCATCTACGGATTCGAACCCTGGCTCGTGACCCGCGCGTTGACCGAGGACTTCTCCATCGCGCAAGTCCACCTGGGAATCAATGCGCGAGCCTGCCCGGTCCAGGAGTTGAAAAGAGTTTTTCACCAGGTGGCCCATGCTCTCATGCACCAGGTGGTGCTGCACGCGCGCTGGTGGACGAACCGTCCTGAAGGAACGTCCTCGCCGAGAACCTTCGGCTATCCGGGCGGGGAACATGTGCTTCCCGATCTCTCGATCGACAAGGAGGAACTCCTCCGGATATTCGAATACGAGTTCAACCGCCTCGACGAAACGCTCCTCAAGCAGATCGTGCCCGAGCGCCTCCACCGGCGAATGGAGGAAGCGGCATCGAAAACCGAACCTTTCACCATGACCGCCAAGGAGTGGATAGACGCCCTCAAGGGGTTTCTCCTCCTGTACGGCTTCGAGCAACGCTTTCATCCCGACGACCTGGTGGATGGACTTTTTCTCTTCTTCGTGGCGAGGCTTTCGGGTTTCATCGACGAGATCGAAACATTGCGGGAAACCCTCGGCGCCATCGACGGCGACGTCGCGCGTGACATCCTTCATCACGAAGTCGAGCGCATGATCCGATCCCAATCCGCACTGTTCGTTTCATCATGGTTCGAGTTCCGCGAGGAGTGGCACAAGCGCGAGATAGAATCGCGCTCGTACCTGCCCAAGCTCGGGGCATGGGAATTCGTTCCGAACGTGGGCGTGATCGTTCCGCAGGAGATAAGCGCCGGCGGAAAACCGGTCGCGAGGGCGAGCGAAGCCTACCAGGAAATCATCGGGCGTTACCGGGAGGAATTCACTTCCTTCGTCCGCGATAACCTGGCGACGAAAGGCATCGAGAATTCCCTCGAGATCACCTCCCGGCTCAGACATTTCTGGCAAAGGTTGGAAACGGCCATACGGGACGAGCTTTTCCCGTTCAAGTTCACCACCATGGAAGGGATCAGGAAGATGGGAGAGACCATCTTCGCGATGCTCGCTCGTGCGGACGAGGGCGGAGACGCCGAGAGAGTATTGCAGAGTTTTCAGCTCACGGAAGAGGCGGCGGGAGTAATCCTCAAGCGCAATCCCCCCCAGAATCTCTTCACCCAGAACGGCGCGCGCAACCTCTCCGAGCTCACGAGCAAAATGAGCCCCCTCGATGCGCTTTGCCTGGCCTCCTTGACCGAGTCCGGGCGCTACGTTGAAAGCGTACTCGATTTCATCGAGAAGAACGCCGTCCCGGATTGGTTCCACGAAGCCTCCATCGAACCCGTCTATACCAGTCTCAGGGCCCACCTGACCGACGTGGAGAGCCGCGGCACCTCCGGGCTGGTTCATCTGACCGGCCGAATTCCAATGCCCAGGTCCAGGCGCGGATGGGGAGGAGAGTTCCCGGTCCTCCAGACCCTTCTAGGGATCATGAAAGAAAGGGCGGACATCCGCTTCTTCTCGCGAATCTGGAGCCGAATCCCCGACGACCCCGACTCGTTCGCCGCAACCCTGGTCCGTTCCATCCGCGGCTATTGGGGAAGAATGATACTCAGTGCCTACAATGCGGCCGAGAATCTCCAGCACCGCGAGGTGGCGCGAACGCTCCTATCGATCGCCGATGAACTGAGGAACCGGCACCCGGCCGGCGAAGCGGCGCGGCTTCTCACCGCCGCCGGCAACGTCTACCACTTGTCCATAACCCTTCCCGATACGACTTTCGTCCCCATGTCGGCATGGACATGGGCTTCGTACAGCGCCCAGGGCGGCACCGGAGCCCCTCCACCGCTCTTCGCAACCGTCGAAAGAGACTGGGCGACGATAGACTTCATCACCTTGTACATGGCGATGGCCGGCCTGGGGGATTTCGACGCCCTCGAGAGAAAGACCCGCGAGCTCGTGAGCGAAGGCAAGGCATGGGAGAACCTGAGAGACTCCCTGCTCGGCATGTCGGCCGACCCGGACAGCCTCATGGTCCTCCCCTCCGGCATGGAGAAGCCGGTCCCCGCCGGCAAGCTCGTCCGTCTCTCGGGCAAGCCGATCCTCGAACCGGTTCCCGGGCATCCCTGGGAATCGCGCTACGTATTCAATCCCGCCGCCGTCCGCATCGACGGCGCCACGTTCATACTGTACCGCTCATACGGTGACGACGGGATCTCCAGGATCGGCCTCGCCTGGACGAAAAACGGAGTCGACATCGAGGGACGCATGGACAAGCCCATATTCGAGTCGGCGACGCCGTTCGAATCGGCGGGTTGCGAGGATCCCAGGGTGACGCTCATCGGAGATAGACTCTACATGCTTTACACGGCGTGGGACGAGGAGACGCCCCAGATAGCGATGGCATCGATCGACGTCGAAGATTTTCTCAAGCGTAGATTCGACAAGTGGACGAGGGACGGCCTGGGCTTTCCAGGCCTCCCGAACAAGGACGCCGTCCTCTACCCGGAGACTTTCGAGGGTCGCTACGTCGTGTACCACCGCATAGACCCCGATCTATGGATATCCTACCTGGAAGACCTGGTCTGCCCCTGGCCGCGGACCGGGCAGAAGATCTTAGCGGGCCCGAGACCGGGAATGATGTGGGACGGCGTTAAGATAGGGGCCGGCGCGCCGCCGATAAAAACAAGATTCGGCTGGCTGAACATATATCATGGAGTGGATTATGAGCGCTCGTACCGGTTGGGCGTCCTCGTCACCGACCTCAATGATCCCTCCCGAATGCTGTATCGTTCCCCGAACCCCGTGCTCGAGCCCGAAGCGGAGTACGAGATCGGCGAGGCCGACTCGCGCGATTACTGGGTTCCCCACGTCGTCTTCACCTGCGGAGCCGTGCCGGCTTTGGACAAGGAGATACTCGACATCGAAGACGAGATAATCGTCTACTACGGGGCCGCCGACACCGTGATCGGAGCCGCGAAGGGGAAGATCGGCGATCTGGTCCCCTTCGCCGCAGACATCGAAAAGGATTAGGTTCGGGTTTTTCAGCGACGCCTTCCGGGGACGCCTTTGCCCGCCCGCGACGCCTCACCGGAAACGGCCTGGACGACTTTCGGCCTCACCTTCACCACTTCCCTGAACAGCTCCATGTAAGCGCGCGCCACGCGCGGCCAGATCATTTCCCTGGTGTGAGCATAGGCCCTGTAGCGCATGCGCCTGAGTTCCTCCCGGTCGTCCAGGAGATCGATGATCTCCCTTGCGAGGGCGGCTGAGTCGAACCTTGGCACGAGACGCCCCCTGCCGTCGGCCAGCATCTCCTCGGCGTACCAATACGGAGTGGAAACGACCGCGGCCCCGGCGCTCATCGCATAGGAGAGGGCGCCGCTCGTTATGTATTCGAGTTTCGTGTACGGGGTCACGAAGATGTCCGTCTCCGCCAGGTACTCGAGAAGATCGTTGAGCTGCAGGAATTCGGGAATGAACAGGACGTTTTTCTCGAGCCCGTAGCGCCTGACCCTTTCTTTCAAGCTCTCCCGGTATGACTCGCCCTCCATTGCGACCACGCGCGGGTGAGTCGCCCCGAGGACGATGTACTTGGCCTGGGGATGCCTGCTCACGATCGCGGGCATGGCCTCTATCATGTATTCGATCCCCTTCGTCCGGTGCAGGAGCCCGAATGTCAGGATGACGTCGCCGGCGACCCCGAACTTGCGCTTGTGAAACTTGCGCTCGGTGAAGGGTACGTCGTGCACGCCGTGGGGGATGAGAACCAGCTTGGAGCGATCCACTCCGTAGATTTCCGAAAGGTAATCGATGGCCCTGGCGCTCATCACCACGAGCTTGTCCGCCTTGTCCGCTATCTCCCTGATTATCTCCTTGTGCAACGGTTCAGGGTCCTTGAAAACGGTGTGACAGGTGACGACGAGGGGAATATCCACTTTGTCGATGAGGTCGAGGATCCGGCTTCCCTCTTCACCGCCGAATATCCCGTATTCGTGCTGAAGGCAGATCACGTCGACGCCGCTCGACTCGAGGAACGCGGCGGCTCGAACGTAATCCGAGGGTTCCTCCTGGCGTATCTGCATCTTCACCCGGGGCGGGTAGACGTACTTGCCCCCGGGCTCGGTGAGAGCCACCGCCACCACCGAGGAATCCTCCTCGGCGAGGGCCGCCGTGTTCTCGCAAAGATCGCTCGTAAAGGTGGCTATCCCGCATTCGCGGGGAAGATAAGTTCCTATGAAAGCCGTTCTCAGCGGATGATGCGTGTTGATACCGAGTACTCCCATTACTACCCTCCATCTCTGTTGTTTTCGAGTGCGGAAGGTCGTGATATGGAAACCTCAATACGCGGGAATTTCGGAAAAGATCATTACCTCAAGAGATCACTGGAGATTCTTGCAGAAACACAACCCTCCGCGCTCAACCCTGATGAGATCACCTGCCAAAGACAGTCTACCAACTCTGTCGTTCATCGCTCGCGTGCTTGAGAAGCCGCTCCCGGGCGGCGCAGACCTCGAGGCTGCGCTTGCCGAAGAGCTTGCCGTTCAATTTGGTTGCAGCCGCTCTCGCTGCGTCGCGCTCCATCTCGACGAACCCGTACCCGCGGGACATGCCCGTCTCCCGGTCCGTAACAAGCTTTATGGAGTGAACGGTGCCGAAGCGGGCGAACATCGATCGCACGTCCTTCTCGGTGGCATTGAGCGGCAGATTGCCTACGTATATCTTCTTGAGCATCCTCGCACCTCCTGCTTTGGAAGCTCAATCCGGCTCGTGATAGAGAACCTGCGCAACCGTTGCCGAATCGCCAAGGCCCGGATTTTGAAAAAAATGTTCGAGAAAAATCAGTGTTGCGAGTCAGGGGAACAGACTCCGAACTACGTTGCAGAAATATCGGGGCCCACTCGATAATGGGAATCGGGGAGTCGCCCCCAAGGGTGTTTCTATTAAGATAATGAAAAACCCTCTCATTGCCAAGATGATATCATAACCTCATACATCTTATGCTGTTGCGCCGCCCGTTTCAGGCATTTGCGACTCCGGTAATCCGGGAGCGGCCGTCCAGCGCGCAGCTTGCATTCATTTCCAAGGAAGTACTACAAGCATCAAAGCGAAAAGTTCCCGCCCGGTTTCCCTGCGTTTTTATCATTGTGCCCCACGACAAGCTGTGTTATTCAAGAAATCTAATCCCAAAAAGGAGCGTGGAAATGAACGATCTTCAACAAGGCGCGCCTGCCCTTCCCCCGCCACCCGCGACTTACCGGTGGTCCGTCCTCATCGTCATAAGCCTTGCGATGTTTGGAAATTACTACGTTTACGATGCCATAAGTCCCATCGCCGACCTACTGAAGAGCCAGCTGCACTTCTCGGACAAGAACATCGGGACCTTGAACGGCATCTACAGCCTCCCCAACGTTTTCATGGTGCTCCTGGGAGGCATCATAATAGACCGCATCGGCGTGAAACGCGCCACCTTCATCTTCGGCGCCCTCTGCTTCCTCGGAGCCGCCATAACCGCGAGTACCGGAAGCCTCGCGGTCATGGCGACAGGGCGCCTCGTTTTCGGCATCGGCGCCGAGTCACTCATCGTCTCGGTGACCACCGCTCTCGCCAAGTGGTTCAAGGGCAAGGAGCTGTCGTTGGCCTTCGGCGTGAACCTCACGATCGCAAGGCTCGGCTCTTTTCTCGCCTTGAACTCCCCCACATGGGCCAAGCCCGCCTTCGACAGCTGGCAGACCCCGCTTCTCATCGCGGTCGGCTTCGGCACCCTGTGCGTGATCGGACCGATCATCTACTGGGGCATGGAAAACAGCGCCGTCAAGAAGTACGAAATGGGGCAGGCGGGCGAGACGGAGAAGATCTCCTTCTCGAGTATCTTCAATCTGGGCACTTCATACTGGTACGTGGTGCTCTTGTGCGTGACCTTCTACTCGGCCATCTTCCCGTTCCAGACCTTCGCCGTGAAATTCTTCCAGGAGGCCCACGGAACCACCCGTGAATTCGGAGGCTTCTTGTCGAGCACGCTGACCCTCTTCGCCATGATCTTCACGCCGATCTTCGGTTATCTCGTGGACCGGGTTGCCAAGCGGGCCCTCTTCATGATGTATGGTTCACTGCTCCTCGTGCCCGTATACTTGATGATGGCCTATACGAACGTGCACCTCATGGTGCCGATGGCCATGATGGGGATCGCTTTCTCCCTCGTGCCCGCCGTGATGTGGCCTTCCGTCGCCTATATCGTCAAGGAAGAGAAGCTGGGAACCGCCTACGGGCTCATGACCATGATCCAAAATATCGGGCTGGCCGGCTTCAACTTCCTCATAGGCTGGGCCAACGATTACTCCCTCGCTTCGGCGAGCAATCCCGGCGGATACGCCCTCGGCATGTGGATATTCTCGATATCGGGCTTCCTCGGTTTCTTCTTCTCCTGGATGCTCCGCAGATCCGAGACGGGACCGAACGCCCACGGCCTGGAGACGATCACGGTCAAGTCGAGCTCCGCCTAGGCTCTCACCCGGACAGCTCACGTATACGGTATTGAACCGCCTCGGCCACGTGCGAAGCCTCGATCTTCTCGGAGCCCTCTATGTCGGCGATAGTTCTCGCCACGCGCACCACGTGTCCCCTTCCCCGGGCGCTCAGCCTGAGGCGCTTCTGGGCCTCGAAGAGAAATTCCTCCGCTGTCCCACACATCCTGCAGAGCCGAATGAAGACTTTCTCGGGAGCGGCGGCGTTGCAGAGCTCTTCGCCGTATTCCGCGTAGCGCTCATGCTGAACTTCCCTCGCGCGGGTGACCTGCATACGCATCCTGCGACTCTCGTCTTTTCGCGCACCCGCGCCTCCGCGGGCGAAAGCGTCCAGGTCGACGGGGCGCACGAAACCGTGGATCGCGATGCGATCGAGGAGAGGGCCGGATATTTTGCCCATGTACTTCTCGATCTGCAGCGGCGAGCACCGGCATTGCCGTTCCTTGCTCCCCAGGAACCCGCAGGGGCACGGATTCATCGCGGCGACGAGCTGGAACCTGGCGGGAAACGTCACCGCCTGCCTCGCCCGGGCTATGGTTATCCTCCCCTCCTCGAGCGGCTCGCGCAGAGTCTCGAGAACGTGGCGCTTGAACTCGGGAAGCTCGTCCAGGAAGAGCACGCCGTTGTGGGCGAGCGTGATCTCGCCGGGCCTCGGCACGTTGCCCCCGCCGATCAGGCCCGCGTCGCTCGCGCTGTGATGAGGCGAGCGGAAAGGCGGGCGCACGAGCAGGCTGTTTCCGTCGAGCAATCCCATCACGCTGTATATCATCGTCGATTCGAGGGCGGCCCTGTGCCCGAGAGGCGGGAGCAAGGAAGGAAACCTCCTGGCCAGCATCGTCTTGCCGGCGCCCGGTGGTCCCACCATGAGGACGTGGTGCCCTCCCGCGGCCGCCACTAGAAGCGCCCTCTTCATGGATTCCTGCCCGACGACGTCCGCCATGTCGATGCCGATCCATTCGTCTTCATCACTCGCCGAGGATCTCCCCGGGGCGTCGTCTTTTTTCTTCCACAACACGTCCGTCGCGACCGAAGAGTCGCCCGTAAGGACCCCTATCACATCGCGCAGGGTTTTGCAGCCGAACACCTCGATTCCCTCGGCTACGAGCGCCTCGGTGAAATTGGCTGCAGGCACTATCGCCCTGGCGAATCCCTTTTCCCTCGCATGCAGGATGATGGGCAGGACACCGGCCACCCGGCGCAACCCTCCATCGAGGGCGAGTTCGCCCAACAGAAGAGTCCCACCGAGGATGCCCGGGCGCCCGCCGCCGTGAGGCCCCGTCCGCTTCTCCCGGTCGGACGGATCCTCGTCCTGGGCGGATCCGATGGTGCCGAACGGCGTATCCGAATCGGTGATCCCGGCGCAAGAGAGGATCCCCACGGCTATCGCCACGTCGAAAGCGGCTCCTTCTTTCCTCACGTCGGCCGGGGCCAGGTTCACCGTTATCCGCTTGAGGGGGAACTCCCATCCCGAGTTCTTCACGGCCGCCGTCACTCTTTCCCTGCTCTCCTTGACCGCCGCGTTGGGGAGACCGACTATCGAGAAGGTGGGGATACCGCGCGCGATATCGACCTCGACTTCGATCAGGAAACCTTCGACTCCGCATATGGAGCCCGAAAAGACAGTTGCGTACACGAGCCACCTCCACACGTCTTCATCCGGCGCAACTCGCAGAGGGATCAGTAGGAAGGAAATGGATTAAAAAAGAGGGTGCTTTCTGCTACATTAGCACAATCGTACGCCGGGCGCAAGAGGCCCTGGATCGGCCGGTGGTGTGAAAGAGTGCCGCGGAGCGCATCGAGGCAGGCAGGAAGCTGGATCGCCGCCATCCGCCGGTACTCGCTCCAAAGATCAAGAAGCGAGTGACATGCCATCGACGAACCGTTGGCGCGGAGCAAGCGAGGATCCACCGCCGTCAGGCGGTTAGCCGAGCGCAGCGGGCGCCGGTGAGGAGATGGCATGTCACTCGCTTCCACGGCGCTCCCGAATCGTCGCCACCCGCTGCTTGGGCTTCGAGGTGGAGTGCCGCGGGTCCTGTCGGCGATCTCACCCCAGCGTGCTGGGCAAGGCTTGGGCGCGGGGGAGGTGCGGGGCGCTCTCCTCCGCTCAGGTCCGCGCGGCGGGAGCCCTGGCCGTCGCCACCCGCTGCCCGGCAGCCGGCACCGTAGAAGCAACGCGAGGACGACAGATGACACAACGCGAGACATTCACAAAGGAAGAGAAAGGGATACTCGTATTCAGCAGCACGTGCCACTTCCTGAGCCACATGCTGATACTCGTCTTCCCCGCCGTGACCATGCCCCTGGTCGCATCCTTCGGGATGAGCCTCGAGGAAGTCGTCAAGATCAGCTTCTTCATGTACCTCTTCTACGGCCTCTGCGCGCTGCCGATAGGATACATAGTCGACAGGTGGGAAGCACGCAAGATGCTCATCTTCGGCCTCGTCGGGATGGGCCTCGGGCTCGTCGCGGCCGGTTTCGCGCGCACTCCCCGGAGCATGGCGCTAAGCCTCATCATGGTGGGCATCGGAGCCAGCGTCTACCATCCCGCGGGCCTCGCCTTGATCTCGCACACCATACAGAAGCGCGGGCGGGCCCTGGCGATAAACGGCGTCTTCGGCAACCTGGGCATCGCCTCGGCACCCCTTTTCACGGGCGTCCTCACCTGGCTCTTCTCCTGGCGCTGGGCTCTCGTGATCCTGGGCTCCGCCAGTATCGCGGCGGCCGCCGTCTTGAGCCCGCTGGGTATGAACGAGAAACTACGCCGCGAGGACTCGAAAACGAACTCGAGCGCGGAGCAGCGCCTCAGGTACTTCGTCATCCTCTGCTTCACACTCGTCCTCGGCGGAATCGCATACCGTGGGAACATGGTGCTCCTGCCGGCGTACCTGGAGATAAAATCCACGTTCTTCCACGACCTCATCGGCTCGCTCTCCTTCATCCCGCTGCAAGGCACGAAGACCCTCGCCGCCACCATCCTCACATCGCTCATCCTCCTCACCGGCATCTTCGGCCAGCTCCTCGGCGGGAAAATAGCGGACCGTTACGACCTCCGGTTCGGCTACCTCATGGTGCATTCCCTGAGCCTGCCGTTTCTCCTGGCGATGGCTTTCACCTCGAATTATCTCCTCGCCCTCTGCGCCGCCGGCTACGCGTTCTTCAACTTCGGAAGCCAGCCGCTCGAGAACAGCCTCATAGCCGCTCTCACGCCGTCGCGGTGGCGGAGCACCGGCTTCGCCGTAAAGTTCATCCTCAACTTCGGCATCGGATCCAGCGTCGTCTACCTGATCGGCGTGGTGAAAAGGGCGTATTCACTCGAGACGGTCTACGTTTTCCTGGCCGGGGTCGCCTTCCTCCTCGTCTCGAGCATACTCGTGCTCATCGCCGCCAGCCGCAAGACCGGCCCGCTGAAAAACTGATCGACCGCGGATCGTCGATGTTCTATCCTGTATGGGAACTCGGCGCTCGCATGAGTGATATAAAGGATGCGTCGTAATCGAAGGAGAGGTGAACCATGGAAGAAAAGGATCTCAAGAACGAAGAGGAACACAAGGCACGCAAGAAGTTCGAAGAGCAACTGGACAAAGCGGGAGAGAAGTTCTCGAAGGCCGTATCCGAGACCATAAAGAGGATGGAAGAAGCCTTCGAGGAGAGCAAGGAGAACCTTAGGGGATCGGTCGGCATATCCGACAAGTACAAGAACCTGTTCAACTACCCTACGGTGGGCTTTCTGCTTCTCATAGTGGGCTTCGTATGGCTCATGTACACGGTCGGCTTCTTCGACAACAAGTTCTTTCCCATCGTTATGATGATCATCGGCCTCTACATGATCCTGAGGAAACGCTGATCGACGGGAAGCCGGGCGGCCATAACGGGAGAGGGGAGCGAGTCAGTGGATAATCTCCCGCCATCGAATTAGACTTTTTCCGCCCGGACTTCCCATCAACTCCAACTCGTATAGTGAAGCCTTATTGTCTCCGTAGTTCCCCCCTATCTTAAAGAGGAAATACTTTCCGGACACCTGCGTGAAACTGAAAGACTGGACGGAGGTGCCCTTCGCCGCCTTCCACACGTTGCCGTCCCCGAGGGTCCTGGTGCCGTAGAGCTCGAGCTCCATGAGCTTCACCTTGTTGCTCTTGTATTGGTCGGTGATCTTGAAAAGAAAATACTTGGCGGATACGGCCGAAAAGGCGTACGACTGTGCGTTCTTCGTCTTCGCCGCACTGTAAGTGCCGCCTATCTGGACCCACGAGGCGTGGTTCGGATCGCTCTTGACCGCCGGATCGGTCGAATAGTAGAGCTCGAACTTCTTCACCCCCTTGTCCTTGTCGTTGTAGAGGACGAAGCTGTCCGGCTGCTCGAGGTTCTCGCCCGGAAAGGAGAAGATGAAGTAGTCGTTTGTGCTGTTCTTCTCGCTCTCCCAGGCAGTCTTGGCGGATCCGTCCGCGGCGAGCTCCGCCGCGTGATCAGCGTCCTTCTGGGATCCGTAGCTCTCCAGCGTCGCACCCAGCCTTATGTTTATGAGGTCGAACTTGTCATTTACGAAGCTCCCCGAAGGAGGGATCGCCTGCCAGGAAGAATCATCCGGGTCGGTCTTGGCCGAGGCGGTGGATGAATAGAACATCTGGAAGTACTTGACAGCCGTATTGTTGTTCAAGTTGTAGAGATTGAGACTCGAGAAGGCGTACGTCGCCTCGCCGGCGAATGAGAATATGAAATACTCGCTGCTCATGGGATTGGCGGATTCCCACTTGGTCGAAGTGGAGGCGTCGTGCACGTTGGATGCAGCTTTGTTGCCCCCGTTCTTCTGCGTTCCATAGTCTTCCAAGGTCCCTCCGGGAAGAATATTGCTTTGGGCTCGCGAAACGTTCGTTACGGCCGTCACCACGGCCGACGCTACGAGAAGCGCCAGGCCGGCCCGCAAGCAGCCCCTGTGCAGGTTTCCGTACGTGTTTTTCACCGGTTATAGTTTCGGCGGGTTCACCGGAGGCTTTACCGTTATTTTCCCCGCCGGTCCGTCATGCGGGTGACCAGGGCGGAGACGACGATCGGAAGGGCTATCGTCGCGTCGCAGAAGACGGACACTTTCTCGCCTTCGGGGTCTATCTTTCCCCAGCTCACCGCCTCCTCGAACGTGCAGCCGCTGAGCCCTCCCCAGTGAGGGGCATCGGTTATGAATTGGATTGCGTACTTGTGTCCCTTCGCTTCTTCGGCTATGTGTTTCGCCGTGACCTCGGTCTGCTGGATGAAATTCTTGGGCGTGCCCCCGCCGCAGTAGATGACCATCGTCTCCCTGCCGGCCGCCAGCCTGGCCGTTTCGCGGACGTCCTCGACCACGTCGAAGACGATGCTTTCCTCGGCCGAAGCGAGGCCGATGCCGATGGACGAATCGGCTATCGCGGGGCAATAGACGGGTATGTTCCTCCTGGCGGCTGCGGCGAGGATGCCGTCCACATTTCCGCCGGTTTCGGCGTCCACGTCCTTGCCTAGCTCGAAGAGGAATTCTCGCGTGGTATAGGGGCGCTTCTCGAGCCTGGCGGACGCCCATTCGCCCAGCCAGCGATCGAGCCGCTCGAATTCCCTCTCGTCCGCGTAAGTGTCGTATACCCTGTCCACGCCCTCTTCGAAGAGCTCGTTGTCGTCCACCTCGGGCGAGCCCATGTAGTGATGATGTCCCAGCGTCTCGTAGAGATCGTGAAAGAGGTTCGCCCCGGTCGAAACCAGGCAGTCTATATATCCGCGCTCGATGAGCATGGCCACAAGGCGCCGCATGCCGGCCGGGACCATCGCCCCCGCGAGCCCCATCATGACGTAGGCTCCCGCCCTGAGACCCGCTTCCCAGACCGCCGCCGCCCGGGCGAGCTGGCGGCCCTGGAAGGATATCCTTTCCATCCTTGCGAGAAGCTCGGAGGTGGTCATCCCCGGCTCTATCTCGATGGGTACCGTCGGCGTATGGAGAAACTTCTCTCTCATCTCGATCTTCTCCTTTTCTGCTTATCGCCGGTTCGAGGTGGAATCAACCCCGGGCACAAGATGCGTGCAGGCTCATGATCTTGTACACAAGTCGCGCGGCCGTGAAATCACTCGTGACGTCGCCCGGCGCGGGGCAGAGCTCGACCACGTCGAAACCGAGTAACTCTTTCGCAGCGCAGACGTACTCGACTATCCCGACCGCGTCTTTCCAACTCAATCCCCCGGGCTCGGGAGTGCCCACGGCGCGCATCAACGCCGGATCGATTCCGTCCACGTCGAAACTGAGGTAGACTCTCCGGGGAAGCGCGTCGATCGCTCTTTCAGCCTCCGCCCCCCATTCCCTGAACCTCTCCACCGAATCCAGCTTTTCGAGTAACTCATGCTCCTCCTCGGCAAGGCTCCTCACGCCGACCTGCACGATGGGACCGAACTCGAGGCAGTTGTGCGCGGCGCAGGCGTGGTTGTCGGGCCTGCCCATGTATTCCGCGCGAAGATCCGAATGAGCGTCTATCCATACTATGCCCATTTCGCCATCGCAAAGGCCATCGATCAGCGCTGGCGTTATCGAATGCTCGCCCCCTATGAAACCGTGGAGAGAACGCGGGTACTCGCGTTTCATGGCGGCGGCGTGCTTTTTTATCGAATCGAGCGAATCGATCATCGGACGAAGCGTAGCGATGCCGCGGCGTGAAGCGTCCAGCCCGAGGGCCTCGTCGAAGAGCTCGATGTGGTGGGAGGCTTCGACGATCGCCTCGGGAGCCCCGGCCGTTCCGCGCTTGTAAGTCGTGGTCTCTTCGTAAGGTATGAGCGACAATATGTAGCCGCACTCGGCGGCCGGCGTCTCCCGTCCGAGGAGTTTCACTCCCAGGAAATCTCTGCCTTCACCTTGCATTCATCCTCCGGCGCCGGTCAACCCGCGAAGACGGCCGCCGCAATCACCGTCGTCCACAGCTTCTCCTTGCCCACGGCGGTTTGCGTGATGTTGGTCGTCTTGACTATGTGGCCCGCGATCTTCCAGTGCTCCTTGCGCTCGTCCCATGCCTGGTCGAGGTTGATGTCCAGGCCGAGAGTCGAGGCGAGCATGGAAGCGGCGAGGTCTTCCGCGTAGTCCCCGGCCGTTCTTTCGTTCATGCCGAAACTATGATGCTCCGACAGGTAGCCGTAGCGTTTGGGATCCTTGGGTATCGCGACCCCGATCGAACTCCCTATCAACCTGTTCGGCTCGTCGGTCGCATTGCGGCTGAGCACACAATACACGATCTCCCCGTGGCCCAGGGAGGCCAGGCCCCGCGATCGCGGAATCAGCTTGCAATTGGGGGGGAAAATGCTCGATACGGTGACCAGGTTGAACGACGCGATACCCGCGCTTCGCAGCGCGAGCTCGAAACTGGCCAGCTTTTCTCTGTGCCTTCCCATCCCCCTGGTCAGGAAGATCTTTGAAGGTACGAAACTCATCGACGACCTCCAGGTCACTGGAAAGGGTTCGACCCCGCACGGAGTGCCGCGTGCGGGAGATCCGCCGCCCGCCGATTCATCGGGCGAGGTACGGCCGGGTCCGGATGCCCGGGCCGAGCCGCGGGTTAGATATATGAGAAGGGAATCCGAATGTCAAGAAACAAAGGCGCCCGGAGGGAAAAGCAAAAAGGAAGAGGTGGTTCCTCTTCCTTTTTGTGTAACTCTACGATCCAAGTTCCCAGCATCCGTGCCGGGCAAAGCCGTCTTATTTCTTCTTGCGTCTTACTTTGCGCTTGGCTTTGGCCTTGGTTTTACGCTTGGCTTTGGCCTTGGTCTTACGCTTGGCCTTGGTCTTGCGCTTGGCCTTGGTTTTACGCTTGGCCTTGGTTTTACGCTTGGCCTTGGTCTTGCGCTTGGCCTTGGTCTTGCGCTTGGCCTTGGTCTTGCGCTTGGCCTTGGTCTTGC
>CAYXEN010000066.1:0-15429 GCA_964464035.1 uncultured bacterium | reverse complement strand
CAGCGGGTGGCGGCGATCCGGGGCCCCCGCCGCGCGCAGCGAAGTGAGCACGGTGGGGTGGAATCGCCGACAGGACCCGCGGCACTTCGGCAATGAGCCGCCGCCCGCTGACACTATTTCTTCAGCTTTCGCCCCAAGTGCTTCTCCACGTCGTCGACCTTGCCCGTTATCCTCCCCCTCGCGCCTTCGCGATCATCGATCGTTATCTGCGTAATCACCCTGGCCGCTCTCCGGCGCATCTCCTCGTGGCATTTTTTGATCAGGCTCCAAACCTCCTCCGCTTCTCCTTCCACTATGGTTCCCATGGCGGTCAGCCTGTAATCGACGCCGCTCTTGTCGATGAGATCGAGAACTCCCGCCACGTCGGCTGCGAGATTCTCCTTGCCCTGCGGAACTACGGAGAAAAAAGCAATCATCTCATACCTCCTTGCCGTAAACCTCGTGAAGCTACCTCCGAAGCCGCTTCGCGCCCCCAGGCAGCGGGTGGCGGCGATTCGGGGCCCCCGCCGCGCGCAGCGAAGCGAGCACGGTGGGGTGGGATCGCCGACAGGACCCGCGGCGCTTCAGCTGCACGCCCCCAAGCAGCGGGTGGCGACGGCCAGGGGCTTCTTGGGAGCGAGTGACATGCCATTGACGAACCGTTGGCGCGGAGCGAGCGAGGATCCACCGCCCTTAGGCGGAAGGCCCAAGCGAAGCGGGCGCCGGTGAGGAAATGGCATGTCACTCGCTCTCACGTCGCTCGAGAGTTTGCTATTTGCGCTCGGCCCCAGGACCCGCGGCGCTCCAGCAATAAGCCGTAATCAAAGCGCCCGGAGCCGCTCGACCACCGGCGGCAGCACTTCCAACAGCTTAGTCACGTGCTCCTCGCGCGAATACCTGCCGAGGCTGAAACGAATCGTGTTCGAAGCCTCCTCGACACTCAATCCCATCGCGGTCAGGACGTGCGACGGATCCGAACGACCCGCGGCGCAGGCGGAAGCACTGGATACCGAGATACCGCGTTCATCCAGGCCGATGAGAATCGCCTCCCCCTCGGCACCGTGAAACGTGACGTTACTCGTATTGGGAAGCCGGGGGCTTCGTTCGCAATTTATCCTGACGCCCTCTATCCCCCTCTTCAACCCCGCTTCCAGCTTCTCCCTGAGCGAAGAGAGCCTGGCGCTCTCCTCGGGAAGCTCCCTTGCGGACGACTCGCACGCAGTCCCCATCGCCGCTATGGAAGGAACGTTCTGCGTTCCGCTTCTCATACCGCGTTCCTGGCCGCCTCCGTGAACGACAGCTTCGAGTCCGACACCGCGACGGACGAAAAGGGCACCGACCCCCTTTGGTGCATAGAGCTTGTGTCCCGATATGGAGAGAAGATCGACGGGAACGGCTCCCACGTCGACCTCGACCTTGCCCAAGGCCTGCACGGCATCCGTGTGGAAGAGTTTTCCTTTCTCCTTCACTATCTCCGCTATCCGTTCGATGGGTTGCACAACCCCCGTCTCGTTGTTGGCCCACATGATCGAGACCAGTATGGTGTCGTCGCGAATGGCATCCTTCACCATGTCCGGATCGACCAGGCCGTCGGCCGAAACGCCCAGATAAGTAACTTCGAACCCGCGTCGCTCCAGGAAACGGCAGGTATTGAGCACGGCCGGGTGCTCGATCCTGGAAGTCACGATATGGCCGCGTTCGAAACGCCACGCCGTGCCCTTGATCGCCAGGTTGTCGCTTTCCGAGCCGCCCCCCGTGAAGACCATCTCCGATGCTTTCGCCCCGAGGGCCGCGGCCACTTTTTCCCTCGCCTCATCGAGATAGGCTTTGGCCCGCCTGCCGGCGGAATGAACGCTGCTCGCGTTGCCGAAACCGTCCTCGAAAACCCGTCGCAACGTCTCGAGCGCCTCCTCTCTCAGAGGCGTCGTCGCGTTATAATCCATGTAGATCTCTTCCATGCGCTTCACCTCGGATGCTTTCATTCGATCGTCCGGCGGCCGACATCCCGCATCGAACATGTTACTCCCGGAGCGGCTCGATCAACCTCAAGAACTCGGACCGCGAAGAATGGTTGTCCTTGAATGAACCGAGCATGGTGCTGGTCGTGGCGATCGAGTTCTGTTTCTCCACGCCCCTCATCATCATGCAGAGATGCCGGGCACTTATCACCACCGCCACGCCGTGGGGCTCGAGGTTCTGGTCGATCGCTTCCGCGATCTGCCGCGTCATTCTTTCCTGGACCTGCAGTCTTCTCGCGTATATCTCGACTATCCTCGCCAGCTTGCTCAAGCCGATTATCTTTCTCCTGGGCAGATACGCTATGTGAACCTTTCCGAAGAAGGGAACGAGATGATGTTCGCAGATGCTGTAGAAATCTATGTCCTTGAGTACGACCATTTCTTCCTGGGACTCCTCGAAAACGGCTCCGGCCACGATATTCCGGGCGTCCAGCTCGTAGCCCCGGGTGAAGTATTCGAAAGCCCTTGCCACCCTGTCGGGCGTGTTCTTGAGACCCTCACGTTCGGGATCCTCGCCTATGGCCGCGAGCAGTTCCCGAACGATCGGGCTTATCCTCGAAACTTTTTCCAACATGTCATTCTCCTTTTTCCTCGTTAGGCGCAGGCAGATCGACGCCGCCGGATTCAAATCATCATGCCGTCATGTGAAAATGCAAACCACCCTCCACATCATGCGTCTCCATGCAATACAGAAAAGAATTCTTCCTGGTCTCGATGATTCTCACCGCCACCAGCCCGGCTTTGCCGTCGAGCTCGGGCACCAGCATTTCCGCCACTTTGCGGGCTATGTTCTCTCCGCTGGAAATGAAATCATCCCCGAAGACCTCGTTCAGGTCAGAGTAGGCGAGCTTCCGGTCAAGCACTCCGGCCTTGAGAGCCTTTATCTCGCTCTCGCCGAGCACGGAGGGATCGTCCTTCGATACCTCGCCCGCAACCGTCACCTCTACGCGGTACCCGTGGCCGTGCCCCGACGGGTGAGAACACTTCCCGAAAATCTCGAGGTTTTCGCGGTCGCCCAAGCCCGGGTTACGCAACCTGTGAACGGCGTTGAATTCGTATGCGAAGGTCAGGTAGATCATCCGCCGGCCTCCCCGAAATAATCCACGAACAGCGAAGCATCCTCGTGGAGTCTCACGCGCATCAATCTTGCGCCCGGGATCGCTCCATCGAGCAGGCTCCATATGAAACGAGCAAGCATCTCGGTCGTGGGAAGAATCGTCTTGAATTCTTCGATATCGGCATTCAGATTCTTGTGGTCCAGAAGGTCTATCACCCGGCTCCTTATCACCCTGTCCACTTCCGAGAGGTTGACCACCATGCCGGACCGTTCGTCGATCTCGCCGGTCACTGTCACTTCGAGCTCGTAGTTGTGCCCGTGCGGGTTGATGCACCTGCCGAACTTCGCGGCGTTCTCTTCCTCGGAAAGAGCATCGTCGTAATAGTGATGGGCCGCGCAGAAAAACGCTTTTCTCGTGACCAGGATCATTTGAGTTTCCTCCTCACGGTCGCGCTCGGGCAAGCCGCTTGAACATGAAATGCCGGCAGGCGACGTTCAGCAACAGATAGAAGTTGCCCGCGAATACCACAATATAATAGAAATACTCCGGATGATAAAGAAGCGCCGAAACGATCAACACGAAAAGATGAGTGCCGAAGCAGAGCGGCGAGTTCATGGTCATAAGTGATTTCGCGGCATACCATTGCGTGTGCGCTTCGGCGCCGTTGCGATCCTCCCCCAGTGCCCTGCGGCGGCTCCAACCGTCGAGGGCGGCGACCAGGCGGTCTTGCCAGCCGTACACGAAACGATAGAGGTTCTGGAGCAAGAAGAGAAGCCCCAGCTTCCATCGTTTCGTGTAGATTCTCTTGTCATCCTCCGTCATGCTTTCATCCGTCCTGACGTTCGTCTTCCCGAAGAGTTTCACGTATTTGACAAGGTAGTAGTTGAAATACGAACACTGCAGAAAAACGGATATCCAAGCCGCGCCGGCCAGGATCCACGCCATACTTCCGGCCTCGCCCCGGTACCTCAAAGCGAGCGCCGTTATCAACCAAGTGACGACGACGAAATCACAGAGAGAATCGAGGAATCTGGCTATCCTGTTGGTCTGCCCCTTGAGACGCGCGAGGCTTCCGTCCGAGGCATCGAGGACGTCCTTCAAGTGAATGAGCAAAGCCGCCGCGACCAGGCTGCCGTAGCCGGGTTTCATCAGGAACATCCCGGCCCCGATTCCGGCGGCCAGCGACGACAATGTCACCGCTTCGTGTCTCACACCCAGGCGGTATAGAATCCTGACGACTTTCGTATAATAGAATATCCACAGGACGCTTATGTTGAGATAGCGATGTTCCCTGGGTACCTTGAATGCCCCTTCGATGTCGAATTCCTGCGGGTTCTCCGAGCTCCTGTGCAAGTCGTCGCTCCCTTGGCCGAACCTGCTCGACATCATCACAAGAGCGACATGCCGCCGTCGACGGCGAGCACGGCGCCCGTGATCCAGGTCGCCCTGTCGCTCAGCAGGAAGAGGACCGCTTCCGCCACGTCGTCCGGCGACCCTACCCTTCCCGCCGGCAACGCCTCGGCCAGATCCACAAAGAAGCTTTTCTTCTCCGCCACGGTCTCGAAATACGGATCATGAATCGGGGTATCGACCACGCCCGGGCATATGCAATTGACTCGAATTCCCCTCGATCCGAATTCTCTCGCCATGGACCGCGTGAGCGAAACCACGGCCGCTTTCGACGCCGCGTACGCGCCGGTTCCGGGGGCGGTCTGGTAGGCGAGGGTGGAAGCGATGTTGAGTATCGAAGCTCCTCGGCCCTCCATGAGAGGAAGGAGCTCCCTTACGAGGAGATAGATCCCCTTCACGTTCACGTCGAAAACCCTGTCCCAATCAGCCGCCTGCATCTCCTCCACAGGGCTCTTCATGTACACGCCGGCGTTGTTGACGAGAAGGTCCACCCCGGTCGCAAGTTCGCCGATCTTTCGCCCCAGCTTTCCTACCGCGGCTTCGTCCGCAATGTCACACACTTCGGCGCACACGGCTCCAGTCCCGTGATCCAGCTTCTTCACGGCCTCATCGAGTTTGGCCCCGTCGCGGGAAGTCATCAACACCCGCGCTCCGGCCGCCAGGAGCTTGCCCGCAACGGCATACCCGATTCCCGTGCCGCCGCCGGTGACCACCGCGAATTTGCCGTCGAATCTCATGGAGCCACGTTCCCTCTCGTCTGAGCCGCTTGTATCATGCTGCGTATCACTCCGGAGGCCGCCGGCTTTCCGCGCCCGCCGGATCGAACGGAAATGCTTTTGGACGAAACCGATGCGGACATTATAATTCCCATGGGTGATGCCGATGCGCGAAGCGATGTTCTACGAGCGGAAAGACGGAAAAACGGTGGAATGCACCCTTTGCGCCCACCGCTGCACTATCAAACCGGACAGGCTGGGGATCTGCAACGTGCGCCTGAACCGTGACGGAGTTCTCTACACGCTCGTCTACAATCTCGCAGTCGCCATGCACGTCGACCCCATCGAGAAGAAGCCCTTGTTCCACTTCCACCCCGGCAGCAGATCCTTGAGTGTTTCCACCATGGGGTGCAATTTTCACTGCACTTTCTGCCAGAACTGGACTATATCACAGGTTCGAGACTCGTTGCACGGTGAAATTCGCGGCGACGAGCTCGAGCCCGGCGACATCGTCGCCGCCGCGAAGAAATCCCACTCCCGAACCATCGCCTATACGTACACCGAGCCGACGATCTTCTACGAGTACGCCTACGAGACGTCGAAGCTCGCCGACGCCGAGGGGATAAAGAACATTTTCGTCACGAACGGCTACATCACGGCCGAGCCGCTGGAGCGGATAGCCCCTTACCTGCATGGAGCCAACGTCGACCTGAAGAGCTACGACGACCGGACGTACAGGAGGATAATGGGCGCCACGCTCGAACCGGTTCTCGAAACGTTGAAGCTGATGAAGAAATTGGGGATATGGGTGGAAGTGACCACGCTGGTTCTGCCCGGCATCAATGATTCCGACGAGGAACTCTCCGGCATCGCGCGTTTCATCGCCCGCGAATTGGGTGAAGACACGCCCTGGCACATAAGCAGGTTCCACCCGGATCACAAGCTCACCGACGTCCCACCGACGCCTGTGGCCACCCTTGCGAGGGCGTTGCGTATCGGTCGCAACGAAGGGTTGAGTTACGTCTACACGGGAAACGTCCCCGGCGACGAGGGCGAGAACACCTACTGTCCCCGGTGCGGGAAAAAGCTGATCGAGAGATACGGGTTCCAGCTGGTCGAATACGCTATCGAAGACGGGCGTTGCCCGCAATGCCGCTCAACGGTGAGCGGCGTGGGCATGTAGCCCCCCTTCAATCGGCCCTGCCGATGCTTGCAAGATACTTCTCCGCATCCAATGCCGCCATGCAGCCCGTGCCGGCTGCCGTGACCGCCTGCCTGTATTTTCGATCCTGGACGTCCCCGGCGGCGAAAACGCCTTTCACGCTGGTTTCCGTGCTGCCCGGTTTGGTGATGATGTAACCGTTCTCGTCCATGTCGATCTGTCCCTTGAAGGGAACGGTATTGGGGACGTGGCCGATGGCGAGAAAGAAACCCTGGCACTCGAGCTCGTTCTTTTCGCCGGTCTTCCTGTTTTCGAGAACGACGCCCTTGACGCCCTCCTCGGGGGTACCGAGGATCTCCACGGGGACCGAATTCCACACGAATTCTATCTTGGGATTGTCCATGGCTCTCTGGGCCATGGCCTTGGATGCGCGCAGCTCGTCCCTTCTATGGATCACATAGACCTTGGATGCGAACTTGGTGAGGAAGGTCGCTTCTTCCATCGCGCTGTCCCCTCCCCCCACGACCGCCACCACCTTGTCCTTGAAGAAGAACCCGTCACAAGTGGCGCAGGCGGATACGCCGTGCCCTTTCAACCTGTCTTCGCTCTCCAGCCCCATCCAGCGGGCCGAAGCCCCGGTGGCTATGATCAGGGCGTCGCACCTGTATTCCTTGCCTCCCGCCCTAATTATCTTGACCTCACCGCTGAGATCGGCCGATTCGACCGCTGCGACCTCGAACTCGGTTCCGAACCGTTCGGCCTGCTTCTTCATGTCTTCCATGAGCTTCGGGCCCATGATCGCCTCGGGAAACCCAGGGAAATTCTCCACGTCCGTGGTTATGGTCAACTGCCCGCCCGGCTGGAGACCTTCGAGAACGAGCGGCTCGAGCTGGGCCCTGGCGGCATAGATCGCCGCCGTCAACCCGGCTGGACCGGATCCTAGAATTATCAGTTTCCTTGCGTCCGCCATTTCTCACTCTCCTCCTTCATCAAATGGTTCGCATCCGGCACGGCCGCTAGAATGAATAACTGGCCGTGATGAGGTCGTACTCCGCGAAATCGAACCCGCCGAAGCGATGATAGAGATCGATCCGCAATCTATCCTTGAAAGTGATGCCGACTCCGTTGTCGAAGACGCTGTATACGCTGTATTCAACGCTGTATTCATGGGTAACCGGTTCCGTCACCACGGGGCTCTGGAAATCCGTGACATCGACCGCCTGCATGTATGATCTCTCCAGCTTCCTGCGCGAGGCGGTGAGCTTCGCTCCAAGCCTCAGAACAATAAACTTATTGATTTTCCACTCCAATGCAAACGGGATCGAGAGATACTGCCGGGTCTCGAGATCATGATGCTTCTTCTCGTACGGGGATGTCACCCGCAAGCTGTCCGGGTAGTATTCGTCGCTGATCAGCAGATCCAGATCGCCGCTGCCTCCCTCGTCGAACTTCCACCTCGAATATACACCGCTCAAGCCCCACGCAAGAACGACTCCCCGATGGATTTCTTCCACTCGCCCTACTGTCGTGAGGGCGTACACGCGGGAAAAGGATCCATCATAATCGTGTATCAGGTTGACGTCCTTCAACCGATCGTAGGGTGTATTCGTTTCGAATCTCCTCGCGTTGGAAGACGCGTCGCCTTCACCGTCTCCGAACCTGTAGCTGAAATAATGCGCCGTACGGAAGCCCGCGCCCGGCTCGAGGTGCACTCTCACGGAAAATCCCAGCTCCGTGTAATCACGGTTGGAATCATACATGTAGTCCGTACGTTCGATGGTAGGCGTTCCGCCGTAATAGCTTATACCGTTCCCGTCGAGGTCGTCGTCGTTGTAGTCGAGCCCTCCCTGTTCGACGGGGTAGGTGTAGCCGACTCTCTCCAACGTGAATACCAGATCCCTCAACACTCTTCGGATTCCCGAGACCCCCAGCGAAACCGACGTCGACAACCTCTCGAACCTGAACTCGGAACTATTGTTCGACATTTCGAGATAGGAATCGCCGAAATCCCTAATCCTGGTTCTGGTTGTCTCGTAGGAATCCCAATCCGAATTTTCGTACCTCTCGAAGGAAACACGGGCGCGCAGTCCCACGGATCCTCCCCCTATACCCCAGGCCACGCCCGCATCCACCAGATAATGGCTCCGATTGTTGCGATCCACTGTCTCCGAGCTATGCGTACGCGCATACGCGCCGGAATAATCGTCCCTGATCTCGACCTGACCATCCGAGCTGAGACGTTCATCATGCGATACCGCGGCCTCGAAACCCACGAACATACTCCTTGTCCCGCCTATCGGCAGAAAGGCACCAAGAAGTACAGGCGTGTAGGAGAACGACATGTAATGATCCTCGTTCGGGATCAGGATCGTGTTGTACCTGCTGTACATCCCGGCTGCGCTGGGGAAAGGAATGCTGTACGTGCGCCCGGGAAGTACTCCTGCGTGGACCTCTCTTTGCTCCACGAACCCGGCGCGGGCGGGATTCAAGAACACGTCGGTCGGAAGGTCTTCGATTATCCCCGCGAAAGTGGTACCAAGAGAATACATTCTCAACGAGTAATCCGTTTGCGCAAGGAGCGACGGCGGGAACACGGCGACCGCCAGACAAATCGATATCAGGAAGAGTGATTTCATAAGACTTCTTCAACGCGGATACGGAGGGACGAAGAGCCGCCGCGTAACCGTTCATGCCTCATGTCCCGTCATTCTAGCCGCCGCGGCATGAAATGTAAAGGTCTCGTTCCCAGGTGAATCCTGTTTCCCCCACTCCGCCGTGGCCCCCATGATCTTTGCACGCGAATCCGAAAACACTGCTTGCAAACATTATTTCATCCTGCTTTATTGAACAATGAAGAGCCACCGACAAGGGAGAAGCGATGAAGCTCAATTCGACCGACAGAGACTGGGAAAAGACCTACCGGGACGAACCGGTGGAAGCGCTGCCTTGGTACTATCCCGACCTCGATCCCGACGTGAAGGCAGCACTGGATGAGATGAAAGCCTCCAACGGCCGATTGCTCGACCTGGGAACCGGCCCCGGCACGCAAGCCGTCGCTCTCGCCCGGATGGGTTTCACCGTCACCGCCTCGGACCTCTCCTCGGCGGCGATCGAGAAGGCGGGGAAACCGGCGCTGGAGGAAGGGCTGGATATCGAGTTTGTTCAGGACGACATCCTGGACACGAAGCTCTCGGGCCCCTTCGACTACATCCTCGACCGGGGCTGCTTCCACACCTTTCCCCCGGAAAAGCGGAACCTCTATCTCGACTCGGTCACAAAAATACTGAGACCGGGGGGAATCCTCCTGCTCAAGTGTTTCAGCGCCAAGGAGACCGGGGAAGGCCCCCACCGTTTCACCCCCGGCGAAATAAGGTGGTACTTCGAGGATCTATTCGAAGTAATCTCAATCAAGGAAACGAGTTATCCCGGCACGCGCGATCCTTCTCCAATCTCGCTGTTCTGCATTCTCAGGCGAAAATGAGCACAACACGCTTGAACAGGGCGCGCCCAACCCGTATTTTTATTGTAGTCCCCCCACGTCCCGATTCACCGAGGCACGATGAATGGATCCCTGACGATACGTTTCTGTGCGGTCATTGCACTCGGCGTCCTCGCATCGTGTTCCTCGATCGACAACCCCGATGATACGAATCAAGATCCCCGAGGCGATGACACTGTATCAGTCACGGACTCGCTTCCTCCCGCTCCGATAGAAGACGCGGTGTTGACCGTGAACGATTCCACCTTCGTGATCACGCTCACGTGGACGGCGCCATGCGACGATTCCCTGTCCGAACCCGTCCAGGCGTACGACATCCGCTACTCCTTGTCCAGCTACGCACTGAGTCTCTGGGATCTGGGTATCCGCGTCTTCGATCCTCCGGTTCCGGCCGTTCCCGGCGTAATGCAATCGTACTCCGGGTTCCAATATTTCTTCAGGGGAAAAGACCTTTACGCGGCCGTAAGAAGCATCGACGAAGCCGGAAACGTCTCGGAGATGAGCAACATGGCTTCCGTTCACGTTCCCGGCTACACCATCACGGTAACATGCACGGACGCCTACACCGGCGATCCAATCGAGGGGTTGGACGGGGTGCTCTACACGGGGATCACTTACCATATGGCGACCGACACTTCGGGCTCTTTCACGAAGAAAGACATCCCACGCGGCGACTTCCATATCGCGATAACATCCGGCGGAGCCGCATCAAGCTATCACGGCTTTCTGCAACTGATCTCCATATCGAACGACACAGCTGCGACCGTTCCCATGATTCCATTCCACTCCACGGCGGCCGGCGGCTACCAGTCTCTTCTCGAACTGTTCAAATTGCTCACAAGGACGAACGCGGACCCGGGCACCGTCCTGCGCAAGTGGAGAAGATACCCCGTTCCGTGTTACATTCCGCCCTTCGTCAATGCGAACCAAGTGGACTACGGGGCCGCAGCGAAGCAGGCCGCAACGAGGTGGATGACCGCTTCCGGCTGGGAGATCTTCTCCTTCGTGGATGCTCCTCCCGACACGGGTATCGTGGTGGAATACAGGACTCAACAAGAGATGGGGGTGCAGAGGGCTTTCACCGTGCACGCCGACGGGGTCGACAAGCTTCCGCTGAAAGACACCATCAAGATAGCGGATTACATGGCCGATGCGGATTTCGTTTAGCGCATCTTCCTTCATGAGTTCGGTCACACGATCAGGCTCGGGCACATAGACGATCCTTCATTCATAATGTACTATGGCCAACCCTTGCCGCCCGACATATCAGTCGACGAGTTGTCCGTCCTCGAGCTCTTCAGATCGCTGCCGAACTTCATCGATCTAGCATCATACGACGAAGCGGCCCCTTAGAATGGATATGCGTGGATGGGGTCAGTCGGCGAGCCTGGTCCTGTTCGAACGAACACCCTCTATGGCTAGAAGTACGCGTTTTACGCCGATGCCGCACGAGAATCCGCCCAATCCTCCGGAAGATGCAACCACGCGATGACATGGGATGACGATGGGAACGGGATTGCTCCCCATGGCTCCGCCCACGGCCCGGGCCGCACGGGGATTGCCGCAGCGGGCGGCGATCTCACCGTAAGTCGAGGTGCGGCCGAAGGGTATCTTCTGCGCCTGTTTGAGGGCCTTCCTTCTGAACGGCGACTTGATCGCCGCGAGATCGACGGGGATGCTGAACCGCTTTCTCTTGCCGGCGAAGAATTCCTCGATCTGCCTCTTGTAGCGCTCCAGGCGCGAAGCTTCCCGCTTCAAAGCATCCCCGGGAAACATGCCGGCCAGCTTTTTAACTTTCGTCCGCGCGGACTGGCGCCCCAGGATCACCGCGCAAAGTCCCCTATCGGAAGCGGCGATCAGCACTTCCCCGACTGGAGTCCTGTGAACGAAATCGTAGTGAATCATGACGGAGGATTCGAGCCCGTCCCGCTAGTTGCCGCACGCCTTTCTGATATCACTCATGGAGATGCTTCTCAACGTGTTGAACTTGTCTTCCTCGTTCTTGCGCCACGTCGAATAGATCACGCAATCATTCTTCTTCGTGCACCCGAGATCATCGAACGGGCACTTCTCGAAATTGGGCTCGCCTTCGAGACACTCTACCACCTTGCCGATGGAGATGTCACTCAAGTTCTTCGATAGATAAAATCCCCCGTTGGGACCCTTCTTGGATTCGAGAATGCCTCTCTGGACGAAGACCTGGAAGATCTTCGCCAGATAGCTCTCGGGGATCCGTTCCTCCTGCGAGATCTTCTTGAGAAACGATTGACGATTGTTTCTCTCGAGATTGAGGAGCCCCTTGATCCCGTAGTTCACACGCTTCGTCAACACCATTATGAACCTCACCTTGTGAATAAACCCGCCTGGTCCTTGGCACCAAGCTGTCCCGAACCTCTCGGACGCCGCTTTCGATGCGGCTCCAAACATGTCATGACCTTCTCAACTGGAAAAGTCGTGCCAGCGCCTCGATATCCGAAGAAAAAAACCGCCATAACCGAACCTGCAACCTGTTGTCATATCATCGATTAGAAATGTGACAGGAAAGCCTTACACCGTACCGGCGCTCCTTCACGTCCATTTGGGCTTCAGTCATCGACAAAATATCACACCCGACGGAGGACAAAAAGGTTAATCAGTGTCCTAAAAAGAATGAAAGCATTTAATTTCAATATATTATACGTATTGTCAATTTGTCATTCAGTTTCGATGCTCTTCATCCCCTTCCATTTCCTTGAGTTTGCGGTAAATGGTGCGCGAAGCGATACCCAGAAGCTTGGCCGCCATGACCTTGTCTCCCCGCGTGCGCGAGAGGGTTTCCGCGATCACCATTTTCTCTATGTCGTCCATCGTCATCCCGAACGGTATCTGCATGTATCCCCGGGTATGCTCCGACCGCTTGATCGAAGGAGGAAAATCCTCCGGCATGAGCAGTTCGTTCTTCGTCAATACTATGGCTCTCTCGATCGCGTTCTCGAGTTCGCGGATGTTTCCCGGCCAATCGTAGGCCTTGAGCATGTCCATGGCTTCTTCCGAGATGCCCTTCAACGGCTTGCGATTCTGCTTGCCGAAGAAATCGAGAAAATGGCCCACGAGGAGCGGAATGTCTTCTTTTCTCTCCCTCAAAGGGGGGAGTTTTATGTTGATGACGTTCAGCCTGTAATAAAGATCCTCCCTGAACTTCTTCTCCGATATGAGACCCTCGAGGTCGGCGTTGGTCGCGGCGATGAGTCTCACGTCGGTCTTGAGTGTATCCGTGCCGCCCAGTCTCTCGAATTCCCCGTTCTGAAGCACCCTGAGAAGCTTCACCTGGATATAGGGACTCATCTCCCCGATCTCGTCCAGGAAAAGCGTTCCACCGTTGGCGAGCTCGAACCTGCCCATCTTGCGGGAGACCGCGCCGGTGAACGCCCCTTTCTCGTAACCGAAGATCTCCGCTTCGAGAAGAGTCTCCGGCAAGGCGGCGCAACTGACCTTTATGAACGGCTTGTCTCTTCGTTCGCTCGTGTAGTGGATCGCATGGGCGATGACTTCCTTGCCCGTTCCGCTCTCTCCTTGAATGAGGACGGCCGCATTGCTGGGCGCGACCTGTTTTATCATTTCGATGATGTTCCTGATTGCCGGGCTTTGCCCGATGATGTTCTTGAAACCGTAGATCTCCTCGAGCTTCCTCTTGAGATACTTGTTTTCGGAAAGGAGGGTTTGCTTCTCCAGCGCCTTGCGGATCGCTCGAAGTATACTCAGTTTCTTGAACGGCTTTTGGATGAAATCGTAGGCACCTTCCTTGATCGCCTCGACCGCCGTGTCTATGGTGCCGTAACCGGTCATCACCACGACTTCCACCTCGGGATGAATCTGTTTCACCGCCTTCAGAAAAGTCAACCCGTCTATGCCCGGCATCTTTAGGTCGGTTAGAACCACGTTCACCGCATCCCTGTTCAGGATGTCGAGCCCTTCTCTGCCGCTTTCGGCGAGGAGCACCCTGTAATTCTCTTTCTTTAGGGATTTTTCGAGCGTGTCCCTGATGCCTCTCTCATCATCCACCACGAGAACCGTACGACGTTCCACTTTCTTCTCCTTTGCACCCGGTCACCGTCGACCCCGCCCGGGTCGATACTCCCTAGACCATCATACAAGATAAGGCGAACGCGGCGCAACTCCATCGCGCCGATGCAAGCACGGGCTCACGGGATCCCGATCTATTTCTTCCTTCTGCCCGAGTATTTCGGCAGGGTGATGACGAAACGCGTCCCCTTGCCGACCTCGCTTTCGCAGCGGATAGTGCCGCTGTGCTCGTTCACTATCTGCTGGGTAAGCGGCAGTCCCAGGCCGGTGCCCATCTCTTTCGTGCTGTAGAAAGGTTCGAAGATCCTTTCGATGTTTTCTGTGGGTATTCCCTTGCCCTTGTCCTCGACGATTATCTCTATCTTGCCGTTGCGGCACCGGGTCTCGGTGGTTATCTCGCCTCCGGGCTCCGATGCTTCCGCGGCATTGCGCAGGAGATTCAGCATCGCCCTGCGCAGCTGGTTTTCATCGACGAGGGCCGTGAGTTCTTCCTTGCTCAGGTTCTTCTTCAATTTCAACTGCTTGGCATTGAGCTCCTCCTCGTAGAATTCCATGAGATTCGTCAGGATCTCGTTCACGTCCCCCAGGTCGAATTCAGGCTTGGGAAGCCTTGCGAACTGGAGGTAGTCCTCGGTTATCTCGTAGAGCCTCTTGACTTCGGCGTGAATCGCGGTGAGGATCGACTTGATCTCGCCGTCCTGGAGCTCCGATTTCTCCCTTATCTCATCCTCCAGCAACTCGGCATTCAAGCTTATGCTGCTCAGCGGATTCCTGATCTCGTGAGCGACCTGTGAAGACATCCGCCCGATGGTCGCAAGGCGCTCGGCCTGCATCAATTGCTTCTCCAACGCCCTGATCTCCGTGACGTCCTTGCCTATCCCCAGCACGCCCGTGTACTTGCCGTCACGATCCTTGAGAAGAGACGCGGAAAGGATCATCTTGAGCATCCCCCGGTTCTTCGACTTGAATTCGAGCTCGTAGTTCTGAATGCGTCCCTTCTCGTAGAGAGCCTCCATTATTTTCAGGGCTTCTTCCCTTCCTCCCCCGTAGAACGTGTGGATTGACTTGCCGATCATCTCTTCCGGATCGTACCCGCAGATCGCCTGCGCTCCCTTGCTGAAGAACGTCACCTTGCCGTGAAGATCCGTGACGACTATCGCGTCCACCGAAGATTCTATGAGATTGAGGTATCTCTCCTCGCTGGATTTCAGCTCCTGGGTCCTTTTCTTCACCTCCTCGGAGAGCTTGAGATTCCAATTCTCCAGCATCTCCTTGTACCTCTTGAGGCTCCTCGCCATCGTGTTGAATTCCTCCGCTATCTCCTCGAATTCGTCGTTTGTCTTTATGTTCAATTGCTCCTCGAAAGCGCCGCCCGCTATTCGTCTCGCCGCCCCGATGAGCGCGTCCAGCGGGCGAACGATATCGTGGGTGATGATGAAAGCCGCTACTATCGCCGCAATGAGTATGAAGAAGCCGAGGAGGATCGTCCTGTTCCTCATTTCGACGATGGGCTGGAAGGCTTCCC
>CAYXEN010000065.1:0-15495 GCA_964464035.1 uncultured bacterium | reverse complement strand
CCCTGGAGAACTGGGACATCGAGAGGCTCTCCCTCGTCGACCGGAACATCCTTCGGTTCGCTCTCGCGGAGATACTCTTCTCCCCGGAAGTACCCGGGAAAGTGATAATCGATGAAGCGATCGAGATCGCGAACAAGTACAGCTCCGCGGACGCGGGAAGGTTGATAAACGGAGTGCTGGATAGCTTCCTCAAGAAATACCGCAAGGACGAAGTCTCGTAACCGAAGGGTGAAGTCGAATCGTGGCCGGTCTCTCCGACAAACAACACTGGAACCGTTTCTGGGCCGAATCGAGCAGGAGGGGGGAGATCTATTCGACGGATTTCCGTATCGTCGAGCACCTCGCCGAGCACGTCCGCTTCGAAGGGCTGAAGATTCTCGAAGTGGGAGCGGGGACGGGGAGGGACAGCATGGCGCTGGCCGGGAGAGGCGCTTTCGCCTGCGCCCTGGACTACAGCGAGCGGTCCCTCGACTTGATGTGTGAGTCGGCCGGAGAAGGAATAGTCGTGGTCTGCGGGGACGCCCTGCAACTGCCGTTCGCGGACGAGAGCTTCGACGTCGTCTTTCATCAAGGGCTGCTCGAGCATTTCAGCGATCCCGAGATCCTGATCGCCGAGAACCGGAGGGTCCTGAAGAAGGGTGGATTTCTCCTTGTCGATGTCCCTCAGAAATATCATTATTACACGCTGCTGAAGCACATGTTGATGTTGATGGGAAAGTGGTTCGCCGGCTGGGAGACAGAGTTCACGGTCCGCGGGCTCAGCAGGTTGGTATCCCAGGCGGGCCTGGAAATAGTCGACGTGTACGGCGAGAATCTTTCTCCTCCCGTCTGGTACAGGGGCTTGAGGAAGGTTCTTCTCAGGTTCAAGATGGAGTTGCCGATGTATCCCGGATTCTTCAAGATCGTTTCCAAGATGGACAAGGCGGTGAAGAAACTCGCACCCGGTCTGCACAGGAACACGGCGATGGTCATCGGCGTGATCGCAACGAGGAAATGACGTACGGCTCAATATCATTCTGCGCTTACCATGAACATATTGGCTGTCAATTGGCGTGACATGAAGAATCCGGATGCGGGCGGAGCGGAGGTTCACCTGCACGAGATACTCAAGGGGATCGTCGGCAGGGGGCACAGGGCGACGCTCGTCTGCAGCAATTTCGACGGGGGAAGCGAAGAGGACGAGTACGACGGCATCCGGGTGATAAGGAAGGGGAAGTGGTTCAACGCGAACTACGTCATCCCGATGTTCCTCAGGAAATATCTGCACGATCACGATTTCGATCTCATCGTCGAGGACGTCAACAAGATACCCTTCTTTCTCCCCGCCTTCACCCGAACCCGGGTTCTCGTCGTTGTTCCCCATTTGTTCGGCCTCTCGGTCTTCCGCGAGACCAATCCTCTCTTCGCCGCTTATGTCTACGCTTGGGAGAAGTTCATCCCCTTCGTATACCAGAGCTGCAATTTCGTCGCCATAAGTCCCAGCACCAAGGAAGATCTCGTGGAGCGGGGAATACCTCACACCAAGATAGACGTCGTGCTGTGCGGACTGGATCACGATACGTACCGGCTCATGGACGGAGTCGAAAGGTACGAGAATCCGACCATCGTCCACTTCGGGCGCATCAGGAAATACAAGTCGGTGGACACCGTGATAAAGGCATTTCGACTGGTGAAGAGAAGGATTCCCGAGGCCCGCCTCCTCATAGTGGGCGACGGCCCGGAGAAGGGAAACCTCGAAAACCTCGCCCGAAGTCTGGGTTTGGGGGAGACGGTGCGGTTCACGGGCGCGGTCTCCACGCCCGAGCTGGTGGAAATCCTCAACAGGTCCCATCTTTTCGTGAACGCCAGCGCCAAGGAAGGATGGGGACTCACAGTGGTCGAGGCTAACGCGTGCGGTCTGCCCGTCATCGCCAGCAACCGGCCGGGGCTCAAGGATTCACTCAAGGACGGCCTGACCGGGTACCTGGTCGACTACGGCGACGTGGAAGGATTCGCCGAGAAGGCTTTCCTTCTCCTCTCCGACGAGGACCTCTGGCGCCGGATGAGCGAATCGGCCGTCTCCGTGGCGGCGGGGTTGAGATGGGAGACCACGGTCGAGGAGATGGAAAGGATATTCCTCAGGGAGATCACCTGAAACGGGGCAGGCATCGGTGAAAAAACTCGGTTCAACCGGAAAGTTCCTGGTCAAGCTGGTCATAAGCGCGGTGCTTATGGCTTTTCTCGTAAAGAAGATCTCCCTGGCTCACGTGCACGAGATCATTTCTTCCCTGAACGGCGGAACCCTGCTGGCGGCGGCCGTGGTTTTCTTCATCAGCAATTGCCTCGGCGCCTTGCAGTGGCACCTCTTGCTGACCGCCGGCGGCGTCGAACTCGCTTTCGCCCGCACTTTCCGTTTCTATTTCGTCGGTCTCTTCTTCAACAACTTTCTTCCGGCGAACATCGGGGGAGACGCGGTCAAGATCTACGACGTGAGCCGGATGGGAAGCGACGTCTACAAGGTCGCCGCCGTCACCATCCTGGACCGGGTTCTCGGGATATTCAGCTTGTGCCTTCTCGCTTCCGTCGCCGCCATGTCGCGGATCAGGAGCGGAGCCGACGGCGCGATATGGGTGTATCTGGCGATCTTCCTCGGATGCATGATACCTGCCGTGGGCTTCTACATGGTCAAACCACTCGGGCGGGCGCTTAGGAGGTCGATCCTGGCGATAAGGATCTTCAGAGTGAACGAGAGATTGACTCAGCTTCTCGATCACCTGGGAGGCTTCAAGGGCAGGTACTCGCTCATCTGTCCCTTGATAGCCCTGTCCATCGTCATCCAGGGGCTGCGGGTGACAACGCATATCCTCGTCGCCAGTGCAGTGGGAATCGAGATAGGAAGCGCGACGATAGTGCAATTTTTCGTATTTATACCGATCCTCAGTCTTGCTATGATTCCGCCCGTCACCGTGAACGGGCTCGGGGTGAGGGAAGGCTTGGGCATGGTTCTTTTTCGGCGTGCCGGGATACTGAAGACGGAAGCTTTCATGATCGAGTTCACCACTTATCTGGTTTCTGTCACCGTAAGCCTGCTCGGATGGGTGTTTTTCGTGACGAGAAAATCGGTATCCAGGGAGGACGTTTGATAGTATAATGCCTTGAACTCGGGCCGCGCCGGACGGCGGTTTATTCGTGAGGACGGCGGAACTTCCGAATC
Source organism: uncultured bacterium (assembly GCA_964464035.1). Taxonomy (GTDB): domain Bacteria; phylum Krumholzibacteriota; class Krumholzibacteriia; order WVZY01; family WVZY01; genus CAYXEN01. Next base: position 12,302 of record CAYXEN010000065.1, on the reverse strand, counting down.
CGTACGGCATACCAGATTAAGTGACGCCACGGGCTGAGCACGATCGAATCGAAGGCTCCTGGATCGGCCCAGGTACCAATCGGGAAAGATGGCTGAGAAAAAGAAGAAAATCAGCAGGGTCAAGAATCCCCGCGTGCAGGAACAGCGTTCGCCGGTCGCTCCGGAAAGCGACTACACAGGGGGGAAGCGGTTCTTCAAGCTCGGGGCGGCATTGAGCTTGCTCGTGAGTTTCGCCGTATACATCCGCACCATGGCGGGGAGCTCGAGCTTCTGGGATTCGGGTGAGTTCATCGCCGCTTCTTATACGCTTGGCGTTCCCCATTCGCCCGGAACTCCTCTGTATGTCTTGGTCGGCCGCGTGTTTACTCTTCTCCCGATTCCCGTTCCCATCGCCGTGAGGGTCAATCTCATCTCGGCGCTCTGCGGCGCGCTCGGCGCCTTGTTCATCTACCTCCTCGTCGTTCGTTTCCTCGATGCCGTCCTGGGCAGGAGCAAGTCCGACGTCGAGAACGCGATCAAGGTCATAGGCGGTCTCGTCGGGGCGTTTTTCATCACTTTCAGCAATACGTATTGGACCAACGCCACTGAAGCGGAAGTCTACGCGATGAGCTGTTTTCTCATGGGGTTCATGACGTGGATCGGCTTGAAGTGGGAAGAAAAGGCCGAACTCCCCCGGGGCGACCTGCTGATCTATCTGCTGTTCTACCTTCTCGCGCTGAGTGTGGGCTTCCACCTGGGCACGATGCTGGCCTTCTCAGGCGTGTTCTTCTACATCCTCATGACGAGGGAGAAGCGCTTTTCCAATCTCGAGTTCCTGGTCGCCTGTTTCGGCGTGGGGATATTCATGGCGGACGCCACCCTGTACAGGTCGGGTTCTTTCACGATGTTCCTGGTCGTGGTTTTCGTTCTGCTCGTGCTCTGGCTTTATACGACCAAGTCGTCCTTCGCGCTCAGTTGCACGTTGCTGTTCATCCTCGGCCTGTCGGTGCACTTGTATCTCCTGATCCGTTCCGGGCACAATCCTGCGATAGACGAAGGGGATCCCGAGACCTGGAAAGCCCTCTACGCGGTGCTCCGCAGGGAACAGTATCCCCCGATGAACGTTTTCGTGCGCAAGGCGTCGTTTCTGTTCCAGTTGCAGCATTTCAACGGGTATTTCCAGGAACAGTTCGAGATGTTCCGCCTCTACATCGGGAGACTGAATCTCGGGTCGGCCATTCCCATAGGCCTGGGTCTCTGGGGAATGGTCGATCATTACACCCGGCACAAGAAGACTTTCGTGATGCTTTTCACGACGTTTCTTGTAACAAGTCTGGGGCTCATCATATTCCTCAACTTCAGCGACCACGAAGTCAGGGAGAGGGATTATTTCTACTCGCCCGCGTTCTATTATTTCGCGATTTTCATAGGCATCGGGGCGGCAAGTATAATGAACGAGGTAAAGAAACTCTACGGAAAGATGGGAGGCACCGCCCATGCCCTCACGTATGCATTGGGAGGCCTGCTCTTGTTCTTCCCCCTGGTCACGGGGCATCACTACTTCTTCAAGCATGACAGATCGAAGAACTTCGTATGCCGGGAATACGCGAAGAACATGCTGGGACCGCTCGAGAAGGACGCGATCATCTTCACCAACGGCGACAACGACACCTTCCCTCTGTGGTACATCCAGGAGGTCGAGCATTTCAGGAAGGACGTCCGCGTAGTCAACCTGAGCCTTCTCAACACTCCCTGGTACATAAAGCAGCTCCGCGACAACGAGCCGAAGCTGCCAATAACGTGGAGCGATGAGAAAGTGGATCGCCTGCAGCCCATCCCTTCCGAGAAAGGCTGGATCCTCATCAGGGATCTCGCCATCGCCCACATCGTCCGCGAGAACAAGTGGCGGCGGCCGATCTATTTCGCCGTGACCATTCCCCCGGAATCCTTCGCTCCTTACAGGGATTATCTCCAGATGGAGGGACTGGTCTTCAAGATGGTGCCCAAGAAGGGCACGAACATGATCGCCGAGGAAAAACTCGAAGACAACGTCTACCGGAAGTTCAGCTACAAGAGCATCCTGACCGAGGATTGGAAACGGGACGATTCGCTCTATCTCGCCCCGTACATAAGGCATCTCATACAGAACTACGCCGCCGCCTTCTGCCAGGTAGCGTACGTGAAGCGCAAGCACCAGAAGACCGACGAAGCCATAAAAGCCTTGGAGATAGCCGAGCAGATCGCGCCGGACATAGATCCCGTCGTGCTGTTCCTCGGCTGGTACTATTTCGAGCAAGGGGATACCGCGAAGGCGATCGCCCAATACGACAAGGAGATAAAGCGGCATCCCGAGCGCCCCGAGTTGCTCTACAGGCTTGCGGGAATCTACGAGAGGACCGGCGATCTGCCCAAGGCATTGAGTCTACTGGACAGAGTCGTCAGGGAGAATCCCCTTGACCGCGATGCCGTGCTGAGCGCGTTCGGCATCGCGGCGAAGTTGGGCATGACCTCGCGCGCCAAGTCGTACCTGGAGAACTGGCTGAAGAGCCATCCCAACGACAAGGAGATCAGGAGCGCCCTGGAACAGATGAGCAAGCCCGTGAAATAGAAGTGATACTTTGGATTCACTCAGGAGGGAACACGGATGGAAAAAGTCTTAGTGACCGGCGCGGCCGGATTCATCGGCTCCCACCTGTGTGAGAGATTGCTCGACGAAGGCTACCGCGTGGTGGGGATCGATTCCTTCACCGATTACTACGACGTGAGGATCAAGCGGGAGAACCTGCGGAGTCTGGCCGGCAACGCGAACTTCTCGCTCGTCGAAGCGTCCATAAACGATGCGGACCTCGATGAAGTCCTGGACGGTGTTTCTTACGTGTTCCATGAGGCGGCGCAGGCCGGCGTGCGGGCGAGCTGGGGAAAGAGTTTCGAGGAATACATCGATTCGAACATTCGCGCGACGCAGAGGCTGCTCGAAGCTCTCAAGGGACGTCCGATAAGGAAATTCATCTATGCGAGCTCGAGTTCCGTCTACGGCGACGTGCAGGATCTGCCCATGCGTGAGACGAGCCCGACCCGCCCGGTGTCCCCTTACGGCGTCACCAAGCTGGCCGGCGAACACCTCGCGCTGCTCTACGCCGAGAATCACGGGGTGCCGGTGGTGGCGTTGCGCTATTTCACCGTCTATGGTCCCCGGCAGCGTCCCGACATGGCCTTCCACAAGTTCATAAAGAACGCCATGGACGGCAAGCCGGTCGAGATATACGGCAACGGGACCCAAACCCGCGATTTCACGTATATCTCCGACATAGTGGACGCCAACGTGAAAGCCATGAACTATGAGGGCGACGAGAAGGTTTTCAACGTGGGCGGGGGGAGCCGGGTGGCCCTGAACGTCGTTCTCGATATCCTGAACGAGCATTGCACGGAAAAACTGGACGTGCGCTTCTCCGACCCGTGCCGCGGTGACGTAATGCACACCTTCGCCGACATAGGCAAGGCACAGGCGGAGTTGGACTACATCCCCAAGACGAGCCTGGAAGAAGGCATAGCGAGAGAGGTGGAATGGGTCGAGGGATTGTACCGGAAGCTGCACACGTAGATAGAGTGGAGATCGCGACTTGAAGATATCCGTAGTGATACCGGCTTACAACGAGAAGGACAGCCTCGAGGAACTCCTGGCCAAACTCGAGAAGGTGCTCGAGGGAATCGGCGGTGATTACGAGATCATTTTCGTCGACGACGGCAGCACCGACGGTTCTCTCCAGGTTCTTCAATCTCTCCACGAGAGATCCCCGCACGTCCACGTCATCAGCTTCCGCCGTAATTACGGCAAGTCCGCCGCTTTGAGCGTCGGCTTCAAGAAGGCGTCCGGAGACGTCGTCATCACTATGGACGCCGATCTCCAGGACGACCCGGAAGAGATCCCCAGGCTCATAGGAAAGCTCGACGAGGGCTTCGATCTCGTTTCGGGTTGGAAGAAGGTCCGGCACGATCCCTTGTCGAAGAGACTCCCGTCCAAGTTTTTCAATTTCGTCACTTCACTCATGAGCGGCTTGAAGCTCCACGATTTCAACTGCGGTTTGAAAGCATACCGCAAGGAAGTGGTCGAGAGCATCTCGGTCTACGGTGAATTGCACAGGTTCATACCCGTGCTCGCCGGCTGGGCCGGTTTTTCCGTCGGTGAAGTGGAAGTGAAACATTTTCGCCGGCGCTACGGGAAGAGCAAGTACGGGGTGAATCGTTTCTTGAACGGCTTCTTCGATCTGATCACGGTGATGTTCATAACCCGCCGGGCCAAGAGCCCACTTCACTTCTTCGGGAGGATAGCGATTCTTCTCTTTACGCTGGGGATCATCCCTCAGATCGTTTTCTTCATTCAATACCTGGGCGGAAAGGGCTTGCACGTGCGCCCCATAATGCTCGGAGGGTTCGTGCTGATCATCGTAGCCCTCCAGATAGCATCCGTGGGTCTGGTGGCGGAGCTGGTTTCAGCCGTCACGACGGGTGAGCCGGACTACTCGCTCAGGGAGGAACTTCTAGCCGGGGCCCAGCCCCCGAAAGGAAACGAGAACAACCTGTCATGAGGGTATGTATCGTCGGGCCTGCATATCCTTATCGAGGCGGCATATCGCACTTCACTTCCCTGTTGGCCCTCGAGCTGCAGAAAGATCATGACGTACGCATCGTTAACTTCAAGCGGCTCTATCCTTCGATCTTTTTCCCCGGCAAGACGCAGTACGATAACAGCGGATCGGCCATAGGGACTCCATCGGAAAGATTGATCGATTCGCTGAACCCTTTGAGCTGGTGGAAAGCGGCGAGGAAGATATCCGCCTTCGCTCCCGACGTGGTGATATTCCAGTGGTGGCATCCCTTTTTCGCCCCCGCTTATGCCGCGACGAGATTTTTCATGCGCAGGCGATGCAAATCCGGCGTGGTCTACCTCTGCCACAACGTATTGCCGCACGAGTCTTCCATCGTGGACAGGACGCTGATCAAGATCGGTTTCTTCGGGGTCAAAAGGTTTCTCGTGCAGTCCAACGAGGACAAACTCCGACTACTGTCCCTCATGAAGAAGCGCCGCGGGAGGGTGGAGCCGAAGATCGAAGTGAGTCCGCACCCCATCTACGAAGTGTTCAAGAAGGGGGCTGTGGGCAGGGAAGAGGCGAGAAGGGAACTGGGGCTCGAAGGGAACACGGTTCTGTTTTTCGGCCTGATCCGTCCCTACAAGGGATTGAACGTTCTGCTCGAAGCCTTCGCTTCCGCGTCGAAACGCCTCGATCTCACTCTCCTCGTGGTGGGTGAGTTCTACGAGGACAAAGAACCCTACCTCCGCCGCATCGGGGAGTTGGGGATAGCCGACCGGGTGAGAATCGTGGACAGGTACGTGCCCAACGAGGAAGTGGAGAAGTACTTCGAAGCCGCCGACCTCGTGGTGCTGCCCTATCTGTCGGCGACACAGAGCGGCATAGTCCAGATAGCGTACGCTTTCGACAAACCCGTCATCGTGACTTCGGTCGGCGGGCTGCCGGACGTGGTGGAAGACGGGGAGAGCGGGCGGGTCGTGCCTCCTTCGAACCCCGCGGCCTTGGCCGATGCGATGCTGGAGTTCTTCGAGAAAGGAGAGAGCGGGAGGATGGTGGAAGGAGTGAGAAGAATCAAGGCCCGGTTCTCGTGGAGGAGGTGCGCCGAAACGCTCGTCGGGCTGGGGAGAACTTGAAGGAAAAACGTGATTTACCGGCTTTTCGCCGTATGATATCATGACCATGAAGGCTGGTTGAATGGTGGCCAAGAAGACTCATAAGAAGGGCAAGGCGCGCGCAGGATCCGGGACCTCCTCAGCAGGGAAGGGCGGGGCCAGGCCGACTTTCGAACTGACTTCCCGGCGGCGCACGTTGCTCGTCGTGGTCTCCATGCTAATGGCCGTGGTTCTTCTCTATCCCGAACTGGCCTTTCAAGGCAAGATCTTCATGGCCAAGGACGTCGAAGCGGCGACGAGTTTCGCGAAGGCGGCCCACAAGGTCATGATCGAAGAGCACGTCTACCCCTTGTGGAATCCTTACCTGTTCTCCGGTATGCCGAGCTATGAGAGCCTCGCGTACAACCCTTTCGTGTATCCCTTGAGCTTCGTGACCGGCTTTCTGATATCCAAGCTTCATTTCCCCCCCAACAGCTGGTTGCTGTTTCACATGTTTCTCCTCGGCATCGGCGTCACCCTGTTGCTCCTGGATCGCGGAGTCTCTCTCGTGCCTTCCATCATGGCCGGAGTCTTCATGATCTGGATGCCCAACGTCGTGGCGATCGGGGCGAACGGGCACGGCAGCCAGGCGAGCGCCATCGCCTACATGCCGTACGCGCTGTTGTTCTGGGACAGGATAACGCGGGGGAAGGGGATAATCTTGAATGCCAGCCTTCTCGCCATCGTGTTGGGATTCCAGATGCTCAGGGCGCACATCCAGATCTCCTACTATACGTACGCCATGCTGGGACTGCATTTCCTCTTCTTTTCCGTGCTGAGAATGATAGATGCATCGAGGGGAGGGGGAAGCAAGACGGAATCGACATCGATCATCCCGTTCCGGCGCGCCCCCGGAACGCCGGCTGAGTACGACTCGAAGACGGCCCTTCTCGATTCGGGGTTCCTGTTCGCGGTTCTGGGAGCAGTCGTAGTCTGTTCATTGTTGATATCCTCGGTGCTCTACCTCCCCGTGCACGAGTATTCCCAGTATTCCATAAGAGGGGGGTCGGTCAAGGGAGGGTTGGAGTACGACTATGCAACGTCCTGGAGCCTGCATCCTCTCGAAACTCTCACTTTCGTTCTGCCTTACGCTTTCGGCTTCGGCAAGGATACTTACATCGGTTACATGCCGTTCACGGACTATCCCAACTACCTCGGCCTCGTCGTCTTCCTGGGGGCACTGGCGGGGATCTTCCTCGTCAAGGACAGATTCGTGAGATTCCTCGTTTTCCTGGCGGCCGTTTCGACGCTGGTCGCTTTCGGCAGGCATTTTCCCGTCCTCTATGATCCGCTTTTCAAGTGGATGCCGTACTTCAACAAGTTCAGGGTGCCCGTGATGGTGCTCGTGGTTCAGCAACTCTCGGTAGCGGCGCTCTTCGCGTTCGGGTTGCAGGCGTTGACAAGGGTGCCCGGGGACAAGGCGCGCAGGATCGCGTTGATCGGCGGGGGTGCGTTCGCCGTTCTGCTTCTTGTCGCCGTGATCAGCCAGGGATACTGGAAGGACGGGTTCGCCAGGGCGGTGGCGGGAAGGATCAAGACGGCGAGCTCGGTGAGGGATCAGATCGCCCTGGGGCGGGTCACGGGGGAGATGCTTCTCAAGGATCTCGTCAAGACGGGGATCATGGGGGCAGCCCTCTTCGGTTTTCTCTTCATGTATGCTAGAAAAATGATTCCCCGCGCCGTATTCGTGTCGCTGGTGCTGGTGACCGCCCTGGTGGACTATCGGATGGTGGATGCCAACATAACTCACCCGGAGAAGCTTTTCAAATCCGAGGCGGTGCGGTTGATCAAGGATCCCGCCGTTCTCGATCGTTACCTGGAGCCGGATCCCGTCGTCGATTTTCTCAAGCGCGACAAGGGATTCTACCGAATAATGCCCATGTATCATCCTTCGGCCCCGTTCTACGGTGAGTTCACGAGCAATCGCTACATGAACTTCGGGATTTCGTCCATCGGCGGTTACCATGCAGCCAAGCTGGCCGCGTACAACAACCTTCTCAAGGCCCTGGGTGGAGCTCTCGGCTCCGGCCACTACCAGCTGCTCGACATGCTGAACGTGAAATACCTGATCTCCGCCTACAGGTTCGGCAAGGGAGGGCGATTCGAGCCGGTCTGGTCCGGGAAGAACTGGGAGGGTGAAACGAGGTTCATCTACAGGAACAATGACGCGCTCGACAGAGCCTTTCTCGTGGATCGATACCAGATAGTCCACCACGACGAGGCTTTGGCCCTGCTCAAGGGATCCGACATCAATCCGGCCGAGACGGCGTTGCTCGAAAAGAGGCCGCCGATCGAACCCGTGTCAAAGAAAGGGGGCAAGGTCGAGATAACCAGCTTCAGCTTCAACGAGATCCACATGCAGGCCGACGTGCCTTCGCCGTGCCTGCTGGTGGCGAGTGAAGTATACTATCCGCGCTGGAAGGTTTACGTGGACGGCAAGGAGAACGAAATGCTGCGTGCCGATTACCTGCTGAGGGCGGTGGCGCTGCCCGCGGGCCGCCACGAAGTGGTATTCAAGTACGACAGTTCACACATCAAGAGGGCTTTTCACATATCCTTGACGACGTTCGTCCTTCTTCTCGTTCTGCTGATTGGTTCAACGACATGGAGCCGGAAAAGATGGAAGCACTCATCGTAGTTCCGACCTATGACGAGAGAGAGAACATCGAGAAGCTGATCGATGCTCTTCTCACCCTGGACGCCGACCTGGAGATCCTGGTCGTGGATGACAATTCGCCGGACGGTACCGGCGACGTAGTAAGGAAGCTCGGCGCCGAGAATGGAAAAGTTCATCTCCTCGCGAGACCCGCCAAGATGGGGCTGGGCAGCGCGTACATCGCGGGCTTCAGGTGGGCGCTGGAGAACACCGATGCGAAATACGTTTTCGAGATGGACGCGGACTTCTCGCATGATCCGCGGGCCGTACCCACCTTTCTGGAGAGGATCAAGGATGCCGATCTCGTTCTCGGCTCGCGCTATCTCAACGGGATCACGGTGGTGAACTGGCCGCTGAGCCGCTTGTTCCTCAGCGTGGGCGCGAACATCTACACCCGCGTAGTGACGGGCATGCCGCTGAGGGACGCCACCGGAGGCTTCAAGTGTTTCCGGCGGGAAGTTCTCGAAAGCCTCCCCCTCGACAGGATAAAGAGCGACGGTTATTCATTCCAGATCGAGGTGAACTATATCGTCTGGAAGAAAGGATTCAAGATCGTGGAGATCCCGATCATTTTCGAAGACAGGAGATCGGGTACGTCCAAGATGTCGAGGCGAATCGTATGGGAGGCGGCTTTTCTCGTCTGGAAACTAAGGCTGGATTCGATCTGTAGGTTGTTCCGGAGATCCTAGGATTCAAGTGAAGCTCTCAGTAATCATAGTCAGTTACAACAGTCTTTCCGTCCTCAAGCCCTGCCTCGAATCACTCCGCCGGCACCTTCCGGCAGGCGACTCGGAGATCATCGTCGTGGACAACGCAAGCAAGGACGGCACCCCGGACATGGTCAGACGCGATTTCCCCGCCGTGACCCTGGTCGCCAACGAGGAGAACGTGGGGTATTCCAGGGGGGTCAACCTCGGCATTCGCAGAGCGGAGGGTCGCTATTTCCTCATCCTGAATCCCGACACCGTCGTGGGCGGCGACGCGATAGCCAAGATGATGGATTTCATGGACCGGCACCGGGAGGCGGGGATCGTCGGCCCGAAGCTGGTCTTTTTCGACGGCAATATCCAGTATTCGTGCAGGAGGTTCTACACCTGGAAAGTACTGCTGATGCGAAGGACTTTCCTGGGCAAGTTCTTCAAGAACTCTTCGGCGGTGCGCGACCACCTGATGCTCGATTATGACCATGAGACCTTGAGGGAGGTGGACTGGATTCTCGGAGCGTGCATGCTCGTACGGAGGGAAGCGGTCGAGTCGGTGGGATTGATGGACGAGAGATTCTTTCTCTACTTCGAGGACGTGGACTGGTGCTACCGGATGAAGCAAAGGGGATGGAAAGTCTACTATTATCCCGAAGCTGTCATCACCCACGGTTACGCGCGGGAGAGCGCCCAGACCGTCATCAACCGTTCCTTCCTGGCGCATTTGGCGAGCCTCGTTCGGTACTATGAAAAGTGGAATTTCCTCCTCTACTTCATGAAGAAGTACCGGGAAGTGGGCAAGGTCATTCTCTTCCTGGCCGCCGACGTGCTTGCGTTCAACGCGGCTTTCCTCGCCGCCTACTACCTGCGAGTCAGCCTGCACGAGATCTTCACCAACCCGATTTTCCCGATCGCCACGTACGGCAAGTTCGTCTTCTACGAGAACCTGCTGTTCGTCTTCACGTACTTCTTCATGGGGCTCTACCGGATACGGCGTGAAACGCCCTACGTCGACGAGCTGGTCAACATAATGAAGGCCATCGTCCTCGCCTCCGTCCTCCTGATGACCAGCACTTACCTGAGCAAGATCAGGACTTACTCGCGCATGATCGTGGCCTTCCTCGTGCCGTTCGCGGTGGGCTTCGATTGGGCGGCCAGGACGCTGATAAGGAAACTGCACAAGAAGATGCTCGAACAGAAGGTCGACCTCAAGAGGATATGCATCATAGGACCGTCCGCCGAGGCGGCCAAGTTGGAGCAGAAGTTGTCCATCGATCAGAGCCTCGGGCTCGAGGTGGTGGGCGTGATCGCGACGGACGTGGAAGCCGCTGATGCGGCAGGCAACCTCGGTGACCTCTCGGAGCTCGACGCCGTAATCGACCGGCATCGGATCCAGGAGATAGTCCTCCTACCCGGTGCGGTGCCGGCAAGCAAAATGATGGAGATAGTGAGCATGGGGAGGCAGCGCATTCTGGACGTGACCATGCTCACCGACTATTCTCATCTCGTGGTTCATCAAGCCGAGGTGAGGAGCTTCGCCGGCAAGCCCGCTATCGCCTATTACCGGGACACCCGTTACGTCTTCGATCGCCTGATCAAGAGGATCGTCGACGTGGCGGCGGGAATGATTTTTCTGGTGGTCTCCACGCCGTTCTTTGTGATATATTCCATATATACCCGCCTGCGAGGCGGGAAAATGTTTTTATACGAAAAGAGGCTGGGAGCCGGCAAGGAAGAGTTTCTTTTCCCCTTGGCCGGAGGGGGGAAAGCTGCCGGTCGAGAGCGCGCGATCCCGGATCTGTTCAATCTACCCCTTTTCTGGATGTTGCTGAGGGGAAAGCTGAGCATCGTGGGGCCGTATCCCTTGCCTGTCGGCGCCGGGGAGCTCCTCGAAAAAGGTCAGGAGTTTCGTTTCGGCATGCGCCCGGGGATCACCGGCTACTGGCGATTGAGCGACGAATCGGAATTGAGCATCGAGAATCTCCTCGCGCAGGACGCCGATTATATCAGGAACTGGTCGCTCGTGCTCGACTTCAAGATTCTCCTGCGCAGCCTCGGCCGGATTCTTTCCGGAAGGAATCGGGTCGTTTCTCTGGTCAAAGAGTAGCCCCTCGCCGGGATGGTATTATGAAAAACCCGCTTGCACGATGGATTCCGATGATGCTCCTCGCCTGCATCCTCACCCCTTTTGCCTCCGGGAGAACCGCGAGCGTGGATTCCAGGTGGACGAGCCACGTGAGCCCAAGCCTCATAGCCGATATCGACGTTCGCAACGGGCTGCTCTACATGGCGAGCTCCGGAGGAGTGTTGATCTACGATCCGGCTGACTCATCCTTCGAAATGATAACCAATGCTTCCGGCCTTCCCTCCAACCAGCTCACTTCGTGCGCCTTCGACGGCGCCGGCGATCTTTTCGTCGGGACCGACGACGCCGGTCTCGCAAAGCTTCACTTCTTCCAGGGAGGCGTGCAGGTCACGAGCATCAATTCGTCTTTTCAAGGGCTCACCGATGATCGTGTGACATCGGTGGTTGTTTGGGGTGATACGGTCGTCTACGGGACGATGGCGGGGGCGGGATTGATCGTGAAGGATTTTCCCACGGCTCGGTTCTACTCGCGGGACGGGCTTCCCGACGATCAGGTCAACGACGTGATCATCCACGCGGACGAGGCTTGGTTCGGTACGAAAGGCGGGGTGGCGGTGTTGGATCGGCAGGGCTTCATCCGGGTGGAGTCCAATGGACTCGTCGATGCCAACGTGCAGGTCCTGGCCGGTTCGGACACCTCCGTCTTTGCAGGCACTACCGGCGGGGTGGAGGAATTCCATCCGGCAGACAGCACGTGGTCGCAAATAGGACTCTCGGGGAAGACGATCTATTCGCTCCTCTTCGACGGCTCGATACTGTGGGCGGGAACGAACGACTCGCTCTTCGCATGGGACGGCGTCGGATGGAGCGGCTATTCGCTGGTTCCCGTCTACATAGACTATCAATTGGACTGGCTGCGCACCGAAATCAGGGCTTTGGCCAAGACCGCGTCCGGGGATCTCTACATCGGCCTTGGTGATTGGAATACGGAGCGCAGGGGATGCTACCTCGTTTCTTTCGACGGGCAGTCCGGGTGGCGAGAGTATGCCCCGAACGCCCCGGCGGCCAACAACATCATCCGTCTGTTCCTACCAGGTAAATCGAGATACGGGTCGGGTAGATTTCAGTGAAATTTTACGC
>CAYXEN010000064.1:0-15911 GCA_964464035.1 uncultured bacterium | reverse complement strand
GCGGTGAGGAGCAGGATGATCCCGCCGGTCTTGACGAGTTCGCCGCCGGCGCGCCGCGATGCGCCGGCGGCGACGGAGACGCCGAGGACGAACAGAGCGATGGGCATGAGCCAGGCGAATATGTTCCCCCAGAAGGATACCGCGGCCCAGGCGAGGAGCGAGCCGATAGGACCCGAATAGTTTTGCACGTGATCGATCGGCGAAGTTTCGCTGAAGGGCCAGTCGGTGGGATGCCTCGAAGCCAGCGCAACGCCCCAGAAGAGCGCGAAGGCCATGAGAGCAATCACATAGAAGCTTCTTCTTCCGTTTGTGGTCATCGTGGGAGAACCGGGTAGGATTCTAACACTCGAAGCTCCAGGGCGGCAGCATCTTTTTCACGCCGGCTGGAAGTCTTCCAGGAACCGCGTGCTTATCTCGCCCCGCCGGAACCTTGGATCCCGAAGGACGGACCTGTGAAAACCCAGGGTGCTGTTCACTCCCTCAATCACGCATTCTTCCAGGGCCCGGTTCATCCTGGCGATCGCTTCCTCCCTCGTCAGCCCGTGGCATATTATCTTGGCGATCATCGAATCGTAGTGAGGGGTTATCTCGTATCCCTGGTAGACGTGGGAATCCACCCGTACACCGGGGCCGCCGGGCAGATGGAAAAAAAGCACCCTGCCCGGAGAAGGAAGGAACCCTCGCGAAGGATCTTCCGCGTTGACGCGGCACTCGACGGCATGCCCCCTGAAAGCGACCTCCTCCTGTGCGAAGGCAATCCTCCTTCCCGCGGCGACGGAGATCTGTTCCTTTATGAGATCGCGTCCCGTCACCATCTCGGAGACCGGATGTTCGACTTGGATCCTCGTGTTCATCTCCATGAAATAGAATTCGTCCTTCTCGACCAGGAATTCCATGGTGCCGGCCGAATCATACCCCAGCACTTCGGCGCCTTTCACCGCCGCAGCGAGGAGCTTTCGCCGCAGTTCGTCGTTCAAGGCGGAACAGGGCGATTCTTCGAGGAGCTTCTGGTGCCGCCTTTGAATCGAGCAATCCCTCTCGCCGAGATGAACGACGTTGCCGAATTTGTCTCCCAGGAGCTGGACTTCCACGTGCCTGGGAGCGGCAAGGTACTTTTCGAGGTACAAGGTCGAGTCTCCGAATGCGCCCTCCGCTTCGGCGCGGGCGATGAGGAGATTGTTCGCAAGCGATTTCTCGTCTTCCGCTATTCTCATGCCCTTCCCGCCGCCGCCGGCCGCGGCCTTGATGATCACCGGATACCCGATCCGGGCGGCCGCATCCATCGCCTCCTCCTCGGAGTTCACCGGCCCGTCCGTGCCGGGAATCACCGGAAGCCCCGCGTCGGCCATCATCTTCTTGGCCAACGACTTGTTGCCCATCTTCTCGATCAGTTCCGGAGAGGGACCGATCCATTTTATCCCGCTGGCCTCGCACATCTCGGCGAACTCGGAGTTCTCGGCGAGAAAACCATAGCCGGGATGGACGGCGTCGGCCCCGCTTATCTCGGCGGCGGATATGATGCGCTGGTGGTTGAGGTAGCTCTCCGTGACCGGAGCCGGGCCGATGCAGACCGCCTCGTCCGCGAACTTCACGTGGAGCGACTCCACGTCGACTTCGCTGTGCACCGCAACGGTCGCTATCCCGAGTTCCTTGCAGGCCCTGATTATCCTAAGCGCTATTTCACCGCGGTTGGCGATGAGAATCTTGCTGAACATGGCCGAAAAGATATCACAGGGGGGTGGATTTGGAAACCCTAGAGTTCGGTCGGAGTCTTGGGAGCGTCCTCGTTGGCCTCGAAACCCTTCCAGGTCTGGTCCGTCGTCGCCTGGATGCCCTTGACGCGTAGCATGAACTCGTGGGGATTGTTACACGCACGTATCGCGTCCTCCATGCTCACTTGACCCTCTTTGTAGAGTTTCATGAGGGCCTGATCGAAGGTCTGCATCTGGTGTTGCGTCACGCCTTCCCTCATGGCCTGCTGGATGAGCGGGGTTTTCTCGGGATCGAGGAGATACTCCTTGATCGTGCCGGTGGTTATCATGATCTCCACCGCCGGCACGCGACCCTTGCCGTCGACGTGGGGGATCAACCTCTGGCTCACGACCGCCTGGAGGGTCGACGCGAGGAGGTACCTGACGTTTTGATGCTGGTGAGGGGGAAAGAAGGAGATCACCCGGTTTACGGTCTGCATCGCGTTGACCGTGTGAAGAGTGCTGAGAACGAGGTGGCCCGTGTCCGCGGCCTTGAGAGCTATCTCCATCGTCTCCGCGTCCCTGATCTCTCCGATCATGATCACGTCGGGATCCTGGCGCAGGATGTGGCGGAGCGCCTCATGGAACGACGAGGTATCGCTTCCCACTTCCCTCTGATTGATGATGCTCTTCTCGTCGCGATGGAGGAATTCGAGGGGATCCTCGATGGTTATCACCGAAGTGGGGAGAGTGCGGTTTATCTCCTGTATCATGGCGGCGAGAGTCGTGGACTTCCCGCTTCCCACTGTCCCGGTGACGAGGATCAAGCCCCGAGGCTTCAAAGCGAGCTCCTTCAAGACAGGCGGAAGGCCGAGCTCGTCGATCGTGCGAATCGTCACGGGCACGTGACGGAAAACCATGGATATCGAACTCCTCTGCACGTAGAAGTTGGCCCGGAATCGTGCAAGACCAGTCACCCCGAATGCAAAATCCACCTCGCGGGTGCTCTCGAACTTCTCTCTCTGAAGGGGGGTCAGGATCTGCCTGGCGACTTCCTCGACCTCTTTGGGACCAGGGGCGGGGAAGCTCGAACGTTCCAGCTTGCCGTTTATCCGGAAGACGGGAGGTATGCCGACTTTTATGTGGAGGTCGCTGGCTCCCAGCTCAATCATCTTCTCGAGCAAGACCTTGATGTTCATGGAGTTCCTCTCTTAACTCACGTCGTTTCAACGGCGAAGAGAGGCTGCCCGTACTCGACGGGCTGAGCGTTCTCGACGTAGATCTCGCGGATCACGCCCTCGTAATCCGAGCCGATCTCGTTCATGAGCTTCATCGCCTCGACTATGCAGACCGTCTGCCCCACCGCAACCCTTTGCCCCACTTCGACGAAGGGCTCGGCGTCGGGAGCAGGCGCCCTGTAGAAGGTGCCGACCATCGGCGACTTTATCTGTTTCAAATTCGGTGCCAGTTCTTGCTCGCCGGTGGGCCGCTCGGCCGCAGAAGGAGCCGCGGCGCCCGCGGGGCGGGCGGGCGGAGGAGCGGCAACGGGATCCGCCGCAGCGGCGGCCCCCTTCGCTATCCTTATCCGCTTCTTCCCTTCCCATATTTCGAGCTCGGTGATAGCACTCTCCTCCACGAGCCGGATGAGCTCCTCTATCTCCTGCTTGCGCATCAGTGCCTCCTTAGAGATTCCTATACTCTCGTGACGTACTTGCCCGTCCTGGTATCGATACGGAGCACATCTCCTTCTTCGATGAACAGCGGCACGTTGACGACCAGCCCGGTCTCCATCGTTGCGGGTTTGGTGCCGCCTTGGGCGGTGTCCCCCCTCACTCCGGGACCCGTCTCCTTGACCGCCAACTCGACGAAATTGGGAAGCTCCACGAGAAGCGGCTTGTCGTCCTCCATGTAGATCACGATGTCCGAGTTCTCCTTCAGGTAGCCCTTTACATCCTGGAGCATCGATTCGGGAAGAGGGATCTGATCGAATGTCTCCTTGTCCATCATGTAATACATGTCACCCGACGAATAGAGATACTGGAAATCCTTCTTGACGACCCTCACTTCGTTCACCCTTTCCCCTGCACGGAACGTGTTGTCCTTCACCTGCCCGGTTATCAGGTTCTTTATCTTCGTCCTCACGAACGCGCCGCCCTTTCCCGGCTTCACGTGCTGGAATTCCACGATCACCCAGTATTCACCGTCGATGTTGAGGATCATCCCGTTTCGAAAATCACTTGTGTCCGCCATGAACGATTACTCCCTTCTTTCTATCCGTACATTATCATCGATCGAAGCGATCTACATATTATGAAAACGTCTTGTATTATTCCAGGAAATTATCCGGGGCGGGAAACAGGGGCGCCGGGACTCACCTGCCGGCGTTTCGCAGCCAATTCTTGAATTGTTCCATGCTCTTCTTCTCGTCGATGTATTTGCCGCCCGGACGGGTTTGCGGATCTTCGGCTTCCTCCGCCTCGTCTTCGGGGGCTTGTTCACGCTTGTCGGCCGCTTCGTTCTCTCCCGGGGGGCCGTCTTCGACCGAGGCTTCTTCCCTTTCGGGCTCTTCTTCGCCTGTTTCCGGCGCCGCCCCGGCGGGATCTTCGGAGACTTCGGGTTTGGATTCCAGATCCTCCTCCAACGGCCGGGCCTCGAGAACCTCGGGTTCGCCGGCGAGCGCGGCGAGTTTGTCGCGCACTACGGCGTTATCCGGGTCCTTGCTCAGGACCTCGCGGTAGATCTTTATCGCTTTCTCCTTGTACCCCTGAGCAGCGAAGATATCGGCAAGGGTTACCGTGGCCAGTTCATCGGAAGTAGCTACGTCATCCTCACCGAGAACTATCTCCTTGCCCTCGAACTCGTCGTCCTCTATCGGCTTGAGATCGAGTATTTCTTCATCATCCGAGTCGTCCAGTTCCGCGAACTTGGCGAGGATCTCCTCGTTGTCCGGGTCCATCTCGAGGATGTGCGTGAAATAAGACACCGCCTCGACCTTGTTCCCCCTTTCCGCGGCCATCATCCCGAGATACTTGAGAGCGACGAGATTCTCCGGATCGAGAGAGAGAACCTTGTTGAACTCGGCTTCGGCTTCCTTCGCCTTGCCTTGATCATGGAAACACTTGGCGAGGACGACGTGCGCACTCGTGTATTCCGGATGGAGTTTCAGACCGTTTTCGCATATCTCGATCGCCTCGTCGATACGCCCGGCCTTGCGGCACGCATCGGCCAGCGGTGCGAACACGAAACTGTGGGGAGCCCTCCTGTACCTCTCGAAGAGCTTGTCCAGCTCTTCGCCGCCTATCATGGCCTCTTCCGACATTCTCTGATATCCCTTCAACCGTAGCCGGCCGCGCCGGGTCCGCTTGGCCTATTCCCGGAGCCGGAGATTGTATTAAGCAAGCGCTCCGGCGGGGTGGCATGAACCGCACTTAAAGCATCGCTCTAAACATGCACCTCAACGTGCTACAAACAAAACAGTTACATCAATGGCGCAAAAACCCATCCAGCCGGGTGGAACCGGCGGAATCTGCATTGCACTTCTTGTGCCATGCCTGCGAATCGAACGAACGGCGCCCTCAGTCATAGCGGAAAGTCTCGGCCAGCGCAAGCAATTCCCGAAACAGCGGATGCTTCCGCCCTCCCGGCGCGTAGACCAGGAGATCCACGGCCCAGAGCAGCTCGTCTTTCTCGTCGTACACGAAATACGTTCGATATGCTCCACCCGCTATCGAACGCGTATTGTACCAGTAGCCGGCCATCTCGATCGCATCGTACCGGCCCAGCTTGGCGCCGGAAAACTCCACCCGGGTGGAATCCATCGCATCGCCGTCGTAGCGCTCGAACACGTAATCCTCTCTCAGTTTGAAGAGCTTTTTCACGTCCTCCGATGTCGGCTCGTGTTTCCAATCCACCCAGAAAACCCCAAGACTCCTGGTCGGATTCTCCCGCATCAATTCTATCCCGGGCGGGCGTTTCGCCTCGCTTTGCAGCTTGTAGAGGGTGGGGATCACCAGCGAAAAGCCGTACTTGTTGTTCAGATATCTCTCCAGTTCCTCGTTCTCGAAATCGAGGAAGAATCTCCTCAACCTCTTGCGGCAACTCGCTTCGATGATGTCGGGGATCTCACCCCCCCGCTCTTCGAGGACCTGCTCAAGCTCGCTGCCGGATTTAGCAGTCACGATCACCGTCAATTGGCCGGGGGCCGGCAGATTCTCCCGCTTGAGGATGGAAGCCCTGCCCGAGGACACTTTGGCCATGCCTCCCCGTCCTATCAACGTTTCTATCATCTGGCCTATGCTGGTCAACTCGTCGGCCACGCCGACGATGAGTATGTTCTTCGTGGATGGAAAATCGGGAAGGTCCGCAGCCTTGACCACGGAGACGTGGAATTGCTTCTCGTCGGAAGTGTAGAAATGAAGCTCGCGACTTATGTAGGGAAGGACGAGGGGGAGGAACCCGCTCGCCGGGCCATCCTCGGTCACGAGCAGGACCTCCGAGTAGGACCCGGCGGGAGGGATCTCCATCTCCTTGCACGAGAAGAGGAGCAAGGGGAGGATCAATACGATCGATGCAGCCATGATTTTCTTCATACACGATCTCCCGTCTTGCGGCCTCGAGCGGCGATCCACTCGTCGCCCGGCGCGTCCCCAATAGAATATATGAAACCTCCCGGACGGGCAACAAAATGAAAAGCCCGCCCCGGATGGAGCGGGCTCGACGGAATACTCGGCAGTCGATTACTTGCGTTGCTCCTGGCACCGTCTCAGGTATCTTTGAAGCATCTTCACCTGCTCCTCGAGGTACTTCATGCGATAGCGCAGCCTCATCTCACGGAGATTGACGGTTATCACCGAGTCGGGATCAAGGACGATTCGCCCGGCTTCTCCTATCGGTTGATAAGACTCCACGCCCCCGCCGCGCGAAGGGTAACCCTGCGAAACCACCTTTTCCATCACGCGTCCCGGATAGGAACGAACCCGCTCTTCCCTCAGACGAGGGCCCTCGCTCAGCGTGACCGGTCTCCCGACCCGTACATGGGAGGCTGCGCCTGAGGTCGCCGTCTCGGCAGTCCCCGGGGGTGATATCAGGTGGCTGTTCACGAAGAAATAACCGGCCGCCAGCACCACTGCGAACGAGGCCGCGGCCGAGAGTGCGAATCGCACGTTCCAGCGCTTGATCCACCGCCCCTGTTCCTCGAGCCTCTCCTCGAGATCCTTCCTCGCCTGCGCCAGCTTGAGCCGCAGCTTCCAGTTGAAATTCTCGCTCGGTCGCTCCGCCGGCAGACTGTGGAGGAGAGACAGGCTTTCCCTGATGGAAGCCGCATGCGCTTCGCAAGAGCGGCATTCAGCAAGATGGGCTTCCAGCCCCGCCTTGTCCGCATCGGAAAGCATGCCGTCGATGAAATCAAAGATGAGCTTTCTGGCTTTTCGGCATTTCATTTTCTCTGCCCCCTAGAAGTCGATCCCATTTTGGAGAATGGGCTCGATGATCTTGCGGAAATGGTTCCTCGCCCGGTTTATCCGTGACCGCACGGTTCCGAGTTTCAAGCCGGTGGCCGCAGCGATCTCCTCGTACGAGAGCTGATTTATCTCGCGAAGGACGAAGCTCGTCCTGTACTTTTCCGGGATCTTCTGTATGGCCGCGTTGATTATCTCACTCAGCTCCTTGTCGTTGAACTTTTCATCAGGGCTGCGGGTCGAGGAGGAGAGATCCACCAACACCTGCTCCTCTTCCGCGCCGCCGGTCAGTTCCTTGATCGAGACGAACTGCGGAGCGCGTCCGCGCGCCCTTATCTTGTTTCTCACCAGGTTGGTGGCTATCGTATAGAGCCACGTGGAGAACTTCGCTATCGTCTTGTACTTGCCAGCGTGGATGAACGCCTTTACGAACGCTTCCTGAGCGATTTCCTCCGCTTCGTCCCGGTTGCCCACCATCCGGAAGACGAAATTGAAAAGCCTTCCCTTGTAGCGGTCGACCAGGATATCGAAGCAGTCGCTGTCGCCCTGCTGGACGAGCAGCATCAGATCCTCGTCGCTCAGTTCCTTCCACCTAGCCCTGTCGCGCAACGGGTGAGGTTTCATACCGGCCCTTTCGTTCTCAGGTTTATACCCGTCGCTCGTCATTCGGTTCCATCCTTTGTTCCCGGCGATAGCGCCGACCCGCCGGCGCTTTTCCCCTCATCGGCTCTTCTCCCCCGCCATTCCACTATGAGCTTTATCCTCCATTCGAGGTCGGGTATCCAAAGGACGAGCCTCTCAGGCTCCGCCCGGCCCCTGCACCAATTGTAGGATATCTTCAGGCTTCGCACTCCCTTGCCCTCGAGCTCGACCGGCCACGCGACCGCGTGCAACCTGCCGCCTCGAAAGGAACACTCGAAACGCCCCAGGGCGGTCTTGCCCGAGAATACCTGCGCCTCTTCCGGCCCCCTGCCTTCGAGCCCGATGATCCTCGAGCAATCGACGCCCAACCCGAGCATCAACCGCACCAAGGCGGAGAGATCGCCGGTGACGCCGGTATTGGCCTCTATGAACGCCTCGGCGTCCTCGCCCTCCATGAAGTCACCCCTCTCGCGGTCGATTATCCTCAGCATGCCGCCGGTCAAGGCCAGCGTGAAATCCTCCCTGTGGCTGCCGAAGAACGATGAACTCCTGAAATCGAAGACCTCGGAGAAAACCTCGTGCCGGGAACCGGACAGGGAATCCACGTCCCCCGCGACGGCCCGTCCGTCAGCCACGGCCAGGACCCTGAGATCGAAATCACCCTCGAGATGATACTGTCTCACGTCAACGACCGCCCTTCCCCCGAGCCGGAAAGGAGGCGCCAGGAAAGCGCCCCTGGCGAGTGAATCCAGGAGCGTGCAGGCTTCGACGCCGGATCGCCCGGCCATGGGCTGCCGGTTCGAGAACCGCCCGCCGGTGCACGAGGAAAACGCGATCGAGACGGCGATGAGGATCGCCGACCGGATCAATCTCGAAGGTTCGGAGCTCTGCATCGATTCAATCGAGTCGATCGCGGATGGTTCGTATTTTCTCTCTCAAGGCTTCGTTGGATCCTTGGAGCTCCCGCGAACGCTCGTAGGCGGCCAAAGCCTTGCGGTAACGCTTCAGTGCACGGTAGGTGTCGCCGAGGTGCTCGAGTATGACCGGATCGTTCTTCACGATACCACTGGCCTTTTCCAGTTGCACGATGGCCTTGTCGTACTCGCCCCTGCGATAATAGATCCAACCCAGGCTGTCTATGTAATAGCCGTTCTCGGGCTCGACGTCGAGGGCCCGCTTGACCATTCCCTCCGCCTCTTCGAGCCGCACCCCCATCTCGGCGAGAAGGTATCCGTAGAAGTTGTTTACGGTGGGATCGTCGGGTTTCATCTTATAGGCGTCGGCGAGATAACGCTCCGCATCTTCGAAGCGCTTGTCCTTCTCCTCTATTCCCGCCAGCGTGACGAGCAGATTGAAGTCGTCTTTCTTGAGCTTGTACGCCTTGAGAAGCATCCTCCTCGCCGCGTCCAGAGAATCGAGGCTCTGATAGGCCATCCCGACGAGATAGCATCCATCGAAATCGTCGTCGCGGACCTTCCGGGAAGCCTTGGTGATCAGCGCGGCGGCTTCTTCATCGGGCAGATCCAACAGCACGGCGTCCTTTCCCGCGAATCGTTTCGAAGTGGCGAAAAACAGGCTCAGATAGCTCTTGTAATCGTCCGGCGCAATGTCGATCGCTTCGCGATAGTAGCGCAAGGCTTCGTCGGGTTTTCCGGCGAGCAGGTTGATCTCTCCCAGGATGCGGGCCAGCTCCGCCGATTTTTTCGCCGCGTACATGGGAGCGAAGATATCCAGCGCTTCGCCGTACTCCTTCACCTCGAAATACAGCCTTCCCAGAATCAACAATCCTTCTCTGGGCAGGGCGCGTTCCTGCCTGACTTGCTCCAGCAGGCGGATGCCGTCGTCGTACTTCCCTTCCTCGAGATACATGCTGGAGAGCTTGAGCAGCGCCGAATCGTTCTTGGGGTTGCGTTTGAGAACGGCGGAGAGAAGCGAATCGGCCTGGGCATAGCGCCCTTCCCGCACCAGGAGATCCGACAGATCGAGGGCCGCCTCGTCGAACCGGGGATTGAGTTTCAGAGCCTGCCGGAAGGCATCCCTCGCTTCGCTCTTCCGGCCCGCCGATTCGAGCAGGATGCCGTAGCGAAAGAAGATGAAAGGATAGCTGGGATCGAGTTCTATCGCCTGCTCGTAGGCCCGGATCGCCTCCTCCACCTTGTTCTGCTCGTAGTAGATCTTGCCGAGAAGCCGGTACACTTCGAACGACTCTGATCCGGACGCGCCGGCCTTCTCCAGGATGCGCGCCGCTTCATTCTTGTTCCCCTTGAGATAATATATCTTCGCCTGCAGTATGATCGCCTCCAGGTTGCCGTCGTCCTGCTCGAGAAGCTCCCGGACTATCTCTTCGGACTCTTCGAGGCTGCCGAACCGGAAATACGCGTCGGCCAGCTTGATGCCGACCGTCGCGCTGTGACCGCTCTCTTCCCACGCGCTCTGCAGGTAGTTCAGCGCGACCCGGTATGCTCCCCTTTCGAGAAGATAGACCCCCAGGGTGTAAGCCGAGAGGGCCTCCTCACTGCCACGGAGGTTCCTTGCATAAGCCCTTTTGGTTCGGGCTTTTCCTGCATCGGCGGGGGCGACTCCCACCGTCGCCGCGAGCACGGCGGCGGCCAAGGCGGCGGCGAGCAACGATTTCGTTCTTCTCGACGGATGTCCGGTCGGCATTTCTACCTCGATTGCATCGGGTGAATAAAGTGTTTACTATTTTCGCTCGATCTATATTATACTTTAACTGAATCGAGGATGCCATGACAAAGCTCGGGAAGCGAAGCACAATCCACTTACGGCGCCGCGCGACGCTTGTATGTCTGGCCCTGGCCTCGGCGCTCTTGCTTCCGGCCTGCTACACCATCCTGAAGCATCCCAGCGTTCCCGCATTCGAATCCGATTCGAGCGAGCGCACACGTTGCAACGATTGTCACACCCAGGACGATTTGTGGCGGTTTCACCACCCCGTCGATTATAGTTTTCCGCGCATGGGATACTACCAAGATCCATGGCTGTACTACTACGAGGTCCCGTGGTGGTACGATTCGTACTGGTTCTACGACGAGGGGAACGGCCAGGAAACGGTTCCCCTGCACGAGCGGTCTCTCCGACCCAAGGGAGACAAGAGAGGCACCACTCGGATACGAGGCAGATACATAGAAACTCCGCCGGGCGGCAAGACGGGCGGTGGAGAAACCAAGACAGAAATGAAGAAGAAGGACGAAAAGAAAAATGAGAACAAGAAAACCAAGAAGAAATCGCTGCGAGTCAAGGGCAAGAAGAGCAAGAAGGACAAGAAAAAGAAGAACCATTGAAATCATGCTCGCGTGCGCGCTCGTTCTTTTTGCTTACGGCGCCGCATTCGCCCAGAACATCGATCAGGCCGTCGACCTGGAAGACCAGGGGCTGACGGATCGCCTTCCCGCCGGTTCGAGGCCGGCCGGCCTGGCGGGGGCGTATACGGCGGTGGGTGGTGACGTGCATTCCCTCGTTTACAACCCCGCGGGGCTGGCTGCTCTCAAGAGAATAGAGGTGGCCATCGGCTTCCAACACGACAACGACCGGAACAGGAACAGATTCTTCGGAACCGGCAACGACAACACATTCTCCTCGACCAATCTCGATTACTTCGCCGTGGCTTATCCATTCCCGACTTACAGAGGAAGTCTCGTGGGTGCTTTCGGGATCTACAGACTTCACTCGGCCGACCTGGATCTGTTCTACAGCGGATACGACAGCACGACCGGCACCCTGGACAACTTCCTCCTCCAGCAATCCGGCTCGGTCTTCGGCTACAACTTCGGAGTGGGTGTGGACCTCTCCCCCACCATCTCCGGCGGGTTCTCCTTTTTCGTCCTCGACGGCAACCTGAGCGCTCTTACGCAGTGGAGCTTCGCCTGGCCGGGACCGCTCAACCAGGGAGACTGGAGCAAGGAATTCCTCTCCGACGACGTCGACGCCGACCTGGACGGATACGGGGCGTCGATCGGCCTGCAATACTTCCCCCGAAGTGACATCACCGTGGGACTGTCCGTGACCACGCCGGTCTGGATCTACCTGGACGGGGATTTCGCGACCGATATAATCGACTACTACGTGGGAGCGCCCGACTCGATCTTCACCGACGACGGTCTGCTGGACATCGAGTACAGGCTCCCTTTCAAGATCAAGGCGGGACTCAGCTACCATCCGCTGGAAAGCATCCTCCTCAGCGCCGAGGTCGGGTACTCCGACTGGACCGAAGCGACGATCAACAAGAAACAGGTCAAGATATCGACGATACTCGGAACGCCGAGGGCCCCGACCGCGGTATTCCGCGAGGTTGTGAACGCGAGGATCGGCCTGGAGATCACGTTGCCCGGCCTGCCCGTGAAGCTCAGGGGTGGATACGCTTACCTGCCCTACCCGCTCGGATTCCTCCAGGGAGATCGTATCAGCGGCGATGCCATGCAGAAAGCGAAGATCACCAAGGAACGACAGATGTTCACGATCGGTGCGGGAGGGCTTCTCGGGAAGGTGCTCGCGCTGGATGCGGCGCTCACCTACACCACGGGTGAGCGCGAGATCCCCGACTTCTACTACCGGCAAAGGTCCACGCGGTTCTCAGTCTCGGCGTCGTACCGGTTCTAACCGTTCGGTTCGAGGAGCCGGTCGGGACGCGGCCGGCATCCGCAAGGACGATCACTTCTTCCGTTCGGTCCCGCTGAGAAGAGAGAGATAGGCTTCGTCCAGCCTGCCCATCATCTCTTCGCTGAGTCCGCCTCCCGTCTCCATCACCCGGTTGTAATACTCTTCGAGGTAGCGGCACAGCGAGACCCGGCGGTTCTCCATCTGATCGAAGACCAGAGCCTTGAGCTCCCCCGAATGCTTGACGAACTCGGGGTCCGTGGTCTCCAGATCGGCCACGTTGTGGAAGTAGGGATTCAAGAGGTTCAGCCAGTAGTTCTCGTGCTCCCCCCCGTTGTCGAAGACGCATCCGTCAACATCGATGAGGAAGCAATAACCATATATGAAATATGTGCAATGGAGAAAGCCCTGGAGGAAAAAACGTCGCATGCAGTCTACGCTCGTCTCGTCGAGCTTGCAAGGGAGTCCGCACTCCCTGCAGAGGGATTCGAGATCGCCTCCATAGACGAAGGGAACCTTGGGGATCTTTATCTCCGGTCTGCCCATGACAAGCAATGCCAAGCATGATCCATGCCCCGGCGCCCGTCAAGAGGGATCGGACCCGGCATTGAGCAGTTTCTTGTACGCCTCTTTCGCTGCTTCCTGTTCCGCCTGCTTCTTCGTTCTTCCTCGTCCTTTCCCAAGGATCCTACCCCCCACGCTGACCTCGACGTCGAATTGCTTGTCGTGGTCGGGCCCGGTCGTCCCGAGAACTCGGTAATGCGGAAACGTCTTGTGCAACGCCTGGATGTATTCCTGCAGGAGGCTCTTGAAATTTACGTTCTCCTCGTTGTAGATGATCTCGTTCAGGTCCCTGAGCATGATCCTCGAGATACAGGAATCGGCCGCCTCGAATCCCCCGTCCAGGAAGAGGGCTCCGAAGACCGCTTCCAGGGTATCGGCGAGAACGCTGTCGGCGTCATCGACGCCGGCCCGCAATGCGTTTTCGCTCAACAGGATGTGGGATCCGAGCCTTATCTTGCGGGCGTAATGAGCAAGTATGTTCTTGCTCACGATCACCGACTTTATCTTGGTCAACTCACCTTCGCTCTTGTCGGGATATTTGACGTAAAGGGAATGGTTGACGACGAGGGACAAAACCGCGTCACCGAGGAACTCGGTTCGCTCGTTGGACTTGACCGCCGCCCGCTCGGAAGGGGAAAGTTCGGGAAGGTAGGAGCGATGCACGAGAGCATCCCGGAGCAATCGCCTGTTCTTGAACTTGTATCCCAGGGCTCCCTCGAGTTCCGCGAATCCGTCTTCGTTGGGATCCGTGTTTCTCCGGGAACGAAAAGCCCCCTTCAATCCGGTTAGAATGCTTGGTATTCGAAAGGACATGGAGATCGGCCCGTTCAGCGGCCTTCGAACTTCTTGACGATGAGCGAAACGTTGTGCCCACCGAAGCCGAAAGCATTGGACAGCGCTACTTTGAATTCTTGCTCGCAGGCTTGGTTCGGTACGTAATCGAGATCGCATTCGGGGTCGGGATACTCAAGGTTGATCGTCGGCGGGATTCTTCCATCTCTCATCGCAAGTATGCAGAAGATCAGTTCGACCGCGGCGGCGGCTCCGAGAAGGTGGCCCACCATCGACTTGGTCGAGCTGACCTTCAGACGATATGCGTGCTCCCCGAACACTTCCTTGATGGCAGCGGTTTCGCTTGCGTCGTTGAGTTGCGTGCTGGTTCCGTGCGCGTTTATGTATTCGACTTCCGAGCCCGACATGCCCGCATCGTTCAAGGCCGCCTTCATCGCCCTCACGGCTCCCTCGCCGTTGGGAGCGGGACTGGTCATATGGTAGGCGTCGCCGCTCATTCCGGCCCCTGCGATCTCGGCCAGGATCTCCGCACCTCTTCCCAAAGCGTGCTCCATTTCCTCGATGAAGAGGATTCCCGCGCCCTCACCCATCACGAAGCCGTCGCGTTCCTTGTCGAAAGGTCTGGAAGCCTTTTCGGGATCGTCGTTGCGCCTGGAAAGGGCCTTCATGGCGCAGAATCCCCCGAGAGCCATGGGCGTGACCGTCGCCTCCGTGCCGCCCGTGAGAACCGCGTCGGCCGCTCCGGTCTTGACCAGCATGTAGGCGTCGGCGATAGCGTTACCGCCTGACGCGCACGCCGAGACGGTACCGTAATTGGGGCCCTTGAACCCGTACGTTATCGATAGGTGGCCCGCCGCCATGTCCGATATCATCATCGGAATGAAAAACGGGCTTATCTTTCCCGGGCCCCTGTCGATGAGGACCTTGTGCTGTGCCTCGAAAGTATGGATTCCCCCGATCCCCGATCCTATCACTACGCCGATGGCGTTCCTGTCCATCTCATCGATCGGGATTCCCTCGAGACACTGGCGCGCGGCCGCAGCTGCGAGATGCACCGACCTGTCGGTCCTCCTGGCGTCCTTGGGATCCATGAATCTCGTGGGATCGAAGTCGCGCACCTCGGCGGCTATCCTCGTCGTGAAGGCGCTGGCATCGAAGGATTCGATCCCGCGCACGGCGCTCTTGCCCGCGATGACGTTCTGCCAGGTTTCGGACGTGGTCACGCCAGCGGCCGTCACGCAGCCGACGCCGGTAACCACGACGCGTCTTCCCATACCGGAAGCCATGGATCCATCCCCTTTCGGCCTTACTCTAGGCTTCTCCCGTCTTCGACTTGATGTAATCGATCGCGTCCTGAACGGTCTTGATCTTGTCCGCTTCCTCGTCGGGAATGTCGAGTCCGAACTCGTCCTCGAGCGCCATGACCAGCTCGACCGTATCGAGCGAATCCGCTTTCAGATCCTCAGCGAACTTGGCGTCGTTGGTGATCTGGTCTGCATTGACGGACAACTTCTCTTCGATGATCTTCTTTACTTTCTCTTCCACTGCTGACATTGCTATCAGTCACCTCCTGAATAAAGGAAAATCTCACCGCGCCATCACCATACCACCGTCACAGTTCAAGACCTGTCCAGTGACATAGCTGGCGGCGTCCGACAGAAGAAACATTACGACGTTTGCTACATCCGCCGCTTCGCCGAAACGGCCCAGCGGAATCATTCTCATCATTTCGTTCCTGATCTCCTCGCCGAGCGCCTTCGTCATCGCCGTATCGATGAACCCGGGCGCCACGGCGTTCACGGTCACTCCGCGGGCGGCGAATTCCTTCGCCGTAGCCTTGGTGAAACCGATGATGCCCGCCTTGCTCGCCGCGTAATTCGCCTGGCCCGCGTTGCCCATGAGCCCGATGACCGACGCGATGTTGACTATGCGTCCGAATCTCCGCTTGAGCATGCGCGGGGCCGTGACCTTGGTGAAGTTGAAAGTTCCGGTCAAATTGACGGCGATGACGGAGTTCCAATCCTCGATCGTCATCCTGAGAAGAAGACGATCGCGTACGATACCGGCGTTGTTGACCAGAAAATCGATCTCCCCCATGTCCGAGAACACGGCTTCGGCGGTTTTCTCGACGTCTTCGAAAGAAGACACGTTG
>CAYXEN010000063.1:0-16012 GCA_964464035.1 uncultured bacterium | reverse complement strand
ACCGCGATCCTCTTTCGCGCGGGTCCGGCGCCGCGGCGGACCCGGGCATCCACCCCGTCGAATCAACGTGCCGATACTCGGGAAGGTTTCGTTTCATGGCGAACCTACTGTGTCACCCAAGTGGTCAGAACGACGTCGTCTATCGCGCCGTTCGAAACCGTCACGCTCACGGTCTTGAAGGTGACATCCTGGTACAACGACTCCGCCGACACCGAGACCGATATCGTGAAGCCCTGGAAACCCGGCGGATTCACGACGTCGGGGTAGTTGGACGAAGTGACGTAGCCGTACCCCCGTCCCGCGGCCTTTGCATCGGCCAGGATCTCCTCTATCTTGTCCTGGGCCAGAAACGTCGCCTGCGTGGCTATGAGCGGCTTCACCGAGTTCACGGTCGCGTCCGAGAAGAGCGACATGAGCGGCGTGACGGCCACGACGGCGACCACGATCACGAGCACGAGTTCGATCAAAGTGAAGCCGGGCGAACAACGAGCAGTTCGAATCCCTTTCATGGTCCTCAGAACTCCACCTTTCCCGTGAGTGGATATACCTTGATCGTGTCCACGGTCCCGTTGCGCTGAAGAATGACTCGTCCCTGCGCGGCGAGCTCCGTTCCCGAAGAATTGTACGGCGATCCCATCGCGTCGAACTCCAGAACCAGGCCGCCGTCGAAGTCGGCTCCGGCAAGATCGATGTTGCTGAAGCTTCTTTGCAGCGACTTGCCGGGCTTTAGGAAGTCCTCGGCCGGCGTCGAGGTATTCCCGCGGTAGACCGTATAGCTCTCGCCGCTGGGATCGAAGACCAGTCCGTAGCGGACTCTCTCCGCTATCGCGCGTGATTGCGCGTACTTTATATCGGAAGCGAGCGTCTTGACGGCGCTCCGCAGGTCGATGGCATAGTAATCGTCGAACTTGGGAATCACGACCAGCGCCAGCACCCCGATGATTCCCATGATCAACACCAATTCGATCAGCGTGACTCCCCTCTTCGCTTGCATCGCGTCAAGCTCCGGTTACGACGTGCATGAGATTCCACATCGGCAGGAATACGGAAAGCGCGATGAAGAGGACGCTGATGCCGAGAATCACGAGCAGGACGGGTTCCAGAACCGTAGCCAGGTTCTTTATGCGGTAATCGAGCTCGCGGTCGTAGAAAGCCGAGATTCTTTGCAACATGTTGCTCAAATCACCGGCCTGCTCGCCGACCTCCAGCATCTTGACCACCGGCTTGGGAAAAATCCCGCTTTCCTTCAAGGGTTGGGCAAGCCCCCGTCCCTGTTTCACTCCCTCTCGCATTCGCTTCACTTCTTCGTTTATGATTGCGTTGTCCATCGTCTGAATGACCAGATCCAGGGAGCGAACGAAAGGCATGCCGCTTTCGAGCAACGCACCAAGCACCCGCGTGAACCGGGACATCAAAGTCTTGAGAATCAGATCACCGAAGATCGGGACCTTCAGGAGAAAGCGATCGAATAATTCTTTTCCTTTTGGTTTGCGCAGGGCCAACTTGAGAATCACTATGGACAAGATGGCAAAGACGAGCGTATGAACCCAGTATTTCCCGAAAAGATCACTGATCTTCAACATTATGATCGTCGGAAGCGGAAGCGCCGCATCATAGGAGGAGAATATCGCCCTGAACTTGGGAAAGATGAACTTGATGATGACGATGAACGCCAGTGCGAGTTCGGTGACGACGATGATCGGATAGAACGTCGCGGACCTGATCCGGGCCTTCGTTTCCGCTTCGTATTCGAGCAGGTAACTGATACGGTCGAGCATCTCGTCGAGGACTCCCCCCTCTTCGCCCGCTCTGATGAGGTTGACGTAAAGGTTTGAAAAGAAACTCGGATGTCTTTCGAGCGCCTCCGTGAACGTAAGGCCTCCCTCGATGTCCCTTACTACCTTCGTCAGGATCGCCTTGATGTTTTCCTCTTCGGCCTGGTCGGCGAGTGCGCGGAGACTGGCCGTGAGCGATATCCCCGCGTTGAGCATTGAATGCAATTGCCGGGTGAAGAGTATCTTGTCTTCGTGTTTCACCTTTCTACGTTTTCGCTTGAAGAACATGATCCACGCGGGGAGTTCACGTTCCTCCTTTATGCTGACCGGATAGATCCGCCGCTCCTCGAGCTTTTTGAGAAGCGCCGCTTCGTCGCGAGCGGTGAGCTCGTCCTCCATCGTCTTCCCATCGGTGGTTCTGGCCTTTACGATATATGTAGGCATTGATTCGCTCCCCGAGTCGTTTCTAGCGCGCCTCTTTTCCGTGATCCCCGACCCCGGCCGCGCGTGCGATATCGTCCGCTTCGTCTTTCGTCATCCTGAGCACTTCCTCGATCGTGGTGATTCCGCGAAGAGCCTTGGAGACCGCGTCCTCGCGCAGGGTACGCATGCCCGTCTTTCTCGCGAGCGCCTTCATGCGGTCGAAAGAAGCATTCTCAAGAACGGCTTTCTTTATCTCTTCCGTAACCTGCAATATCTCGAATACCGCCACCCTTCCCCTGTAACCCGTGTTGCTGCAAAGCATGCATCCTTTGCCCTTGCGGACGTCGTCACCGTCTTTGAGTTCGATCTGCAATGCCGCGAGGGAGTCCCTCGGAATGTCGTAAGGTTCGCTGCAACGTGCGCAGATTCTTCTAAGCAGTCTCTGCGCTATGACTCCGATCAGAGACGAGGCGATGAGAAAGGGCTCGATCCCCATGTCCACGAGTCGCGCAATGGCGCCGATGGCGTCGTTGGTATGCAAGGTGGAGAAGACCAGATGGCCGGTCAGCGCGGAGCGGATCGCGATCTCCGCACTCTCGCGGTCCCTTATCTCCCCGACCATGATCACGTCGGGATCCTGTCGCACGAGCGAGCGAAGCCCGCGGGCGAAAGTGAAGCCCACGTCCTCGTTCACCTGGGTCTGGCGAACGTACGGAAGCATGTATTCCACGGGGTCTTCGAGGGTCGCGATGTTGCGGTCGAGGGTGTTTATCTCCTGGAGCGCCGCATATAGCGTCGAAGTCTTGCCGCTTCCGGTGGGACCGGTGACAAGAATGATTCCGTTCGGCTTGACGATCATCGAACGCAGCACGTCCAAGTCCCTCTGTTCGAGCCCCAGGTCGTCGAGCTTGATCACGGCGTTCTTCTTGTCCAGCACCCGAATCACGACGTTTTCCCCCTGAACGGTCGGAAAAGTGGAGACTCGCAGGTCCAGGACCCTGTCTTCCAATTGCATCTGGAACCTTCCGTCCTGCGGCAATCTCTTTTCCGCGATGTCGAGGTCGGACAGAACCTTGATGCGCGATACGACGGCGGGATGAATGCTCTTGGGCTGGACCGAGACCTCCTTGAGAACACCGTCGACGCGGAATCGGATGCGAAGTTTGTCCTCGTCCGGTTCTATATGGATGTCGCTCGCTTTCTCTTCGGTGGCTTTCTTGATGATTTCCTCCACGAACTTGATGATCCGGTTTTCAGCGTCCTCCGCCTTGAGATCTTCGCGCACCGCCGGATCGATGATGTCCAGGGATCCTCCGGCACCGTAATAGCGCTTCAGCGCAAGATTTATATCTTCGTGCGTGCAGATACACGGATCGATGTCCATGCCGGTGGCGGAACCCACCTCGTCGATGGCGATGACGTTGAGAGGATCTTCCATCGCCACCGTAAGCGTGTCCTTGATGCGGAAGAGCGGAATCAAACGATGCCGCCTGGCCAGCTTTTCCGGAACGAGCTTTATGATCTCGGGATCCACGGAGTAATCGGAAAGGCTCACTCTCGGTATGTTGAGCTCATCCTCGAAGAAAGACAGTATGTCGTCTTCCTTGACGAATCCCAGCTTCTGGAAAACTTCGCGAAGGTAGAGACCCGATTTTCTCTGCTCTTCGAGCGCCGCCCGCAACTGTTCCTGGGTCACTATTCCCTTTTCGACCAGGTACTGTCCGAGCGGTTTCTTCCCTTTTCTCACTACAGGCATGTCCGCTTTCTCGGTTCGAGTGTATATGAGAGGCCGCCGGAGCGCGGATTTCCCGCGACCGAGAGCCCGCGCATCCGAGCGCCGGGAGCTTCGAAAAACCCGGATAGGATAATCCACTTGGAATTTCGAGCAATTCACGTCGTATCTTTAGGAATTTTTTGTGATTGGCCGGTTCAAACACGAAATGCAGGGCGTAGGGTCGCCGATCGCTCTAGTTTCGATCCCGGCGCATTCATTCGTTGCAAAATCGCCTGGTTTGGCATAATCTTACGTGGTTCGATCACGCAGATCGGCGAAGGCGACGACAAGAGGGAGCGGATGACATGCTCGAAGTGAGATTTCACGGCAGAGGAGGACAGGGAGCCGTACTGGCGGCCAAGATGCTCGCTGCCGCTTTCTACGCGGACGGCTACAAGTGCCAGGCGTTCGCCTCCTACGGCGGCGAGAGAAGAGGCGCGCACGTCACCTCCTTTCTCCGGGCCGAGAGGGGAAGGATAAGAGCGCGTTACTTGATCTACGAGCCGGATTGCATCGTAATACTCGATCCCTCCCTCATCGACGCCCCCGAGACCGTCAGGGGCGCCGGGCAGGGAGCTATCGTTCTCGCCAACACGAGGATAGCTCCGGAGGAACTCGCGTACCCGGAATCGCTGCGCATCGCGACCATCGACGCTTCTGGTATCGCCGTTCGAAACGGTCTGGGGACTTCCACGACCCCGCTCGTGAACACGGCGATTCTCGGAGCATTCGCAGGGATAAGCGCGGCGGCCGGCGCCGAGGTGTCCCTCCCGGGAGTGGAAGAAGCCGTCAGGAACTACGTTCCCGTCGACGTCGAAAAAAACATCGAGGCGGCAAGGCAGGCTTTCGCTTCGGTTGCTTTCAAGGGTTGAACGGACCATGAACGAAGAAAAGGAAACTTACAAGCTCATATCAGGCAACGAAGCAGCGGCGTACGCGGCGGCGCTCGCCAGGGTCGAAGTGATAGCGGCGTACCCGATAACGCCGGCAACTCCCATCGTGGAGAAGATCGCGGACCTCATGGCCGCCGGCGAGTTCGCCACCGAGTTCATAAGAGTCGAATCCGAGCACTCCGCCATGGCTTCCTGCATCGGAGCATCCATGGCGGGGGCGCGCACCTTCACCAGCACGAGCTCGCAGGGCATAGCCCTCATGCACGAGATGTTGCACTGGGCGGCCGGGGCCAGGTGCCCGGTGGTGTTGGTATGCGTGAACCGGGCTCTCGCCGCACCTTGGAGCATCTTGACCGACCAGTCCGATTCGCTCTCGCAGCGCGACACCGGCTGGATACAATATTATTGCGAAAGCGCCCAGGAGGTCCTGGACAGCGTCCTCCAGGCCTACCGCGTGGCCGAGCAATCGATGCTTCCCGCCATGGTCTGCCTGGATGGTTTCTATCTATCCCACACGCTCGAAGAGGTTTGCATCCCTCCTCGAAAAGCCGTCGATTCCTTTCTCCCGAGTTTCGATCCGATCGAATGTATCCGCCTTGAAGAGCCGGTGAGCTTCGGAGGACTGGCCTCGCCGGGCAGGTTCCAACAGTTGAGAGAATCAATGCATGCCGCAATGGAAAAAGCGCTGGGCCTAGCCCGCGACGCCGACGACGAATACGCACGCTTGATCGGCCGCTCTTACGGTCTCCTGGTCCCCTACGAGTGCGAGGACGCCGAAACCATCATCGTTTCTTCCGGCACCGTCTGCAGTACGCTCGAAATCGCGGTGGACGAACTTCGCTCCCGGGGGGACAAAGTCGGCTCGCTCAGGGTTCGGCTCTTCCGTCCGTTTCCCCGGGATGACTTCGTGAAGATCATCGCCCCCGCAAAGAGACTCATCGTCCTCGACAGAAATTTCTCCAACGGCGTGGGCGGAATCTTCGCTCAGGAGATCAAGGCTCATCTTTACAACCTCGAGGACAGGCCTCCCGTATACGCCTTCGTCGGGGGACTCGGAGGAGGCGACTTTCCGCCGGAACTGCTCCTTGGAATGTACGAACGAACGATGAAATCCGGCGAGCCTTGGCACGACATCGAGTGGCTTGCCTGAACCGGCCGCAGCCGGAAGCATCGACTCCCATCGACTTCGTAACCGCCGCAAACACGATTGAATCCGGCACGTGATTATGATATAATAAACGGTAAACAACCCCACCTTATTCCACATGAGGAGGTGTGAAATGAGAAGGGATCATGCAGTTTTCTGCCCTTTGATCCTGGCCTGCTTGATCTCACCCCTGTTCTCGACTTCCACCCAAGCCAAACCCAAGAATTATCAACCGAAGATCAAGATCTACAACCCATCATCGGATCTCATCAGGGACTTTCGAGGTCTTTTCTCTGCAACCCAGGTGGATACTTACGTCCTCGCCGAGTTTGATTTCGAGTCGATGTCCGGCGGGGATCCGCAAGGCTGGCACGGAGTAGACCTGACCGCGCAACCGGGTACCCTTTTTCACGTAGACGACTATCGCGTCATAGGGGGAACGAAATCACTTTGGTGCGGCACGGATGCCACGACCGACGAACACTTCTGCCACTACGCGAGCCTGCCCGGTTACGGGAACGGGTGGGACCAGTATTTCGAATCCAGGACTTTCCAGGTCACCGGCGATGTCACCGTTTCCCTCGACTACGAATACGACACGGAGCCCGGGTACGATTTCACGTACGTGGAATACTCGACGGATGGAGGCACCACGTGGAACAACATGCAGACTTTTACGGGAATCGGTTCCGGTTTTCTGGATCACTACACGATAACCGGAGCGGACTCGATCCGTGTGCGCTTTCACTTCGTCTCGGACGGCTCCTGGTCGGATGAGGACGGGCAATACGACTCGCAGGGAGCGATCATCATCGACGACATCGAGATAGCCGACGGCGCCGGTGTGGTCGACATGCAGGATTTCGAGTCCGAGAACCTTGGAGACATCTTGACTTCCGACGGCGATTGGGCCGCGTTCCCGGCTCCGGGATACGGCGATTTCTCGGGCTTGTTCCCGGGACTAAGCGTCTTGCAGGAGGACGAGTGTACTAAATTCACGACGTATCTATGGGGATTCTTCAATGGATCACCCTACGATTACGGGTGCGCCGGCCATCCCGAACAGAAAGTGGTCCCTTACAAGAACGAGAGGAACCAGTACATCAACAACGAGATCTGGTCGCCTTGGATAGAGTGGAATCCGGGCGGCGCCATCCCCTCGTCGGCGTCCGGCGCCGTGTTCGAATTCTGGGTTTATCAGAAGGGCCTGGTGCTGAACAGCCTCGTTTTCTATTCCTGGAACATCCGGTTCAAACAGAGCGGCAACCCCTGCCCGACTCCATGGATCGCCGATCGATTCTTGTATTACGGCCCCGTCGTTCCCGTCGTCCACGCCGAAAAGGGAGTGGGTGACCTCGTGCCTCCCGGGGCTACGCACGTACAACTCGCTCTGAGCGTGATCGACATGTGCCCTTACTGGTGCGGCTACTACGGGGACGGAAGCTGTCACAGTCACGCTCCCCTCTTCGATCACGTCAAGTTCTATCGCCTCGACTACGTCGGCCCGCTGTGGACCGTCGATGACGAGGATCTGTTCCAGGACGGTTTCCCCGCGGACGGCACCGTCACGGGGACCGTGAGATGCGACATGGCGAGGGACCTCGCCGCCTCCAGCTCGCCCGACTTCCGCCCGGGCGACTCGCTCGTCGTGCGGGTCGACGATCCGGTGGCCGGGCTGGGAACGGATCCCTACTACGGCGGAGCAGCGGTATACATGCACGTGCGTTCCTCCGGGGGCGAGCAAGGGACCGACGTTTCGGGTGACCTTTCGCGATGGCCGGTCGTGTCCACGGGCAACGGATGGACCACGATCCGGATGGACACGGTCTATAATGATCCAGCGAGGACCCAGCACGTACTCGACAAGTATTGCGTCGACTTGAACGACAACCTGTTTGCACCTCCCGACAGAATCGATTTCTACCTGTCTGCAACCAATGCCGGCGGAATCACTACATATTGGAGCCGCGACGTCGGGGCGACGAGTTCGGAGCAGCTCGTGATCGATCATCCGATGGAGATGCAATGCCTGCCCACGGGAAATTCCGACGTCCTCTACGTGGACGACTTCGATGGAAGGGGCGCACAGCCCTACTTCGATTCGGCGTTCGATCTGTTGGGGATAACGCCCGACAGGTACGACGTGAGAAGCCCCTCTTCCACCGTGGGGAACGGCCTCGGCGCCCGCGCGGCGGTTTCCCAGGTCGCCGACGTTTATCGCGCGATAATATGGAATTCGGGCAATCTCGTCGCCGGAACCATTTGCGACGGCCCCGGCAACAATATCGGCAAGTCCCCCGACGCCCAATTGCTCTATGATTTCCTCGATCAAACCACTCTCTGGAATCCCGGGCTCTACATGTCGGGCGATAATGTCGCCTACGAGTTGTCCGGGAGCTCCCCATCGTACGTGCTGCTGAGAAGTTATATCGATTATTCCGCCACGCTGGATCACGTGGCCGCGGGGCTGCCCGTTTCCCCGCTGGTGACGGGCGATATGCCGGGGACGATCTTTCAGCACGCCGGCATGCCGGCTTTTCCCGACACCATGATCGCTTACGGCGGTTGCCCGTCCATCAATGGCTTCGACGTCCTGAGTCCGAACGGTGCCGCAACGATGCAGATGCACTACGAACCGATTCCCGGCGCAGGGGCCGTGATCTCCCAGGAGACCGTGAATCCCCAGAACCAAACGGCGCGAGTCGTGCTCTCGGGATTCAGCTATCATTACATCCGGGACGATCGCGTCCTGTTCCCGGCGGACATGGCCGATCACTTGGCTCACATTCTCTCCTGGTTCGAGACTTCGGTTTCGTCGCCGACGGGCGCCACGGACGTTCCGGGGGGCACGAGCCTGAGACAGAACTACCCTAACCCGTTCAACCCGACGACGACGATCGAGTTTACGATCAAGCGGAGAACCCGCGCCGCGCTCAAGATCTACAACACCGAAGGAAGGCTTGTCGCCGTGCTTCTGGACGAGGCGAAGGATCCCGATACGTACAAGGTGGTCTGGGACGGAAAGGATCGAAACGGTATGCCCGTTGCGAGCGGCGTGTATTTCTACAGGCTCATCGCGGGGAAGTTCGACAAAACAAGGAAAATGGTGCTATTGAAGTAATCCGATCGACTACTGCGCTAACACATCGTCAATCGGTAGGGGCATAGGCGCGATCTCGGAACTCAGATGGAAAGGATGTGTGACCCCGCGAAGGATATCTCATCCCTTCTTTTTCCTTTACCTCGGAGACGAGCGAACGTATATTCACAGTATCCACTGGCTGGAAAAGGAAAGGAATCCAAATGAAAACCGTGGGGCAGCTGCTGAAGGCAAAAGGAAACCAGGTCTGGTCCATCAATCCCGACCGATCGGTTCTCGATGCTCTTCGCATGCTTGCAGAAAAA
Source organism: uncultured bacterium (assembly GCA_964464035.1). Taxonomy (GTDB): domain Bacteria; phylum Krumholzibacteriota; class Krumholzibacteriia; order WVZY01; family WVZY01; genus CAYXEN01. Next base: position 6,595 of record CAYXEN010000063.1, on the reverse strand, counting down.
GACGTCGGCGCCCTTCTCGTACTCGAAGAAGAGGAAGTCGTGGGTATCTTTTCTGAGAGGGACTATGCGAGAAAGATAATCCTCAAGGGGAAGACGTCCAGGGAGACGCAGGTTCGAGAGATAATGTCCAAGAAGGTCTTCTACGTCACTCCCGATCAGGCGATTGAAGAATGCATGGCGCTCATGACCATGGAGCGGATCCGGCACCTTCCCGTCTTGGACGACGGCAAACTGGCGGGCATCATTTCGATCGGCGACGTGGTGAAAACGATAATCTCGAACCAGCAGTTCATGATCGATCAACTGGAGAAGTACATAACGGGCAAGCGCTGATCAACCCAGCACTTTCTTCACGAACGACTTCACGGCCCCCTCGTATCGCTTCACGATCATCACCGGCTGCCAGGAGTATCTCGCCACCTTCTCGGGAATCTCGCCGAAAAGCACGTTGGAGAATATGCCCTCGTTGGAAGCCCCCATCAAAGTGAGGTCGTAGCCGCTCCCCGCCTGCACTATCGCCGCCGCCACGTTGTCGGCTTCCAGTATGAGCCTTTCCACGCTCTCGTCCAGCCCGCTCTCCCGGATGGTTTTTTCCATCCACTCGTGGGCGGTCTCCACGTCGCGTCTGGTGTGATCCTTCTTGACCACGTAGCAGCAGGTTATCTTGGAGCCGAGGGCCTTCTGAAAAACCGCGGCGTACTCGGCCGCGAGATCGGCATGAGGACCTCCGGCGGTGGGAATGAGTATTCTTTCGAATGAACATTCATCCGCCAGCTTGATGGTGATGAGATCGCAAGGAGCATGGCGGACGACCCGGTCGGTCACTTCCCCGAAGATCCTGTCGCGCTTGGTCGTGTATCCCTTCCAGCCCATGAGAATCAACGAAGCCTCTTCCTCCGCCGCTGCGGCGAGTATCCCGTCGTAAACCCGGTGCGCGACGCGAAGGGCGGTCCGCGTCGGCACGGAGTTGTCCCTCCCGAACTGAACGGCCCTCTTCAAGAGCGGCATCTTGTACTGTTTGAAACGCAATCCCTCCCGAATGGGGAGGTTCTGGGGAACGTCTATCACGCCGAGGACGATTATCTCCCCCCCGAACTTGCCGGCCAGCGGAGAGGCCAGTTGCATCAATGGAACGACGTTTTCGGGATTGTGGAGAGGAATGAGGATTCGGTGCGGATATTCAACCGCCGGCTTGGGTTGCGATATGCCGATCACCTGCGGCATCTCCGCCTCCACCCCCTTCTCGAAGTAGAGGAAGTAGATGACGAGGCCGGCCATTATCCAGCCCGCCGTTATGTACCAGGAGCGCGCGTCGAAGTTGTACTGGTACACCGCGAGAAAGAGGTTCAAGGCGATGGCGACGAGTGGCGTGACCGGATAGAGAGGGACGCGGAAACCGCCCTTCACCTCGGGGAATTTTCTGCGAAGCGCTATTACCGAGAGATTGACCAGGGCGAAGGTCAAAAGGAACATCAAACTCGCCGCCGAACCTATCACTTGTATGGGGAAGAATATCGCCATAACGATAACGATGACGCCGGTAGCCGCTATTGCTATGTGAGGAGTTCTATGGGCCGCGTGTATGCGGCTTATCGCCCCGGGAAGCATCTTGTCCCGCCCCATGGAGAACGCGACCCGCGAAGAGGCTAGAATGGTGGCGTTGAGCGCCGAAGTGGTGGACAGAAGTCCTCCGAATATGATCAGGGCCACGCCGAAGGCGGGCATGAAGTTCGCGGCCGCCTTCACTATCGCCCTTTCCTGGTAACGTCCGAGGAACTCCCACGAGGAGCCGAGCTCCGGCCTAATCGCGCCTATGCTGACGAACAGGATGAGCAGATAGATCGTGACCGCGACGACGAGCGAGATGAGCGTGGCACGAGGAATCGTTTTCTGCGGATCCTTTATCTCTTCGGCCACGGTCGCTATTAGATCGTATCCCTCGAACGCGATAAACGTGAGCCCCATCGCCACGATCACGCCGCCCATGCCTTTCGGGAAGAAAGGCCTGAAATGAGACAAGGATTCCTGCGGAGTCCCGAGAATCACTTTTATCCCGAAGGCTATGAATATTCCCAGGATGATTATCTTCGCCATCGTGATGACGTTCTCCACCTTGCCGGTGAGCGCCGTCCCACGCATGTTGATGGTTATGAAGAGGACGCTGACGAGCACGGTCACGGTCACCACCGCTGCGTGCCCGCCCAGGATACCGAAGGCGAAGTCGTGGAGGAACGGCAGATAGGAGGATACGAACTCCCAGAAATAACTCCCGAAACCGAGCGCGTAGAGGCTGCACGCCACTATGTAGGAGAACCACAGCATCCACCCCGAAGCGAAGCCGACCGGGCCGGGAAACGCTTTCTTTATGAAGGCGTAGCCGCCGCCCGACTTGGGATGGCCGGAGGCGAGTTCGGCGTAACTCAGAGCAGTAAATAGGGTTACGGCGCCGTTCAAAGCAAAGGCGAGAAGGGAGGCGGGTCCAGCTTCACCGGCCGCTATGCCGGTGAGGACGAATATCCCGGCACCGATCATAGCCCCGATACCGATCATGCTGGCATCGAAGAGCCCGAAAGAGCAAGTGAAGGTGACCTGTACTTTTTCTGCACCGGTTCCGGTCGATTCCTGCATAGACTCCGCTCCAGCCTGGGGGTCAGCGCAAACAGTTCCCCATTCTATTCCTCGAACCCTGCAAAAAGCAAGGCGGAAGATGACGTCTACCCGCCCGGTTCCCGCTATTGACTCTCCCCCGTCCAGTGCTTATATTGCCGTCTTATCGCCGACAAAGAACGTAGCGCAATTGAACGTTCACTCCGGACCCGAACAGAAAGGAAAGAAGCATGAAAAAACGCTTCATCATGATTGGAATGGTGGTGATAGCTTCGACCGCCTTGCAAGCTCACCGCGCTCAAGCCGACAAGAGGAACTACGTCTGGACTTACCAGTACTCGACCCTCGAGCGGGGAGAAACCGAGATCGAGAGCTACACGACCCTTTCCTCGCCGGACATCGATCACCTCCAAGGCACGGTCAGTACCGAGCACCAGATCGAATTGGAAGTGGGGATGACCGATCACTTCGATTTCGGCGTCTACCAGATGTTCGAACAGGCTCCGGGAGGCCCGCTCTTCTACAAGGGATACAAACTGAGAGCGCGATATCGGCTCGGCGACAAGGACAGATACGTAGTCGACCCCCTCGTCTACGCAGAGTACAAGGGAAAACCGGATTTCTCCACGCATACGATCGAATTGAAGTTGATCCTCGCAAAAGACATAGGAAGGGTGAACTTCGCGCTGAACCCGATCCTCGAGCTCGAGAAGAAGGACACGGAATGGGAAGCGGAACCCGAATACGCCTTAGCCCTGAGCTACGGTTCGCCCACCGACGTCCTGCGCCTGGGATTGGAATTCAAGGGCGGGGAAAACGGCCACTACGCGGGCCCGGTCATCTCGCATGGGAGCGAGAACACATGGGTGGCCTTCGGTTCAGCCGTGAAGCTCACGCACATCGATCAAGGCAGGCCGGAATTTGAGCTCAGGCTGTTGATCGGTGTCAGGATGGATTGATCGTTTCAGTCCTTCGCTTCGAGCGTAAATACCAATTGCAATAAGCACATAACAGTGATAAATTGCTCTAGAAGCGCGTTCGAATGGCGAAAAGACATGACAGATGATATCAGGGAAGAAGAGCTGCTCTCCTGCGGCCACCTGGGATGCCCGGGATGTGGAGCCGCCTTGAGCCTGCGCCTCGCCCTCAAGACGTTGGGCCGGCGGACGATAATATCCCTTCCCGCGTGCTGCACCAGCGCGATCGACGGCTTTCCCCCCAACAGCTCGACGCTGGTTCCGCTCTTCCATACCGCCTTCGAGACAGCCGCTTCAACGGCGGCGGGAATACGCGCCGGTCTCAGAGCCAAAGGTGTCGAAGACGTCACGGTGGTGGCGTGGGCGGGCGACGGGGGCACGTTCGACATCGGATTCCAGGCGTTGAGCGCGTGCGCCGAGCGCAATGAAGACATCCTCTACATCTGCTACGACAACGAGGCGTACATGAACACGGGCATCCAGCGCTCGAGTTCCACTCCACCGCACACATGGACCAATACCACCCCCTACCCGATCCTCGAGGCGACTCCCAAGAAGAACATATTGGAGATTCTCGGCGGCCACAGGATTCCGTACCTGGCTTCGGCGACGCCGGCGTACCCGGATGATTTCTGCAACAAGCTCCTCAAAGCGAAGAACACCAAGGGATTTCGCTTCATCCACATCTTCTCCTTCTGTCCGCCGGGATGGAAGGCCCCCGAGAAAGAGGGTATCGCCATCATGCGTGCCGCCGTCGAGAGCAGGCTGTTTCCTCTCTACGAGATGGAAAACGGCACGAGATTACGGATCACGCACGAGCCCGCCGGCCTGCCTCTCGCCGAATACGTGAAGCGGCAGGGGCGTTTCAAGTGGCTGACGGAAGAAGAACTGGCCGAATGGGAGAAGCATGTCGACGAGGAGTGGCGCTACCTCAAGATGAGAGAGAAACTGTCGCGGGAATTCAACGCCTGAGCTTCGATCTCCCGCGACCCAGCTCAGGCGATCGGAAGGGCACAACAGATGAAAAGGAAACGAGTAAACTCGAGATTATCGATCGCCTTGACTATTCTCTTGATCCCAGCCGGCGCCGGTCTCCTCCACGCTGTTTCGCTCGACTCCTTCTCCGGTGATCCGGTCTCTATACGAACATATTCGTCTCTCACCACAGTCCCCCAGGGCGGCAGGGTGAAAGCGGCGATAGAACTGAGAGTCGAACATCCCTGGCACGTGAACGCAAACCGGGTAACGGACCCGTACCTGATCCCGACCTCGGTCGTTTTCGATTCGATCCCGGGAATCCGCGTGATCAAGATCCTATACCCCGAGGGCGTGAAGAAGAAACTATCCTTCTCGGAGAAACCCTTGCTCCTCTATTCCGGAATCGTGCGCATCGGCGCGCTCCTGGAGGTAGCGGACGACTTCCCCCTCGGAGACACCACCGTAACGGCCACCGTCACGTACCAGGCTTGCGACAACGAGAAGTGTCTCGCTCCCGTGGACAAGGAAATCTCGATTGCCTTGTCCGTCTCCTCGCGCGCCACGGCCATCGATTCGCAAAACGACGAGATATTCTCAGGAATGGATTTTGGTGAGCCCGCTCCCTCCGGCGGCCTCGCCAAGGAGCCGGAATCCAACCGCCTCGAAGAGGCGAGGCGCAAGGGAGGGATGTTCCTGGTTTTCATACTCGTGTTCCTGGGCGGGCTGGCGCTGGACCTCACGCCCTGCATCTATCCCATCATCCCGATAACCGTGAGTTATTTCGGGGGCCAAAGCGGGGGCAGGTCGAGACGCACTTTCATGCTCGCAGCGCTCTACGTCCTGGGCATGGCGGCCATGTATTCGTCCCTCGGCGTGATAGCCTCCTCGAGCGGCAGCATGCTGGGAAGCGCGCTTCAGAAGCCTCCCGTTCTCATCGGCGTAGCTCTCGTGATGGCGGCGTTGTCTTTGTCCATGTTCGGGCTCTACGAGATCCGGGTTCCCGCGGGACTCAGCCGCGTTGCGGGGACCTCGAAACAGGGCGCGGTCGGCGCATTCCTGATGGGACTCACCGTGGGCATAGTGGCGGCACCGTGCATCGGCCCTTTCATACTGGGGCTCCTGACATTCGTGGGCGGGAGCGGGGATCCCGTCCTGGGGTTCTTCCTCTTCTTCGTTCTGGCCCTGGGGCTGGGTCTCCCCTTCCTCGTTCTCGCGGTGTTGGCCGGAAGCATCTCGTCTCTTCCCAGGTCGGGAGAATGGATGGAGTGGGTGAGGAAGGTATTCGGATTCGTTTTGCTCCTCATGGCGGTCTATTTCCTCGGCCCGGTGATCGGCCGCATACCCTATTACATCCTCTTCGGCCTCATCTGCATCGCCGGCGGAGTCATACTCGGCTTCACTCTGAAGATAACGACCGAGGCGCTCTTCTTCATCGTCCTCAGGCGTTTCGTCGGAGTAACCGCCCCGCTCCTGGGATTGTACCTCATCTTCACCCCCGGGCACGTCATCACCGGCGAAGCGGAGACGGGCATTCCCTGGCAGGCGTTCGATCAACAATTGATCGACGAGGCCCGCCGATCCGACACGCCCGTGATGATAGATTTCTTCGCGGACTGGTGCATCCCGTGCAAGGAGCTCGACCACAAGACCTTCTCCCGGCATGAAGTGATAAACGAGACAAAGGGGATCGCCATGATAAAAGCGGACCTGACGAAGGCGATGTCCGAGGACGTCCGCAAGCTGAGAAAGGCATACGATATCAAGGGCGTCCCCACGATCGTATTCATCGACCGCAACGGCAGGGAGAGAAAGGATCTCCGCGTCTTCGGATTCGTCGACGCGGAGGATCTCCTCGAACGAATCCGAAAGCTCAAGGCCGAAGACAGCTAGGCCTGCAAGACCCTCCAACCCGCCAGCACACTCATGAGCCCCAGGCAGCGGGTGGCGGGGATTCGGGGCCCCCGCCGCGCGCAGCGACAGCGAGCACGGTGGGGTGAGATCGCCGTCAGGACCCGCGGCACTCCGCCTCCAAG
>CAYXEN010000062.1:0-16426 GCA_964464035.1 uncultured bacterium | reverse complement strand
ATGAAAAACCGTCGGGTATCTTGACGAATCGCGGGTCGTAGAGCACAAGTCCCTTGGCGGTGAGGTTCGGAGAATAGGCGTCGAAGGCTTCCTGGTTGAACGCGAAAAGAATGTCGGCGTCCTGTCCCAACGAATGCACCGGCTTCAGGTTCATCCTCACCTGGATCATCGCCAGTCCGCCTTTTATCTCCGCGGGGAAAGTTCTATAAGTGAAAACCTCCAGGGAAGCGTGCGCCGCCGTTTGCGCCAGAATTTGACCGACGCTGATCACGCCCTCTCCCCCTTCACCGGCTACCCGGACTACGATATCTGTCACCGCCATGATTGCTCCTTTGAAATTCTTGGGTCCTTATAAAAAACCTCACACGCATCGGCGTGTGATGTCGATTATGGCCTGATCTTTGTTTCGTCAGCCGAACGCCTCCGTTATGGTGACGCGGCAAGGCGATTATACAATAATAATCCCCTATCCGCCACCCCAAATCGGGGCTAGAGCAGTTCGTGCTCGTGCATGGCCAGGAGCCTCTTCCAGCGCCTGTCCACCTCGGCTTCTATCCGGGCCACTACCTCCTTCATTTCCGGCTTGAGCAGGTGCCTGGTCTTGCCCATCATCTTGAGGAACTCGGTGATGGGGACCTTCTTGCCCTTCTCTTCGGGATTGTAGGTGATGGTCGTTATCCCCTTCTCTATCTCATAGAGAGGAAAGAAGTTGGAATTCACCGCGGCCTCCACGATCTTGGCTCCGAGCCTGTCGTCGGCCCGCCAGCTGAGCGGGCAGGCGGAGAGCACCTTGCCGTAGACGAGGCCTTCGTGCTTGGCGTAGTACTGGGCCTTCGCCGCTTTCTTGACCAGATCCATGTAGTGTGATTCCGCCCCCGTGAAGAGATAGGGGATGTGGGTTCCGGCCATGATCTGGATGGTGTCCTTGTGATGAGTCATCTTGCCGATCTGTTTCTTGCCGTAGTGGCTGGTGGCCGTGGCATGGCCCAGCGGCGTGGTGAAAGAGAGCTGATGACCCGTGTTCATGTAACCCTCGTTGTCGTATTCGAGAATGATCAGGTTGTGGTTTCTCAGAGCGGCCCCGATGGTCGGCCCCATCCCGATGTCCTGGCCTCCGTCGCCGGTGATCATGATGAAAGTTATGTCCTCCGAATCCGGGATCTCTCCTCTTCTCTGGCGTTCCTTGAAAGCCTCGAGCACGCCGCTGAGGGTCGGTGCTCCGTTCTGAAAGAGGTTGTGAATATAAGTGATCTTGTGCGAAGTGAAAGGGTACCCGGTCGTCACCACCATCGCGCAGCCCGTATGGTACAGCATCACCACGTCGCCTTTTATGCCCTTGAGGAACTGACCGATGTTCGGGAAGATGCCGCACCCGGGACAAGCGCCGTGTCCGGGAGCTATGCGCTTCGTCTGCTCGGTGAGCTTGCGGGGAGCCACACCCTTGACCTTGAGCTTTCCGGTGGCTTCATCCTTCACGACCTCGATGTGATTCCTCTCCTGCTCTTCTTTCGTAAGCGGCTCGTAAACCGTCCGGGGCGCATGATCCCCGGTGCCGGGGTTCGCTCCATGGTACTCGTACGCCTTTTCGACCTTGCCGGTCTCGGCCACGGTGATAGTCTCTTCGAAGATCTTCAATGCATCCTCGACGTAGAAGTCCTTGCCGCCGATCCCGTATATGCGCGACTGAACCAGGGTGGTGTTGGACGGGTCGTCCTTGAGCGCCGCCTTGACCTCGAGGGTCATGTTGCCTCCCCAGGCACCGTAGCTGTCCTGGCGGTCGCACACGGTGAGTGCTTTGACCTCCTTGAAAACCCGCCTGATCTGGTCGGCCGGAAACGGGCGGATCACGTTCGGGGCGACCGTGCCGACTTTGAAACCCTTGTCCCTCAAGCGGTCGACGGCGATCTTCGAGGTGTCGAAGGCCGAGCCGACTATGAAGAGAGCCGCCTCGGCATCCTCCATGCGATACGTCTCCAGATAGTCGTAGCGCCTGCCCGAGAGTTCGCCGAATTCCTCCATCACCTGCGGAATCACCTTGTGATATGCATTCTCGAACGCCATCGCCAACTGCTTCTTGTTGTTGATGAGATCGGGGTCGTTCATGTAGGGGCCGATGGTCAGGGGATGTCTCGGATCCACGGAGGAGTTCACCACCGGTTGGGGCCCGAGGAAGTCCCTGACAGTCCTGTCTTCCGCGAACACGTGAACGCGTCTTTCCTGGTGGCTCGTGAAGAAACCGTCGAAGGCGACCATGACGGGCAGCCTAACATCCAGGTGCTCGCCTATCTTGACCGCCATGATATTGAAGTCGTACACCGCCTGGGGGTCCTTGGCGAAAAGTATCACCCAGCCCGTATTGAGAGCCGTCATTACATCGCTCTGGTCACCCCTGATGTCGAGAGGACCGGATATGGACCTGCACGCGATGTTCAGAACCATCGGGTACCGAGTCCCCGATTGTACGGGGAGCTGTTCGAGTGAAAACATCAGCCCGTTCGCACTCGTTGCATTCAAGACCCTGGCTCCGGCCGTGGCGGCCCCGTAGCATATACCCGCGGCGCCGTGCTCCCCGTCCCCGGGGATCATCACGATATCATGAAGGCCTTCCGCCTTCATCGCGTCCAGTTCCTCGGCTATCTGGGTCGAAGGCGTTATGGGATAATAACCCATTATGTGAAAGTTTATCTGTTTCGCGGCGAACGCAGCGATCATGTTGCCGCTCTTGAGTGCAACCTTCTGGGCGGCGATCTTGTGCTCTTGTTTCTTTGCTACCGTGCTCTTTGCCATGTCTACTCCATTATTTCCAGTTGAGGAACACCTATGAGTTCCACCATGCTCTCCACCGCCTCGGTCAACGCACCGGGGCTGCATATTTCCACACACTTGAGACAACCCTTGCAATACCTGTAGTCGATCCCCTTGAGAAACATTTTCTCCCTGCCCTTGTCGTCCACCCGCTTCTCCCAGCTGAAGCAATAATCCGGGCAGGTCATATCGCATTCGCCGCAATGAATGCACTTGGACATGTCAAGCATGGGGACATAGCCGCTGCGCGTCAAACTCAAATCCTTGAGGGCGCTGTTGCCGGGCGTTTCTATCGCCCCTCCGATAGGCGCGTTCTCATAGCCCAGAAGGGGAACGCTCCTTTCGAACTCGGGGATCGGCTTCGCGGCGTCGGCTGGGAAACGTTCTCTCGAGCACTCGGCCCTGCCTCGATCGAAAGCCTTGAGGTTGGCTTCGACCAGGTGGGCGTATTTTCTCCCCAGGGTTTCCCTGATCACATCCTTTATTCCGTCGGGATCTATGAAATCGATCACGGCGGAAACGGCGCCAAGCATGATCGTGTTGATCTTCACTTTTTCTTCGATCGCTATCTTCATGGCGTCTATGCAAACCACTTCTACGCCGGATATGCCCAACCGTTCCATCACCGCTTGGGGGGTATCCGCGGTGTTCACGATCAGATATCCATCCTGCACGAGACCCGCCACCGTGTTCTTCTCCGAGAGCAGAGCTTCATGGAAAACGGCTACCAGATGAGGATTCTCGATGGGACTGTTTATGAGGACTTCCTGGTTTTCATCGCAGAATCTTATGAAAGACTTTACGGCCGATCCTTTCTTTTCCGAACCGTAGCTCGCAAAACTGGAGCCGTTCAAACCTTGATGCAGGATGCCGGCCTGGGCCAGGATCTTGCCGGCGAGGTTCGCCCCCAAACCACCTATACTCTCCAGGCGGATTTCGTAGAAACCCAGGTCATTCTTTCTGGGTATTATTGAACTTCCCGTCTCTTGCATTTCCCGCCTTCTTTCACTCGACTATCGATTGTCTTCCATCTTTCATTCGCTTGTTCCACCTCCGGCACGAAGCACTTCTGCATGAGACGTACCAAAGAGCCTGCACCGTGCTTCGATTCCTCGATCGAGGCGTAATAGCAAGATAAGACTTCCATTGCAAAGGGTCAAGCATGTAAACGCAACCGGGCGCACGAGCTCGATGCAACGCCCGTGAGTTGCAAACGTATCCATCACGGGGCGGGTCGACCGCTCGCGCGCGGGTATCGTATGCACTGTAGGATTGTGCGCATCGTTGTCGATTATCCGTCGCTGAGGAGATGCGCGTCGTGCGGCCCGCACTTTCTTTAAATTACAAATAACCCGAAATGAAGAAGAGGTTGGGGGCCGACGCCATAGAAAGATAGCCCGAAGGGCGAAGGGAAGCCATCCAATCACCCCGATTGACCAAAAGCAGAAGACCTGCACCACCGGCCCCAATCCTTGTCAAGGCCTGCAACCAACCCAATCCCGTGGCGAACGAGGCCCTGCTTTCCCCGCTGGTCACACACACACTGACTTCCACGCCGCACTCACGGCGTTGCGGCGCTCACGCCCTCCGGGGCTATCTATCTATGAGGATCTCGAGGATCCTTCTTGGAGGGGGAGAAACATACTGAGAACTCCCTCGTCGAGACCACTAGGGCAAGTACCATACCACGCTCGAAATCCCGGGCGAGCGCGACCAGCAATCGCGTATCTTGTAATTAATCAAAGCAGTAGCATCTGCGGCGGACGCCTGGAGACGACAGCGAAACCCTCGATGTCCCCCCTTGGTGCCATTTTTTCAAAAACCGGTACGGGGGAGCGACAAGTTGGCAATTTTGGAGATGTCTCCGCCGCTTTCACTTGGAGACGGAAAAGCGGCCTTCCAGCTCTTTCGTTATGAGGTCGGTCAGTCTGGGAATGACGTTCAGGACTTCATCGGAACAGCCCTTGCCGAAAGTAGTGGTGTCCTTCGCTTCCACCGCGTAGAGCACTATGCTTCGAGGCACGTAGATGTTCGCCATGCCCCGTCGTTGTCTTATTATGTCGACGTCGATGTGCGACGTATCGGGGAAACATTCGCAGTAGCGCGGATCGCTCAGGTTATAACGGTATATGTTGCCGGGGATGCCGCACTCGGTCTTGATCGAATCGACGATGATGACCTGATCGAATCCATCGATCAGGTTGAGGATGTTCAGGCCGTCGAGATCCGACTCTTCCACGGCGACGTCGGTGCGCTTCAGAGTTTCGCGCAGGCGCCGTGCGGCGTAGACCCCCACTCCGCTGTCGGAGAGCAGCGTATTGCCCATTCCAAGTATCAGTCTGCGGTAAGGCTCGTTCATTACGATTCCTCCGGCGGCGCCGGACCGATCGATCCTTCGAAGAATTCGGCCCTGCACCCTTCCGTGGAATTGCTTCACGCATAGACCATTCCAATCGCCCCCGCAACCGCCCCTGAGGCTCATAGAGCTAATTGACTGGCATACAATCGATTACACCACCAGCCGGGTGAATCTCCCGGGGATGATATGCCTGCCGCCCCGGGGGGCGTTGACAAAAATTCGCATGCATCCGAAGAGGTTTTTCGATTAAATTCGAAGGGGACAAGCTGCGGACAAGGGGTGCCGGACGGAAGACATGAAGGAGAGAAACAAACCATACGTGGCCTTGAACGTGGCCGTGAGCGCAGACGGGAAGATCTCGACAGGCGGGCGTGAGTCGTTCGCCCTGGGCTCCGGCATGGATCGCAAGTTCATGAGCGTGCTGCGCGCGAAGGCGGATGCGGTCGTCATCGGCGCCGGCACGCTCCGGGTCGACGGGTTTCCCCTCGTCGTCCGCGATCGCAGGCTCGTGAAGGAGAGGATCGCCTCGGGTAAGACGCCCCACCCGCTGAACGTCCTCCTCAGCAACGACCTCGACCTGCCTCGCGGGAAAAAATTCTTCCACCACCCGGAAACCGAGAAGATCGTCTTCACGACCAGGACGGCCCCGAGGGACGCCGTCGAATTCTTGGCCAGACATGCAAAGATAGTCGTCCAACCGCGCAAGAGGGTGTCAGCGCGCCTGGTCGTTTCCCGACTGGCGCAGATGGGGGTCGCGAACATCCTGCTCGAGGGGGGAGGCGAGCTCAATTTCTCGTTCGTGCAAGCCGGACTCGTTGACGAGATCTATATCACCATCACGCCTCGTCTCGTAGGCGGTTCCGGGGCACCGACCATGTTGGACGGGAAAGGCTTTTCCAGGGATTCGCTCCGCAGGCTCAGGCTCGAATACGCGGAGCGGTTCGGAGACGAGCTTTTTCTCAAGTACAGGGTGATCGATAAAGGCAAGCGGTGATTCCCTCACCGAAGCGCGGCCAGGACCTCGTTCACGTGCCCGTCCACTTTCACTCCACGCTTGACGTACTCGATGTTGCCTTCTTCGTCTATTATGAAAGTGCTCCTCACTATGCCTTGCTTCTTCTTGCCGAAACTCGTCTTTTCCTTCAGGACGTCGTACTTCCCGCACACCTCGCCGCCGGGATCGCTCAGCAGGGTGAAGGGCAGATCGTACTTGGTCTTGAACTTCTTGTGGGATTCCACGCTGTCCCTGCTCACACCCAACACCACGGCTTTCTTCGACTCGAACGCGGCGATTTCATCACGGAAATCGCATGCTTCCCGCGTTCACCCGGGAGTATCGTCCTTGGGATAGAAGAAGAGAACCACCTTCCTGCCCTCGAAATCCCCGAGAGACACCTTGCGTCCCTCGTCGGACAACAGGCTGAACGCTGGAGCGCGTTTGCCTTCTCGCACCATGACCTGTCTCCTTTGTTAGTGCAATCGGGGCTTCCGTCGTCGCGCTCACGCCAGCTCGAGCATCCGCTCGAGGGCGATTCTCGCGTTCTTCATCACGTCCTCGTCGACGAACACCTCGTTGTCCGGCCCTGCGCCGTTTCCGGATCCGAGCGACTCCAAGGTCCAGAGGAGAGCCGCGGGCGTGATCTTGAACATGTTGTGGCAGAGAGATCTCGACAGCGGCAACACGGTCTTGTCGGGATTCTCGTGGGCGAGGCGGGAAACGAGGTTGATCTCGGTTCCTATGACGATGGTGGAGCCGGGATCAGCCTTCTCGACCACGTCGACGATGAACCTGGTGGAACCCACGTAGTCGGCTTCGGCCACGACTTCTTCGCGGCACTCGGGGTGAACGACCAGCTTGCCTTGCGGGTGGCGGGAACGCATCTCACGCACGTGTTCGAGCGTGAAATGTGTATGCACGTGACAGAAACCCTTCCACAAGATCACCCTTGCTCCATCCAGGTCCGCCGGCCGGACGCCCCCTCGCTCCTGCCTTCGATCCCACAACACTTGTTCCGACTTCGGGATCCCGAGCGCGTTGGAAGTATTGCGACCGAGGTGCTCGTCGGGAAGAAAAAATATCACCTTGCCCGCATCGAGGGCCCAGGAGAAAACCTTCGTCGCGTTCGAGGACGTGCAGACGGCTCCGCCGTGTTCTCCACAAAAGGCTTTTATCGCGGCTGATGAGTTCATGTAGGTCACCGGCACGATGTCCTTTCCGTCGAGATGCTTCGTGAGCGTATCCCAGGCGGTTTCGACCTCGTCTATCTCCGCCATGTCGGCCATGGGACATCCCGCATTCATCGCCGGCAGGAAGACCCGCTGTCGCTGTGAAGCGAGGATCCGCGCGCTCTCCGCCATGAAATGCACTCCGCAGAAGACTATGTACTCCGCGCCTTCACAGGATGCGGCCTCGCGGGAGAGGGCGAAGCTGTCTCCCTTGAAATCCGACAGCGCAACTATGCCCTCGCGCTGGTAGTGATGCCCCAGGATGACGAGCCCGCCGCCGAGCCGCTTCTTCTCATCCCTGATCCTTTCGTACTGTTCTTCTTCGCTCAAGGAAGTGATCCTCTCCGGGATCGAAGGCTTGAGTTTTCGTGTCACGCTCATCTCGTTCCTTCCTTCGGAGGCCGGCTCGTCCCCTCGCGCCGCCCCGCGTACCGATCCATCTCAACCGCCCAGGCCGGACATATCGGGCCTTTCCTCGAGCTCGTCCCCGCTGTAATCCGCCCTCGAGCCGCGCTTGCCCTTGACGTGGAGAACGATCGCGCGGGCGAGATCGTCACGCGACAGGCCATCATCCAGGAGGCGCCCCAGATTGCATACGCCTCTCGAAAAGAGACATGGATAGAGATTGCCCCGATGATCCAGCCTGATTCTGTTGCAGGCATCACAGAAATCGTCGCTGTAAGGAGAAATGAATCCTATCGAGCATGCGGTTCCTTTTATGCGGAAGTACCTCGCCGGCCCGGTTATCCGCATGCTTCCCCCCGCCGATACGCCGGGGGCCCGCGAGCCCTCGCTCACCACCCCCGTCCAGTCGTCGCCGTCCCGCTCGCCCTCGAGGGGAACCAGGGGCAGCCTCGAAGCCAGAATGTCGAAGACTTCCTTCGACGAAACGTATTCATGTTCGAAACGGGGCGCGGTGGCCGACGTCTTCATGAGTTCGATGAAGCGGATGCTCAAGTTCTTCTCCACCGCAAAAGCGGCGAAGTCGAGCACTTCGGACAGATTCTCGTTCCTCATGACGACCACGTTCACGCCGATGTGCTTGAATCCGGCCTGGAGAGCGGCGTCCACGCCGCGCAGCACTTCATCCAGCCGGGGGGCGCCGACGATCCCCGCGAAGCGATCCGGTTCGAGCGAGTCGAGGCTTATGTTCACCGAATCGACTCCCGCCTCTTTCAACTCGACCGCCTTCCCGGATAGAAGAAGCCCGTTCGTGGTGAGCGCTATCTCGATGGCCGGGTCGATGGCTCGCAGGCCGGAGACTATCTCGAGCAAGTCGGACCGCAAGAGGGGTTCTCCGCCGGTCAATCGAACTTTCCTGATGCCGAGCGAAACGAAGATCTCGAGGAGGGTGGAGATCTCCGCGCGGGTCAAGGCCCTGCCTCCGAGCCCCTCGCGATGTTCGTTGCCGAATCGGCAGTAGCTGCAGAGAAGGTTACACCTATCCAGCAGTGAAAGTCTCAGGTAGGTTATCTTTCGCCCGCATTGATCATGGAGCCGGCTCAGCGGCCGCCGTGGAGTCTTTCCTTCAGATCCGTCCATATCTCCTCCGGCACGTCGAGATCTCCCATGGGCATGTCGCGGCCCGAGAAGCCATGGAAGTCGGTGCCGCCGGACATGAGAAGTCCGAACTTGTCTGCCATCGCACGAAGTCTCCGGACATCATCGGCCGAGTGGTTCGGATGAATGATCTCCATCCCATCGAAGCCGTATTCAAGCAACTCGTTGATTCCGTTTTCGAGGTAGTTGCCGGGATGCGCCAGGAAAGCCAATCCTCCCGCGGTACGTATATAATTGATGGCTTCTCCCGGTGCCAGCTTGTGTTTCTTGACGTAGGCGGGGCTGTCCTCGCCGAGGTACCTTGCGAAGGCCTCGGAGTGATTGCCCGCGTAGCCCTTTTCTATCAATGCTTCCGCGATGTGCGGTCTGCCGAGGGAGCCGTCGGGGCTCTTCGCCAGCACTTCCTCGATGTCCAGTTCCACGCCCATCTTCTTCAGGTTCTCGACGATCCGGATCCCCCGCTTCTGCCTCGTATCGCGGAAACGCCGGAGCATCTCTCTGAGCTCATCGTTCTTCTCGTCGAATCCGTAACCGAGGATATGAAGATCCCTGCCGTGGAATTCACTGCTCAACTCCACTCCTGAAACGATTTCGACTCCCCTGGCATCGCCCGCGTCCCTGGCTTCTTCTATTCCTTCCACGCAGTCGTGATCCGCCAGGCTCAGAACCGCCACGGACCTGTCGACGGCCATCTCCACCAGCTCCCGCGGGCTGAAGACTCCGTCGGAAAAAGTCGAATGCACGTGCAGATCGATTCTCATCGGTATTCCCCATGGAAACCCGCGCGGCCTTGCCACCGCGCGGTGCTCCGATTCTTCGTTATAGAATAAGGCTCCGGCACGCCCCGCGCAAGCTATTTGGCCTTTACAAACGCGTTCGAAACTGCAATCATCTATTTCCCCGGCGAGTCGATTCCCGCCATCACCCGAGCCAAGATCCTCGCGTCACCGATATTGCGAAAGAAAGGACGGAACATGGGCAAGTTGAGACCGGTAAAGAAGAAGATCGGCGCCATTCTTCTTTACGCAACCAGTGAAATAGACGCCAACATACTTTACGCAACGGATTTTTTCGCTCCCGACCCGTTTATATTTTTCCGCACCGCCAAGGGAAGGCGCTACATGGTGATGAGCGATCTCGAGATCGACCGGGCCAGAGCCGTTTCCTCCGCCCACCGGGTGCTGTCGCTCACTCATTACACCAGGCTCGCCGAGAAGCGCCTCGGCAAAGAGCCGGGAACCGCCGATATCATAGCCGAGGCCCTCAGGGATTTCGGGATAAGGAGGGTCACCGTGCCGGACAACTTCCCGGTCGGAATAGCCGACAAGCTCAGGGAGCGAAGAATCAGGGTCGCAGTCAAGGACGATCCCTTCTTTCCCGAGCGCTTGTACAAGACCCCGGACGAAGTGAAAGAGATAAGAAAATCGATGCAAGCCTCTGAAACGGGGATGCGCGCCGCCATGAACGCCCTCAAGAAGAGCCGCATCAAGAACGGATACCTCTATTACCGCGGCCGGCGATTGACCGCCGAGCTGCTCAAGGAAATAATCAATACGACGATTCTGGCAATGGGATACCTCCCCAGCGGAACCATCGTGGCTCCCGGGCGGCAAGGCTGTGACCCGCACAACGAGGGATCGGGGCCCATCAAGGCGAATCAACCGATCATCATCGACATCTTCCCCCGCTCACTCTCGAGCGGATACTTCGGCGACATAACCCGGACCGTGGTCAGGGGAAAGGCTCCCGAGAAAGTGAAGAAGATGTTCAAGGCCGTCCTCGAGGGGCAGCGCCTCGGCCTATCCATGATAAGAGACGGCGTTAAGACGAGACCGATCCACGAAGCGATTCTGGACCTGTTCGAGAAGAAAGGATTCCCCACCGGCAAGATCGGCGGGCGAATGCAGGGATTCTTCCACGGGACGGGCCACGGCCTCGGTCTCGAGATCCACGAGAGACCGCGGATCGCGGTGAACAATCTCAAACTCGAAAAGGGCATGGTCGTCACCGTGGAACCGGGTTTGTACTATGCGGACGTGGGAGGCATGAGAATCGAGGACACCGTGCTCGTCACCAAGAACGGGATAAAGAACCTGACGAGGTTCCCAAAGAAGCTCGAAATAGGTTGACCCGCGGACATGGGAAAAAGAAAGCCGGGCAAGCCCCGGCTTTCTTCCGATCATTGCCTGGACTCCTCAATTCAACTTGGCGACGCCGCCTTCCACGAAGCCCATCCATACATGGTTCTCCGGATCCACGTAGACCCTTCGCACCCTGGCTTCCGGCAAGCCGTTGGCGGTCGTGAATCCCTCGAACCTCGAACCCTCCAGTTTGGCGATTCCGCCGTTCGTCCCCACCCAGATCGTCCCGCTGGAATCCTGTGCTATCGAATAGACCGTCTCGCTGGGGAGCCCATCGGACATCAGATAGTGGGTCCAGGTACCCGTCGCAATATCCATCGAGGCGAGGCCGTCCATCGAGAAAGACACCCAGAACTTGTTCGAAACGGCGTCATAGAATATGTCGTTGATGCTGGACGCCGGCAGCCCGGCGCTTGATTTCACATAATAAGTGGCATTCGATGCCAGCGGATGCCATACCGTTATCCCGTCGGCCTCACTCCCGAACCATACCTCCGGGCTGCCGTCCGCGCCTACCCCCATGCTCACGGCCGAAATCACCATGTCATCGAATATGCCTTTCTTGCCGGCGGTCCACTTGTTGGGCGGAGACTGTTCCACATACTTGACGAACTTGCCGGTGACTGGGTTGTACTGGCTCACGCCTCCGCCGTCGGTCGCAAACCACAGGGAGGTGTCGTCGACGGCGATATCATAGATGTATCCACTTACCAGCCCGTCACTGGTTCCGATGCTGCTCCAGGTTCCATTGTCGTATATCGCCACTCCACCACCCCATGTGCCTATCCATATCTTGCCGTCGAACTCCACGACCGACCTGCAGTTGAGATGAATCAGTCCGTCGGCCTGGAGGAACTTCCTCACGGTGTTGTTCTCGATCAATCCCACCCCGAAGTTGGTGGTCACCCACGTTCTGCCCTGGCTGTCCGTCAGGATGTCATACACATCGTCGTTGGGGAGACCCGAACTCCGCGTGTATCTCGTTAAGCTGAGCTGAGGCGGCGTGGGGGGGGCTTGGATCCCGTTGTCTTCTTTGCAGGATACGAACACCGCGGCCATTGCGGCGATCAGGGCGATAAAGATTATTCTCTTGGCGGACAAAACTTAACCTCCTTGAATCATACGAGATTAGGATATGATCAATCGCTTTCAATCACTATAAAATCATTTCGCTGTTGGTGGGGTAGAGAAAGATCCTGGGATCAAGCATCCCTTCCGTGGGAGAGAATGTTTCCCTTTGTGTTTCCATGATAAGCGCTTCGATGACGCATGTCAAGGGCATATAACTCCTTGCCCGACTCAGAGTTCCCCAAGAAAGGCCTTTATCCGCGCGGCCAGCGCGTAGGAAACCCCTTCCACCACCGCTAGTTCGGCCACCGAGGCTTTCTTCAGCCTGGCCACGCTGCCGAAATGCTCCATCAACCGCCCCTTGAGCACCCTGCCCACGCCGGGAACGTCGTCGAGGACGGATGCAGTCATCCGCCTGCCCCTGATCTTCTTGTGATAGGTGACGGCGAACCTGTGGGCTTCGTCCCTGATTCTCTCGAGCAGCATCAGCGCCTTGGAATTGCCTTCGAGGAGCAGCGGCTCGGGGAGCGAAGCCGTGTATATCCGTTCCCTTCCCCTGAGCTTCCTGCCCGACTCCCGGTCCCGCACCTTGGCTATGGCCAGGACGTCCACGTCGTACGCACCCAGAGAATCGATCACCTTGAGCGCCACGCCTAGTTGTCCCTTGCCGCCGTCGACGGCGATGAGATCGGGGAGATCACCCTCCTCGAGTCCCCGCGAGATCCTCCTCCTCAGGACCTCCTTCATCATCGCATAGTCGTCCGCTCCTTCAACCGTCTTTATCCTGTAGCGCCGGTAGAGGTCCCTCGCCGGCTCGGCGTCCACGAAAGTCACGCGGGAAGCGACGGCCTGGCTGCCGCCGATGTTCGAAACGTCGAAGCACTCGATCCTCCTGGGAAAATTTCTTAGTTCGAGCATCACCTTGAGATCTTCGAGGAGTTCCCGGTTGTCAACCTTTTCGACCTTGCCCTCGTAAACCGCTTTCGCATTGCTGCAAGCGAGCTCTACGAGCTTTCGTCGCTCGCCTCTTCGCGGTACGATGACCTTGACGGCGCCGCCGCGCCTTGCGCGAAGAAAGAGCTCGAGTGACTCCCTGTCTTCTATCTCCTCGGACAATACGACTTCATCCGGGATGAGCGCGCCGCGCTGGTAGTACTGGCTCAAGAAGGAAGAGAGATGCTCGGAGGTGGGCAGGTCGGCATTCGTGAAGATGAACGAATCTCCACCGGTCACCTTTCCGTCCCTCACGTACAGGCTCTTCACTACCATCCTGCTGCCTTCGTGGTAGACTCCGAACACGTCCCGCTCCGCCCGCTGCGGAGACGTTATGCGCTGTTTCTCCAGGATCTTCTGAATCGCCCATATCTGGTCGCGCTTCCTGGCCGCCTCCTCGTAGCGCCTCTCCGCCGCGTCGAGCTCCATCTTCTCCTTGAGCGACTTGAGGAGCTCGTTGCTCCTTCCCTTGAGAAACATGATCACCTTGTTGACCGTTTCCCTGTATTCCTGGGGGTCGACGAGATCGACACACGGCGCCGGACACATGCGGATGTCGTAGTAGAGACACGGCCGCTTGCGGCTATTGAGCTCGGCGTCGCTGCAAAGACGCAGGGGGAACACCCGCCCAATGGTTCGCAGAGTGCTCCGCACAGCCCCCGCCGACGTGAACGGGCCGAAGTACATCGCATCGTCCCGCTTGGGATTTCTCACCACGGTCAGGCGGGGGAAAGGGTGACGGACGTTCAGGCGCAGGTTCACGTAAGTCTTGTCGTCCCTCAGAAAGATGTTGTAGCGGGGTCGGTATTTCTTTATGAGGTTGTTCTCGAGGATCAAGGCTTCCTGCTCGGTCTCTGTGATGGTGAAATCGACGTCACTGATCCTCGGCAGCATGAACCGGATGTGATGCCGCCCGTCGGCGCCGCGCCGGAAATAGTTACCGACCCGGTTTCTCAAGTCCTTCGCCTTGCCCACGTATATGACGCCGCCTTTCTCGTCCTTGAAAAGATAGACACCGCACCTGTGCGGTATCGCGGCCAGCAGGGCCTTGGCATCCCGTCGTTTACTCGTCTTCTTCATGTCATCCGCTTCGATACGCCGAGGTTTGTGTCGTATCCCCGGCGGTTTTTTCATATTATAACATATGGCGGGAGCGGCTCCGCGTAAAGCCGCGATCCGTTCGCCGCCGCTCCCGCCCGGCCTCAACGAGGAAAGCTGTCATGGCGCACATAGTGATACGCGACGATACGGGCGTGGACGTCTCGCTGCGAGAGCCGCCGCGGAGGATCGTATCGCTGGTACCAAGCTTGACCGAGACTCTCGTGCTGATGGGAGCAGGGGATCTCCTCGTCGGCGTGACCAGATACTGTATCCATCCCCGCAAGACGCTCGCGGGAATACCGAGGGTCGGCGGCACGAAAAACCCGTCGATCGACAGGATAATCTCTCTCGATCCGGACATCGTCATAGCGAACGTCGAGGAAAACGAGAAGGCGGACGTCGAAGAATTGAGAAAGCGGGTGCCGGTATTCGTCACGTACCCGCGAAGCGTCGAGGGCGCGATCGAAACCGTCCTCGCCCTCGGGAGGATAACGGGAACCGGATCCCGGGCCGAGGTGTGGGCCCAGGATTGCAGAGAGATCATCGAATCCTCGAAGGCAGCCCGGCCGAGCACGGATCTCAGAACGGCGTGCCTCATCTGGAAGAAACCCTGGATGGCGGCGGGGACGGACACGTACATGAGCGCCCTCCTGGAAGTCTACCGATTCAAGAACGTCTTCGCCGGAACCGCCGACCGTTACCCCCGGACGTCACTCGACGAACTCGCCGCGCTAGAACCGGACATCGTCATCCTTCCCGATGAACCGTATCGCTTCGGGCCCGAGCACAAGAGGGAACTCGAAAGATTCTTCGGAACCGTACCGGGCAAGCCGCGCGTGCTTCTCGCCGACGGAGCCATGCTCGCCTGGTTCGGATGGCGCACGCTCGAGGCGTTACTCTACGTTCAGGCCCTGAGGGCGAGGGTGCGATGAATCGGCGGGTTTGCAGATTCATCGTGTTGTCCGGCGACGTTCCGTTTGCTAAACTCTCAGTGCGGCCTTACCTTGACAGAAACGCGAGGAGCAGCAAGTGCCGGCTAGAACCGAGACCATCCAGGTGATGGTGGGCGACGTCCCCGTGGGCGGCGGCGCTCCCATATCCATCCAGTCCATGACCAAGACCCCCACCACCGACTGGCGGGCGACCCTGGACCAGATCAAGCGCCTGGAGGAAGCCGGCTGCGACATCGTCCGCGTGGGCGTTCCCGACAAGGAGAGCGTCGCCGCGCTCGAGAAGATCGTTCCCCGCACGAAATTGCCCGTAGTAGCGGACATACACTTCGATTACCGCCTCGCCCTGGCGAGCTGCGATGCCGGCATCGCCAAGCTCCGCATCAATCCCGGCAACATAGGGGCACGCGAACGGGTGGAAAAGGTGGTGGAAAAGGTGAAGTCCCGCAACATCCCCATCCGCATAGGCGTGAACGCGGGTTCGCTGGAAAAGGATCTCCTCGCGAAGTACGGGCACCCGACCGCCGAGGCTCTCGTCGAGAGTGCGATGCGCCACGTCGCGATACTCGAGGAAATGGATTTCCATGACATAGTCCTATCTCTCAAGGGGTCCGGCGTCCCGCTCACCGTGGAAGCATACAGGCTCGCCTCAGCCCGCTGCAGGTATCCCCTGCACGTAGGCATCTCTGAGGCTGGTACGAAGGAAAGCGGGATGATCTACTCGGCCGTCGGTATCGGCATACTCCTCGGCGAGGGCATAGGGGACACGCTAAGGGTGTCTCTCACTGCGGACCCGGTCGAGGAGATCAAGGTGGCCCGCAGGATCCTGGCGTCGCTCGACCTCAGGGATTCCGGGCCCCGTGTGATCTCGTGCCCCACATGCGCGCGGAACCACCTCGATCTCGTCGCAATCGCCGAAGAGGTCGAGAGACGCACGGCGGACATCGAGCAATCGATCGATATAGCCGTCATGGGATGCGCTGTGAACGGCCCGGGCGAGGCGAGGGAGGCCGACTTCGGGATAGCGGGGGGCGACGGCACGGGCCTCATCTTCGTCAAGGGCAAGATCGTGAAGAAGGTTCCCGAGAAGGATCTCATCGACGAGCTCGAGCGCGAGATACGAAGCCGCATCGGGCGCTGACGGGCCCCGCCGTGGTCCGGCAGCCACGCAGCGGGTGGCGGCGATTCGGGGCCCCCGCCGCGCGCAACGAAGTGAGCACGGT
>CAYXEN010000061.1:0-16615 GCA_964464035.1 uncultured bacterium | reverse complement strand
AAAAGAGAAACGAACGATCGACCCGGAGCACATGGAAGTTCCGGTCGTACACGTAACGCTGCAGGACGTTCGCTCTTAGGAGTTCCTTCTTGAGCTTCGCGCTTTGCGGCTTCCCCGCGAGAAGCTGCTGGCTCTCCCATATCGTCCTGTTTACCTGACCGAACCAAGTGGTGCTCATAGATAGTCGCTTCCGCTTCCCGGCCTGCCGATCGCCCGCTCCACTTCGTCAGCTGAGCCGGTAGTTCGGGGCTTCCTTGGTGATGATGACGTCGTGAGGATGACTTTCCTTGAGGCCTGCGATCGTGATTTGTATGAACTTGCTCTTCTTCTTGAGCTCTTCGATACTCTTGGCGCCGCAGTAACCCATCCCCGCTCTCAACCCCCCGATCAGCTGGTACACCGAATCGGAGAGTCTT
Organism: uncultured bacterium; assembly: GCA_964464035.1. GTDB lineage: Bacteria > Krumholzibacteriota > Krumholzibacteriia > WVZY01 > WVZY01 > CAYXEN01. The sequence continues at coordinate 16,199 of CAYXEN010000061.1, read as the reverse complement.
CCCTTGTAGGCCACTCTTCCCTCGATCCCTTCCGCCACCAGCTTGGACTCCTCGACGCCTTCCTGGAGGTATCTGTCCCCGCTTCCCGCCTTCATCGCCTCGATGGAACCCATTCCTCGATAACTCTTGAAGCTTCTTCCCTCGTAGAGGACTATTTCTCCCGGGCTCTCGGCGGTGCCGGCGAACAGGCTGCCGATCATCACCGAATCCCCGCCGGCTGCTATCGCCTTCACTATGTCACCGCTGAACTTTATCCCCCCGTCCGCTATGACGGGGACGCCGGCCTTGGCGGCGACCTTTGCGCTCTCCATGATCGCTGTCACCTGCGGCACGCCCACGCCCGCCACGACCCTCGTCGTGCATATCGCCCCGGGCCCGACTCCGACCTTGACGCCGTCCGCCCCGGCCTTGATCAGGTCGGCGGCGGCCTTGCCGGTGGCGATGTTCCCCGCTATCACCTGCAGGTTCCTGTACCTCGTCTTGACCTTCGCGAGCATGTCGAGGACGTTCTTCGAATGCCCGTGAGCCGTGTCGATCACTATCACGTCCACGCTGCTCTCCACGAGCAGATCCACCCTCTTCATCGCCGTCTTCGACGCCCCCACGGCGGCGCCGACGCGCAGCCTTCCCTCCTCGTCCTTGCAGGCACACGGGAAGTCCATGCTCTTCTTTATGTCCTTGAAAGTAATCAGCCCCTTCATGTGCATGTCGGAATCCACGACGGGGAGCTTCTCGATCCGGTTCTCGTGCAGGATCCTCTTGGCTTCCTCCATAGTGACGCCTTCGCGGGCGGTGATCAGGCCCTCCGACGTCATCACATCGCTTATGGGAAGGGTATCGTCTTCGACGAAACGGAGGTCCCGGCTCGTGAGCATGCCCACGAGGATGCCCTTGTCCGTTATGGGCACGCCGGATATGCGGTATTTCCTCATGACCGCCCTGGCGTCCCTCACTAGATTGTCAGGCTTGAGGGTGATGGGATCGTTCACGATCACGCCCTCGCTACGCTTGACCATGTCGACCTGACCGGCTTGCTCCTCGGGACTCATGTTCTTGTGGATTATTCCCATTCCTCCCTCGCGGGCCAGCGCTATGGCGAGCTCGGCCTCCGTCACGGTATCCATGGCGGCGGAGACGATGGGGATGTTGAGTTCGATTTCCCTGGTAAGTTTCGTCCTCACGTCCACTTCCGAGGGCAAGACCGATGACTTTGCCGGCACGAGGAGGACGTCGTCGAACGTCAATCCGGATCCAGTTATCTTTTCCAGCATGTAATTCTCCAGTAATACGCAAGAAATCGATTCGATCACCGGGGCACCCGGGGGCCGCGCTCGCGTGCGCGCCGCGGGTCTGCTCCCGGAACTTCAATTTGCTCAATAATCTAGCATCAGCCCCGCGATATTGCAAGCGAAGTCTGGCGCCGGCTCCACGGGCTGAGGCTCGCGGGCCTGATCGTTGCCGGTAATAAGCAAATGGAGCGGGCCTCGGCCCGCTCCATTTCAACGGAGTCTTGGTTTTTCACAAGCCCCGAAATACTCGAAGCTTCGAAAGCTGATCGAGCCAGCTTACCTGAAACGCTTGCGGCGTCCGCCGTCGTTGCGCTCTCTGGCCTCGTTCACGTTGATCGTTCTGCCTTCGATCTCCGTGCCGTTCAACGCGTTTATAGCGTTGCCGGCGGCGGAGTCGTCCATTTCGACGAAACCGAAGCCACGGGGTCTGCCCGTGTCACGATCGGTGATCAGATTGACGGAATAGACCGTGCCATGCTGCTCGAACATTTCACGAACCTCTGATTCGGAAGTGCTGAAAGGCAGGTTGCCGACATAAATTCTCTTGACCATTCTAAACTCTCCTTAAGAGTTTGCGATACCGCCGCCTAATCCGGAGACGATACTGGTGAAAGACGAATGAACCCTCCAGGTCGCTCTCAAGAGCTAAACCAGTAAAAAGGATCACGAACAATTATTGAGTCATTTTCTAATACAGAGACGGGCAGAATCGGGAGGTGTTCATACGAAGAAACTAGAACCTGTAGTCTGCAGCGATGACACGAAAAGATCTGCTCGGACTCAATCTCCGATTCCGAATTATAACAACATCCCCGGCCGGAAGCAAAGGCTTTTTTCAAGAATCGGGTTATTCTTGTGACCCGTTTCGTTCACTGCTATAATCCTCGCATGGCTGAAAAGAGCCGGACATCCATCAAGGCCCAAGATCAGCTCGAGCACGGTGGCTCCTATGGTGCGGTTTTCAAAGGGCTTGCGCGCGTCATCGGCAATACTCCCCTGCTCGCGATAGACTTCACTTTCCGCGGTGACAAGAGAACGATCTACGCAAAGTGCGAAAATCTCAACTTGACCGGCAGCATAAAAGACCGGATGGCTCTCCATATCATAGAGAAAGCCTATGCCGAGGGGGAGCTCAAGCCGGGCTACAAGATCGTGGAAGCCACGAGCGGCAACACGGGAATCTCCTTCGCCGCACTCGGCCGGGCCCTCGGGCACCCGGTCACGATCTTCATGCCCGATTGGATGAGCAGGGAAAGAGTCGATCTCATCCAGAGCCTGGGTGCGGTGAGCGTGCCGGTCACGCGCGAACAAGGTGGATTTCTGGGCAGCATAAGAATGGCGGAGCTGATGGCCGAAGAGGAAGAGAACGTTTTCCTGCCCAGGCAATTCGCCAACACCGCCAACGTGGAAGCCCACGAACTCACCACCGGACCCGAGATCTGGTGGCAGCTCAAGTTCCGTTCGCTGTCTCCGGATGCTTTCGTCGCCGGCGTGGGAACCGGCGGAACGGTCATGGGCGTGGGGCGCTTCCTGCGCTCGCGGGATCCCGGTATCAGGATCCACCCCCTGGAACCGGCCGAGTCGCCGACTATTTCCACCGGCCGCAAGACGGGAAGGCACCGGATCCAGGGCATCTCGGACGAGTTCATTCCGGAAATAGTGAATCTCGACGAACTGGACCGGGTCGTGAGCATCTCGGACGGCGACGCGATCATCATGGCGCAGAAGCTCGCCGCCGAACTGGGCTTGGGAGTCGGGATATCGTCCGGCGCGAATTTCCTCGGCGCGCTCGAAGTGCAGAACGAGCTGGGGAGCGACGCGGTTGTGGTGACGGTCTTCTCGGACGACAACAAGAAGTATCTCAGCACTTGCCTGCTCAAGGACGAGCCGGAGAGCCCCGGCTATCTAGCCCCTCATGTAGAGCTTCGATCGTACACGGCGCTCAAGCGCGTCTGTCACACCTGCTGCGAGATGCAAGACTGCCCGCAGCACCTGCCCCCCGATGATTCCGCTTGATCTTTGCGAGGAATGAGCAAGTCCAGGGCGGCTCATTGCTAGAGTGCCGCGCAGCGGGTGGTGGCGATTCGGACTACCTTTTGAGCATTGATGGCACCGGCATGGGGGCGCCACTCCCCCAGGCAGCGGGTGGCGGCGATTCGGGGCCCCCGCCGCGCGCAGCGAAGCGAGCACGGTGGGGTGAGATCGCCGTCAGGACCCGCGGCACTTTGGCTGCGAGCCCCCAGGCAGCGGGCGGCGGCGATCCAGGGCCCCCGCCGCGCGCAGCGAAGCGAGCACGGTGGGGTGGGATCGCCGGCAGGCCCCGCGGCACTCTCGCAACGACCCCTTGCACCTCTCCGCCCGAAGTGATATGAGATAGAAGTCATGAGCGGCGAACTCCTGAACTACTCCTTCCGTCTCGTTTTCGCACTCTTCATCGGCGGCGTCATCGGCCTCGAGCGCGAAATCAAGGGCAAGCCCGCCGGCATGCGCACCAACATGCTCATGTGCATGGGTTCCTGCCTCCTCATGATCCTCTCCATCGAAGTCGCAACCAGGGCCGGGCGCACCGGGGACCCCGGCAGAATTGCGGCCCAGGTTGTGACAGGCATCGGTTTCCTCGGTGCGGGGACCATACTCCGATCCAGAGTCTCCGTGACCGGGCTCACCAGCGCAGCCACCCTGTGGTTCGTCGCCGCGCTGGGACTCGTCATAGGAAACGGCGACTATGTACTGGCAGGCGTCTCGGCTCTCCTCATAATAATCACCCTGAGCCTCCTCGGCAGCCTCGAGACCCACCTCGCCGTCCGCCAGCGACGGCACGTCCTCCAGTTCCGCCTCGCCGCTTCGCGGGACGCCATGCGCAGCGTGAAAGGCCTGCTTCGTGACTACCGCATTACACCCGAGGACCTGGCCATCTCTCGCCAAGAAGACGAAATAGTCTTCGACATCGAGTACGTAATGCCGGACAAGAAGCACCTCTCTTTTCTCGAAGCCCTGAGAAAAGTCGAAGGCGTCGAGGTGAAATTCGACTACTGACCCGCCGGCGGACCTTTGCCGGACCGCCTCGCCCCGGCTGAGGCCGCTTCCGCATCTTGCGAGGCAACTCCTTTGGAATCTTGCAATTACAGACCCCCTCGGTCCGTTTTTTTGTGAAATTTTTCCTTTAACAATCCCGCGGGATTGTGTATATTGTGCTCAATTTATTCCTTTCCCCGCCTTTGCGTCACCCGGTGACCGAGGCTGTTTTTTATAAATCCCGTACAGGGTGCAGAAGCGACTGCAAGACGCCCGCCGTTTGGGAACATGTGCGACGGGCGGCATTCACGACGGGGCGTGAGTCCACATGTTGTTCGACTATGCAAACGTGCTCGTTTTTCTCATCGCTGCGATAGCCTTCGTGGGCGCGGCGCTGTTCATGGGGCGTTTCGTAAGGCCCAATCTCCCCGATCCGACGAAGAGCTCCACTTACGAATGCGGCGAAAGACCGGTCGGCTCGGCTTGGATCAACTTCAACTCGAGGTTCTTCCTCATAGCACTGATCTTTCTCGTCTTCGAAGTGGAAATCGTCTTCATATATCCCGTGGCGGTCGTATTCAGAAAATGGCTGGAAAGCAGAACGGGAGTGCTCGCCCTGGTCGAGATACTTATATTCATACTGATCCTCCTGGTGGGCCTCGTCTACGCATGGGCGAAGGGAGACCTCGATTGGATAAAACCTCGACCGGAACATGCCAAGGGGGCCGACGATGAATAAGATCCGTCCCATCACTCCGATCGGCGAGCCGTCGACAGTGGTGCTCACCACCAGGGTCGACGATCTCCTCAACTGGGGCAGGGCATCATCGCTCTGGTACATGCTCTTCGGCCTCGCCTGCTGCGCGATAGAAATGATGCAGACCGGCGGGCCGAGAGCCGATCTCGATCGTTTCGGCGCCGTTCCCCGCGCCACGCCGAGACAATCCGACCTCATGCTCGTGGCCGGAACCCTGACTTACAAGATGGCCCTTCGCACCAAGCTGCTCTACGAACAGATGCCGGATCCGAAGTTCGTGATCTCGATGGGAAGCTGCGCCAACTGCGGGGGGCTTTTCCAGCTTGGATACTCGGTGCTCAAGGGCGTGGACAAGATAATTCCCGTGGACGTATATCTCCCGGGCTGTCCTCCCCGCCCGGAGGCCTTGACCCAGGCGCTCATGTACGTTCAGGAGAAGATAAAGCACTCTCGTCCGTTCCAGATGAAAAAGATGGAAACAAAGATTTTCGAATAGCTGCCGCGCTTCGGGGCACCGCAACCGAACGAGCGGCTGAGCGACAAACGGATCATAAATGGAAGAGAAGAAGATAGCCGATAGGATCGTGGCTTCTTTCCCCGACGCGGGACTGGAGATAATAGAGGAGAACACCGACCACGTCATAGTCGTGGTTCCCGCATCCAAGCTCCTCGACGTATGCTCTTTCGCAAGAAACGACGACGAGCTTCGTTTCGATACTCTCGCGTCACTGTCCGGGGTGGACAACGGTGAGAACCTGACATCGGTCTACCATCTCTTTTCCTACGCGAAGAGACATTTCATCGTGCTCAAGGTGAACGTACCCAGGAGCGAACCCCGCTTGCCGAGCGTGGCAAAGATCTGGCCCGGTGCCGGCTGGTTCGAGCGTGAATCGTACGATCTCCTGGGAATCGTCTACGAGGGGCACGGCGACTTGAGGCGGATCATGCTTCCCGACGACTGGGTCGGGCACCCGCTGAGAAAAGACTACGAGGAGCAGGAAGAATACCGGGGAATGGGGACCACGCGGAACGACCCCATGGAAATACCCGAGTAGGCGGAGACGTCATGGCGGAATTCAAGACGGAAGAAATGACCATCAACATGGGGCCGCAGCACCCGAGCACCCACGGGGTGATACGCTTCGTCCTCAAGAGCGACGGCGAGGTGATATCGAGCTGCAAGCCCGACGTGGGCTACCTGCACCGGAGCATCGAGAAGATAGCCGAGAAAGTTCCCTACCACGGCTTCATGCCCTACACGGACCGGATCGACTACCTGGCCGCCATGTCGGCCAACCTGGGATGGGCGCTCACGGTGGAGAAGCTCGCGGGCATCGAGGTCCCGGAGAGGGCCGAGTACCTCCGGGTCATCGCCGTGGAATTCAACCGGATCGCGAGCCACCTGATCATGCTCGGCGTGATGGCCATGGACCTCGGCGCCGTGACGCCGTTTCCCTACGCGCTACGCGAGCGGGAGACCATAAACGATCTCCTCGAGGAGCTCTGCGGCGCCAGGCTCACGCACAACTACGTGCGCATCGGCGGCGTCTCCAAGGACCTGCCCGAGGGCTTCAGGGAAAGGGCGCTCAAGTTCCTCGATCATTTCGAACCGATAGTCGACGAGTTCAACCGGCTGATAACCTACAACGAGATCTTCGTGAACCGGATCGCCGGCCTCGTTCCCATATCCAGGGAGGACGCGATCGGATACGGCCTCGTCGGGCCCAACCTGAGAGCCTCGGGCGTCAAGTGGGACTTGCGCAAGGACGAGCCCTACTCGATCTACCCCGAGCTCGATTTCGAAGTGCCGGTGGGAACGGGGGAAGCGGGCGTCCTGGGCGACTGCTTCGACCGTTACATGGTGCGAATCAAGGAGATGAAAGAGAGTTCCAGGATCATCAGGCAATGCCTGGAGAAGATCCCCGAGGGCGAGATCCAGGGGAGGGTTTCGAGGAACCTCAAGGCCCCCAAGGGCGAAGTCTACGTCCGCGTGGAGAGCGCGAGGGGGGAACTCGGTTACTACCTGGTATCGGACGGGGGCGCGTCGCCGTACCGGCTCAAGATAAGGACGGGGTCGTTCTCGGCGATGAGCATAATCGAACACGTCACGCCCGGCATAATGATCGCGGACCTGGTCGCATTGATATCGAGCCTCGACGTCATCGCGCCCGAGATCGACAGGTGAGCAAGAGATGGAAAAATTCGCGGAATACATACTCGTTCACGTACCCGTTCTGCAGAGAATCCCTCACGGGCTGTACGACACTATAGTAATGTTCTTCTTCGCCGCCCTGGTTCTCCTAGGATGGGTAGCCCTCTTCGCCGGCATCACGAGCTGGGTCGAGAGGCGGATCGCGGGAAGGATGCAGTCGCGCATCGGGCCAAACCGGGTCGGCCCCCAGGGATTCTTCCAGTGGATCGCCGACGGGATAAAATGTTTTCTCAAGGAAGACATCATCCCCGAGGGCGCGGACAAGAACCTGTTCATCTTCGCTCCCTATCTCGTGTTCGCCGGAATGTTCGCCGTCTTCGTCGTGATCCCCTTCGGACCGCAGCTGATAATAAGTGATCTCAACATTGGCATCTTCTACGTGCTCGCCGTCTCCTCCCTGGTGGTCGTCGGCATCCTGATGAGCGGTTGGAGCTCCAACAACAAGTGGTCACTTCTCGGCGGGATGCGCTCGGCCGCCCAGATCGTGAGCTACGAGATACCCGTGGGAATGGCCATCCTTCCCGTGGTTCTCATGGCGGGCAGCCTAGGCATGCAGAACATCATCAGCGCCCAGGGCCCGTACCCTTGGCAGTGGTTCGCGTTCCGGAACCCTTTCACCTTTATCGCCGCTTTCATATTCTTCATCGCCGCGCTCGCCGAAGGGAACAGGACGCCCTTCGACATCCCCGAGGCCGAGAGCGAGCTGGTGAGCGGCTACAACACCGAGTACAGCGGCATGCGCTTCGTGTTCTTTTTCTTCGCCGAGTGGGCGAACCTCTATATCATCGCAGCGCTCACGACGACGCTCTTCCTGGGCGGCTGGATGACCCCGGTCCATCTCGACACGCGGCTCTTCGGCCTGCTTCCCAACCCCATAGACATCGCGGGGAGCATCGTCTTCATCGCGAAATCTCTCTTCCTCGTTTTCGTCATAATATGGATAAGATGGACCCTGCCGCGGCTTCGAGTCGACCAGTTGATGAACCTGTGCTGGAAGTATTTCGTTCCGTTCGCGTTCGTGAGCGTCATCGGGACCGCGATATGGATGGTGGTCGAGGCGAGATTCCCCGCCCTCGTCTACGTGAAATACCCGCTCTTCCTGATAGGGTTGAGCATACCGGTCACGATGGCTTTCAAGGTCGCCGGCAACCTCAAGGCGGCGAAGAGTGAGATTCACGTCAACCCGTTCATCTAGGAGAGCACATGGCGGCGAATGCATTGCAAAGCAAACTCAGCGAAACGAGATCGGGTTACTTCAAGAGGATAAAGAACGCCGTCACCACGATCATCGAGGGGATGAGCGTCACCTTCGGCTACCTGCTGCAGAAGCCGATAACGACACAGTATCCCGACAAGACGGAAAAGCCCATGCAGGAGCTGCTGCCGGAGCGTTTCCGGGGCATACTGGACCTTCACGTGGACATCTGCACGGCTTGCCTGGCTTGCCAGCGGGCTTGCCCGATCAATTGCATAAAGATAGAGGTGGTCAAGGACCCCGAGACCAAGAAGCGCATGCTGACGCGCTTCGACATAGACATAGCCAAATGCATGTACTGCGGCCTCTGCACGGAACCGTGTCCCACCGGCGCGATCTATCACAGCCATGAGTTCGAAGGGAGTTCATGGGACATCGCGCACCTCGTGCTGCGATTCGTAAAGGAGCCGGTGGAGCCGCACAAGCCGATCAAGAAGGATAAGAAGGAAGAGTAACGACAGGCACATACCGGAGCACGAAACGATCATGGAAGAATTCGTATTTTTACTGCTGGCCGGAGGCGCGATCATAGGCGCAGCGTTCGTGGCCTTCTCGCGCAACATAGTTCATTCGGCGTTCGCTCTCTTGTTGAGCTTCTTCTCCGTAGCCGGATTGTATGTCTTCCTGTCGGCGGATTTCATCGCCGCCACGCAGGTTATCGTGTACATCGGCGGCATCCTCGTCCTCATACTTTTCGGCGTCATGCTCACGGAGAAGATAGAAAAGGTCAACGTCTCGAACGCCGTCCTCAAGCCGGCCCGGGCGTGGCTTCTCATGATCGCCGTAGCTGCGATCCTCGCCACGGCCATCTACAAGACCAAGTGGCCCGTGAAACCGCTCCAGCCCCCGGCCCCGCAGGCCGAGGCGCTCGGGGACGCGTTCCTGGGCAAGTATCTACTACCCTTCGAGGTCGCGTCCGTGCTTCTCCTCGTCGCGTTGATCGGGGCGATCATAGCGGGAAAGAAGGAGGTCAAGGAATGATCAACCTCCAGAGCTTCCTCCTAATCGGCGCGATACTCCTTTGCCTTGGCATATACACGATAGTCACCAGGAAGAACGCCGTCGGCATTCTCATGGGAGTCGAATTGATTCTGAACAGCGCCGGCTTGAATTTCGTGGCTATCGGGAGATTCTCGGGACACTTCCTGGAAGGCCAGGTTTTCACCGTCTTCGTGATAGTCCTCGCGGCGAGCGAAGCGGCGGTGGCGCTAGGGATCATACTTTCTTACTTCCAGCTTCATCACACGATATCGGCCGACAAGGCCAGGCTGCTAAAGAGATAGGAAAGGCGAAGCGCGTATGTGGATCGAACACAACTTGTACTTGATCGTGGTACTTCCTTTCATCGGGGCTTTCGTGAACGGGATGAATTCGTTCCTGGGCAACCGTCTCCCCAGGAGAATGGTCGGCTGGATCGCCTGTTCGATGGTGTTCGCGTCGTTCGTCCTGTCCGTGATCGCCTTTTTCCACCTTCGTTCCCTCGAGGGTGAAAAACAGATTGTGAACGCCGTCTACGAATGGATCCATGTCGGGCATCTTCACTTGAACGCCGGTTTTCTCCTCGATCCCCTGAGTGCGGTGATGATCCTGGTCGTTACCGGCGTCGGTTTTCTCATCCACGTCTACTCGATCGGTTACATGGGCAAGGATCCCGGTTACTCGCGCTACTTCTCATACTTGAACCTTTTCACTTTCGCCATGTTGCTTCTCGTATTGGGGGACAACATTCTTCTCATGTTCGTCGGGTGGGAAGGCGTCGGCCTCTGCTCCTACCTGCTCATAGGATTCTGGTTCGAACACAAGCCCAACGCCGTCGCGGGAATGAAGGCTTTCATCGTGAACCGCATCGGCGACTACGGCTTCCTCGTCGGCATCATGCTGCTCCTCTTCGCGCTGGCAGCGAAAGGACACGCGACGCTCAACTTCATCGAGCTCAGGGAATACGCGCCGCTCCTGGGAGCCGGCGGAGTGGTGACCGCCATCGCGGTCTGTTTCTTCATCGGGGCGATGGGGAAATCGGCCCAGATTCCCCTGTACGTCTGGCTTCCCGATGCCATGGCCGGCCCCACGCCCGTGAGCGCCCTCATCCACGCGGCCACGATGGTGACGGCCGGCGTCTACATGATCGGGAGGCTGAATTTCCTGTTCAGCGCATCGCCGGCCGCTCTCACTCTCGTCGCCGTGGTCGGGGCTCTCACCGCCTTCTACGCCGCCAGCATCGGGCTCGCCCAGAACGACATCAAGAAAGTCCTCGCCTACTCAACGGTGAGCCAGTTGGGATACATGTTCCTGGGAATGGGCGTCGCCGCCTACGCGGCGGGGATCTTTCACTTGATGACCCACGCCTTCTTCAAGGGACTCCTCTTTCTCGGGTCCGGCTCGGTCATCCACGCGATGAGCAACAAGCAGGACATGCGGGAGATGGGAGGGCTCAAGAAGCTCCTGCCGGTGACCTACTGGACTTTCATGGCGGCGACCCTGGCGATCGTCGGGGTGGCCCCGTTCGCCGGATTCTTCTCCAAGGACGAGATCCTGTGGAAGACGTGGGAGAGCGGGCATCACTTTCTCTGGTTGATCGGGTTCGTGGCGGCGGGACTCACTTCGTTCTACATGTTCAGGCTCATCGCCCTCACCTTCTTCGGCGCCAACCGTGCCGACGAAGAGACGAGGCATCACATACACGAATCTCCCAAGGTCATGCTCGTTCCGCTCGTCATCCTCGCCGTTCTTTCCCTGGCGGGGGGATGGGTGGGAATACCGAAGGCTCTCGGGGGAAACGACGCATTCCACCACTGGCTCTCCCCCGTCTTCGAACGCGCGGGGGAAAGCGCGGCAACGCACGCCGCCGCCGACGCGGGCGCGCACGGTGGAGAGTTCTCGGGTTCCGCCGCTGCCGAATCCGGGGGCGGCCTGGAACTCGTATTCGCAGCCATGTCTTTCGCCTGGGCGGTCCTCTGGGGATTCCTGGGATTCGTTCTCTACACGCGCAAGATCGAGGTGGTGGACAAGCTAAAGAGCACGGCCGGCGGAGCGATACACCGTGTCATAGCCAACAAATACTACGTGGATGAAATATACGATTTCTTGTTCGTCAAGAACCTCATCAGGTTGACGCGCGCCTCAGCCGTGTTCGACGGCCGCGTCGTCGACGGCGCCGTGAACGGGGCCGGTTTCTTGACGAGGATCGGCTCTTTCCTTGCGGGCCTTTTCGACAACGCGTTCATAGACGGCCTGGTGAATGCGGTCGCCAACACGACGCGCTCGGCGGGGCAGCGGCTCAGGGTTATACAATCCGGGGAAATCCAAGGCTACTTGTATTTTCTTTTCAGCCTTGCCATGGTGATTCTGTTCCTGCAATGGATCATATAGTTTGAACTTTTGTCGAAGCTGAAAGAATAAGGAGAGATTCAGATGGAGAACCACATTTTGTCATGGATGATCTTCTTCCCGCTCGCCGGGATGGCGCTCATATCCCTCGTCCCATCGGACAAGCACAACCTGATCCGGTGGATATCGGCCGCCACCACGGCTCTGCCGCTTGCGCTGGCAGTCAAGATCTTCATGGGCTTCGACCGAGCGACGGCGGGATTTCAATACGTGGAAAGGGTTCCCTGGATCAAGGCCTTCAACATCCAGTACTACGTCGGAATCGACGGGATCAGCGTGCTGATGGTTCTCCTCACCGCGCTGCTCTGCTTCATATGCATCTTCGCTTCCTGGGGCATCAAGAAGGGCGTCAAAGGTTACTATGCTCTGTTCCTGTTGCTCGATGCGGCCATGATGGGCGTTTTCTGCGCTCTCGACTTCTTTCTCTTCTATGTCTTCTGGGAAGTGATGCTTCTTCCCATGTACTTCCTCATAGGTATCTGGGGCGGACCGCGCAAGGAATACGCCGCCATCAAGTTCTTTCTCTACACGCTCTTGGGCTCGGTACTCATGCTCCTGGTGATGCTCGCCTTCTACTTCTTCAGCAAGGATCCCGTGACGGGAAGGCACACCTTCGACCTCGTTCTGCTCGCACAACAGAACGTGCAGATCGGGCCGCTGACGAGCACGGCTTTCAGGAACCTCTGCTGGATCGTGCTCTACATAGGCTTCGCGATAAAGGTGCCCGTGTTCCCGTTTCACACGTGGCTTCCCGACGCTCACGTCGAAGCCCCTACGGCGATCAGCGTAATCCTCGCCGGTATCCTTCTCAAGATGGGAACATACGGACTGTTGAGAATCAGCTACCCGCTCTTGCCCGACGCCACCCTTCATTTCTCGATCTTTCTCGCCGCGATGGGCATGATAAACATCATTTACGGGGCCCTGTGCGCGATGGCGCAAAAGGATCTGAAGAAACTCGTCGCCTACTCAAGCATAAGCCACATGGGGTTCGTGTTGCTTGGGATGTCGAGTTTCACCAGCGAGGGGATAAACGGCGCCGTGCTCCAGATGTTCAACCACGGAACGATAACGGCGATGCTGTTCCTCATCGTGGGAGTCATATACGATCGCGCGCACCACAGGGAAATCGAAGGCTTCGGTGGCTTGGCCCATCAAATGCCGAAGTACAGTGTCATAACCGCCTTCGCCTTCTTCGCCGCTCTCGGGCTCCCCGGCTTGAGCGGTTTCATAAGCGAAGCGCTCGTATTCCTCGGTGCTTTCCAGTCCTTCCGCGTCCTGACGATAATCTCTGCCAGCGGAGTGATCTTGACGGCATCATACGTTCTTTGGACCATGCAGAGGGTGTTCCTCGGCAAGCTGAACGAGAAGTACAAGAACCTGCCCGACATAAGCCCGAGGGAACTGTTCACGCTCGTTCCCCTGGCAGTAATAGTGTTCATCATCGGTGTGTATCCTATGCCGGTATTGAGAATGATTTCGACATCGCTCGAGAACTTGAACAGGATTATATTGGGCGGCTGATCGCCTTGTAAGCTTGCGGTTCCGCCCGGGATATCACGAGGTGGAGATAAAGGTGCTAAACAGTATTGAAAGTCTGCGATATTTCCTGCCCGAATTGACTCTGACGGCCGTCACGATCGGCATCGTCATCGTCGACCTGGTGCTCAAGAAAAACAAGAAGGCGGTCTTGAGTTCCGTGGCCTTCCTCGGGCTCCTGCTCGCCCTGTTTGCAACATGGAGGTTGGGCGAACAGCTCCCCGATTCGGGAGAGAGCATCTTCTTCGGCATGATCGCGCGGGATCCTTTCGCAGTGTTTTTCACGATATTGTTTCTCGCCACCGCCATGTTGGTGGTCGTTTTCTCGGTCCTCTCCCGTGAAGTGGAAGAGCGGAACATCGGAGAGTACTTGTCCTTCATACTGGCCACCACGCTGGGATCGATCCTGCTCGCTTCCTCGACTCACATGTTGATGGCCTTCCTCACGCTCGAACTCGTCAGCATCCCTTGCTACGTGTTGGCGGGCTACATCCGCCGCAGCAGCCGCTCGAGCGAGGCGAGCCTCAAGTACGTGATCTACGGAGCGGCTTCGAGCGGGCTCATGGTTTACGGCATATCGCTTCTCTTCGGGGGGGTTGGAGCGCTGTCCTTCGAAGGTATCAGGAACGGCCTATCGTCGTCCCAGGGCAACGAGTTCCTGATACTTACTTCCATCGTCTTCATCGTGGCCGGCGTCGGTTACAAGATAGCGGCTTTCCCGTTCCACATGTGGAGCCCCGACATCTACGAGGGGGCTCCCACGCCGATCACCGCCTTTCTGTCCGTTGGCCCCAAGGCGGCCGGTTTCGCCGTCCTCATGCGTATCTTCCTCTCCGCCTTCTCGGTCCGGGTGCCCGGAGGGGACGAGCCGATCTTCCGAGACATTTCGGCCGTCGACTGGCCGCTGCTCCTGGCGATGATATCCGCCGCCACCATGACGGTCGGCAACCTGCTGGCAATCAACCAGTCCAACATAAAGAGATTGCTGGCCTATTCCAGTATCGCCCACGCGGGCTACATCTTGATGGGCGTCGTCGCCCTCTCGCTCCTGGGCATCAAGGCGGTGCTCTTCTACTTCATAGTGTACCTGCTCATGAATCTCGGAGCTTTCCTGGTCGTGATAGCGTTCAGGAACCACACGGGGAGCGAGTCGATCGATGACTATGCCGGGCTGGGTTGGAGTTCCGGGGCGGGAGCGATAGTCGCCGTGACGATGACGGTGTTTCTGGTCTCTCTCACCGGGTTGCCTCCTTTGGGCGGTTTCGTGGGCAAGTTGTATCTTTTCGCCTCGGTGATAAAGGGAGAACGGTTTGCCTGGCTCGCCGTCGTCGCTATCGCGAACAGCGTGATCTCGCTCTATTATTATTTCAGGATCGTGAAGATGATGTTCCTGAAGGGCTACGACTCGAAGGAGATCTCGGGCGATTCTGCATACTCGACTTCCCCGCTTATTATTTCTCTCCTTGTCCTCCTCGCTGCAGCGGTGACTATATCGGGTATCTTCTGGGGCCCGCTCGCCCGCTGGGTGGAATCCTCCTCCACGTTGTTCATGGGTTGATCGCACGCCGCCACCCGCTACTTGGTGCTTGCAGCCGAAGTGCCGTGGGTCCTGTCAGCGATCCCACCCCACCGTGCTCACTATCGTTGCGCGCGGCGGGGGCCCCGGATCGCTGCCACCCGCTATTCATTAGCTACAGACCCTGCCTATCATGAAAGCAGGCATGCCTGTGAACAGGACCCGCGGTACCCCAGCACTAAACTAGGCATAAAAAAGCGGGACGTACTTGCGTCCCGCTTCTTGCTTGCTTCAATGATTCGTTCGAGGAATTCCGCGACCTAGAGATCGCAGGGCTTGAGGGTCTTCCTCTTGTTCGCCTTCGCTCTGGACTCTGCAGCCTTGATCATCTCGCGCACCTTCTTGTCCAATGCACCGTAGAAATCACCGGACACGTTGGAGCTCTTGGCCGCACTCTTCGTGCGAGCCTTGGAAATGATCAGGTCGGCTGCTTTTACCTTTTTCTTGGCCATATGGCTTCCTCCTCTTTGGAAAATGAAAAGGTTTTGGTGACCAGAAACTTTTCCTATCCAATAACGGAAAACCCTTCCGTTGTCAAAGGAAAAGTGGCGGGAAAAGCCCGATTCCGGGGGTTATTCGGCTATT
Organism: uncultured bacterium; assembly: GCA_964464035.1. GTDB lineage: Bacteria > Krumholzibacteriota > Krumholzibacteriia > WVZY01 > WVZY01 > CAYXEN01. The sequence goes on along the minus strand of CAYXEN010000061.1, from coordinate 584 downwards.
TGGGCTCATCAAACTTTCGGCGGAGTTATGTCCCTTTGAGCCTGGTATTTCCCTTTCCGGTCGGCGTACGAGACGAGGCACTCCTCGTCGCTCTCGAAGAAGAGGACTTGGGCTATCCCCTCGCCTGCATAAACCTTTGCAGGTAGAGGAGTTGTGTTGGATATCTCCAGCGTGACGTATCCCTCCCACCCCGGCTCGAAAGGAGTGACGTTGGTGATGATGCCGCAACGGGCGTAGGTCGACTTGCCCACGCAGATAGTGATAACGTTCCTTGGAATCCGAAAGTATTCCACGCTCTTCCCCAGGACGAACGAATTGGGAGGAATGATACAGACGTCCCCCTTGAAATCCACGAAGGCGCCGGGATCGAAATCCTTGGGGTCGACGACTTTCGTGTTCAGGTTCGTGAAGATCTTGAATTCGTCGGAGATGCGAAGATCGTATCCGTATGAAGACAACCCGAAAGAGATCCTTCCATCCCGGACTTGTTTCTCGGCGAACGGTTCGATCATTGCATGCTCGCGTACCATCCTCTTTATCCACGCATCAGGTTTTATCGACATCTTTCATCCTTTCGGTATCCA
>CAYXEN010000060.1:5333-16773 GCA_964464035.1 uncultured bacterium | reverse complement strand
CCGCAGTTCTCCCCGATCTGCAATTGCCAGGGATCCTTCTGTTCCCTCTCCCAGTGGCAACCGTAACAGGTATTGGGAATGCCTTCCCATTGCTTGTTTATGTGGCACTGCTCGCAAGCCAGGTCCCGGTGCCTGCCGGTGAGCGGGAAAGCGGCGCTGTCGTGATTGAACCATCCTTCCCCCCAAGTCCCGTGCTCGTAGAGATGGCAATACTGGCACTCCTTCGAGTAGCCCGCCGCGATGTGATCCGGATTGCCCGCGGATATGTATTGTTGTTCATGGCACGAGTAGCACGAAAAGCCCGGGGCGCCGGCGATCGTCTCGGGCCTCGGCCGGCCGGCGCCGAACTCGTGGCATTCCTCGCAGGGCGCGTTGGCATGAGCCCCCAGGAGCAAAAAGCCCGTCTGGTTGTGGCTGAAATCGCTCGGCAACCACGCGTTGTCGTTGTGGCAGTCGAGGCACGAGGTCCCGAACCTGTTGTCGTGCGGATCCTTGTGGCAGGTGAGGCAGTCCGAGGCGAGCCCGCTGTAGGTGCGCGTATCCTCATGGCATTCCTTGCAGGTGAGCTCCGCATGGGCGCCTTCCAGCGGAAAGATCACGGCATGGAAGTCGCCCTTGAGTTTCCATGATTCCGCGTTGTGGCACCGCTCGCAAGCGTCCCCGTACTTGCCTTTGTGCTTGTCGCGATGGCAGGCTGAGCACCTCGAATCGATAGGTTTGAATTTCTTTCCCGGATGGCACTTGTAGCACTCAACCTTCTTGTGCGCTCCCTTCAGCCTGAACTTCGCCTTGTCGTGATCGAACCTGGCCGGTTTCCACCCTTTAGTCGTGTGGCACTCGTCGCATTCTTTGGTCTTCTTGTGCCTGGTCTTGAACTGCCCCTTGTGCACGTCCTTGTGGCAGCTCGTGCACTTGGTATCCATCGGCTTGTACTTCCCCCGCCGGTGACATATCTTGCACGCCACGTCCTTGTGCTTGCCTTCCAGCTTGAACCGGGAAGTCTTGTGATCGAATATGGAGGGCTTCCACCCCTTCGTGAGATGGCAATCCTCGCAGGGACGCTGCACCTCTTTGCCTTTCACCTCGATCTTGAACTGGCCCCTGTGCTTGTCCTTGTGGCACGATGCGCACGTGGTATCGAGCGGCTTGTAGCGCCCCCGCCCGTGGCACAGCCTGCACTTGACGTCGCGGTGTTTGCCGTCCAGTTTGAACTTCGAACGGTTGTGATCGTATTTCGAGGGCTTCCACCCGTCCTCGCTGTGGCACGATGCACACGACTCGGGAATCATGAGCCCCTTGGCCGTCTTGACCTTGAACTGGCCCCGGTGCCTGTCACGGTGACATGCAGCGCACTCTATGCGCTCCGTCTTGGGAAACTCCGGCCGTTCCTTCCTGTGGCAGGCGGTGCACTTGAGGGCGAGGTGCTTGCCCTTGAGAACGAAACGGGTCTTGCCGTGATCGAACGTCCTCGCCGCCCATTTCTCGGTGGTGTGGCATTCCGTGCACTCGCGTTTGACGAACTGATCCTTGTGCTTGGGAACGTGGCACGCCTGACAACGCTTGTCCTGTTTCGCGAAGACCAGCTTATTGTGGCACTTCTTGCAGGCGAGTCGTTTGTGCGCTCCGCTCAGGGCGAACTCGGTCTTGCCGTGGTCGAACGCCGTCTTCTTCCATGACTCCTGGGTATGGCAACCAGAACATTTTCTCTTGGCGACGGACTCCTTGTGTTTGGATCTGTGGCAGGATCTGCATTCGCGATTGTTGTCGAGAAAGCTTTTCGTCCGGTGACATTTCCCGCATTTGGCCTTTATCTCGAGGTGCTTTCCCGCTAGAGCGTAACCCGTGCGGGAATGATCGAAAGCGCGCTTGTCCAGCTTGATTATCTTGAAGCCCCTGCCCTTGTGATCCGTGTGGCACTTGAAACACGGTTCGGTGAGCGCCCTGTGAAGCCCCCGCCCTTCCGCTATCCTCTCCGTTATCTTCTTGTGGCAGGCCAGGCACTTGCGATCGGGCACCCCTTTGCCCACTTGATGGCACTTGAGGCAACTCTTGAGATTGTCGAACTTGGCGTGCGCCTCTGCGAGGGGGCCGGGGCTTATGAGCTTACTCGCCTCCTGTCCCCTTCCGTCCGAGGAACCGAGGGAAAGGATGAGGGACAACAGGAAGATTCGAAGAAGAGTGTTTTTCGCCTTGGGTGGGGTAGGAGAACATCGGCGAAAGTCTAGCGGTACCTTCATGTAGAGCGTTCCCCGTTGCTGGTTATAGTTTGCCTCGCGCCTGAAGGGGTCTTACACCTGAACTGTACCGGGCTAATCGATGGATTGCAGTTTGTTCGCAAGGGAGGTGCCAATAATTGCTACCCCGTTTCCCCAAGTCGTACCAAAGTAGCTTAATGAAGAAAGGTTTTGCAAGAAAAGTTTTGCATTTTTATCTGATTGATCTTAAATAGATTACGTCAGGCAACCGGGTCGGGGCCCATCCGGACAGGCGCAGGGGACACAAGGGAGTCGAGGGAACGGAAACGGGCGCCGAGCCGGAAGTCGCCGTGAGAATGCTTATTTTCATGCTTGCCGAGCATATTGCAACCACTCCGCAGCCGACAGAAGACACGAGCCGAGGGGAAGATGGATTCCAGGAAATACAAGCTGTATATCACCACCCTTTACTCGATCGTGATAGCCACGGCACTCGCGCTCGCCTATGAGATCTATTGCCGCAAGTATCTTCCTCGTTTCTCGATCGCGGCGCTCTTTCATGTCCCGGGGGCGAGCGCCGATGCTCCGGGGTCCGTCGAGCCCGGCAAGGGATTCGGCCACGACCTCGGATACATAGGGAGCGCGCTCATGATCCTCTCGCAGCTCTATCCCCTGCGCAAGAGGAGTGCGTGGTTCGCCAAGTACGCCTCCAAGAAATTCTGGCTGGACACTCACATCTTCCTGGGTGTTCTCGGAGCCGTTTTCATAACCTTCCACACGACTTTCAAGATCGGAGGCATCGTCAGCGTGAGCTACTGGAGCATGGTCGTCGTGGTGATGAGCGGCGTCATCGGCAGATTCCTCTACGTGCAGATACCGAGGAGCATCGCCGGCAACGAGCTCACGGCGGATGAGCTGAGCGACCGGGCAAGAAACCTCATCAAGAGAATGCAATCGATCACGGCGGAAGGGATCGATTGGCAGGGGATCTCCGATCGCATCGCGGGATCGGTGGCCATAAGGGGGAAAAAACCTTTCGCGGCGATCTTCTTCATCATCTTCGACAGCGTCCGCTTCAGGATGCGCTTCAGGCGCGAGACCCGCAAGCTCTTCAGGGACATGCATCTCCCCAGGAGAACACGCAAGGCGGTAGCAGCCCTGATCTTCAGCCGTGCACTCCTCGTCCGACGCATAGCCAGGCTGGAGAAGTACCAGGAGCTGCTCGAATACTGGCGTCCTATCCACGTCTGGCTCTCCATCGTGATGTTCACTTTCATGGCCGTCCACGTGGCCATAGCTTTTTTCTTCTATGTCAATAATTGAATAGAGGTTACACAGCCGAACCGCTGACGGCCCTTCAGGCCCGTCCCTTCCCGCGAAGTGATCTGCTCATTGTCAAGGATATTCCTAATTAATACTTTACATTGAAGTTATGATGTGATATAATCGTTTTTCGTGAGATTGGGACACACCCGGCCGAGGAGTTGATGCCGGGTGATGTGCATTTCGAGCGGGTTCTTGGTAATCTGTCGATGTCACAACCATCGGAGTGAAGGCCCTGAATAGCAAGGAGGTGATTCTAGGGAAACAATCACATCAGGCGCAATGCGAAGCAGTTTAGGAGTATTCTCTCGCCGACTTTGATCTGCTTCAAATCGCTGGAATAGTCTTTTTGTTTTGGTGGCTCAGAATGTATTGCGTGTGGCTACACAGAAAAGGAGTTGCTGCTATGAGAAAGGCTCTGTTACTTGCTATCGTCTTGATGCTTTCGTCCAGCCTGGCTTTCGCTCAGAATGGATCGATCGGTATCTTTTCGGATGCCGGCGCATCGCTCTGTAATCTCTATGATACGGGTCCGGCATTGCTTACGGTGTACGTGTTTCACGTGGGCGCGATCGGCGCTACGGCAAGCCAATTCAAGGTTGAATGGGACCCCAACACCTTCACCGCTACGAAGGTCGGCGAGAACTACAACTTCACACTCACGCTCGGAAGCTTCCAGTACGGGATTTCATTCGCCTACCAGACGTGCCTCTCTGGTACGTTCGCGCTGGGCGACATAAGCTTCTTCGGTTCCGGAACCTCTCAGACCTGCGCTCTCATCCAGGTCGTGCCCGATCCGGCCGCCATCCCGGCGGGGAGCATCTGGACAGTGGATTGTACCTTGCCCAACGGGAATCTCGTCGCCGTCAACGGTGGAGCCATCAGGGTTAACCCTGATCCCACCTGCGAGTGCACGACTCCCGCTCAGGAGTCGAGTTGGGGACAGATCAAGGCTCTCTACAACTAGACTTGCTCTGAAACCGAAAAGAAAAGGCCCCTCCCCGAGAGGGGCCTTTTCTTTTGCCATGAAACCGGGTCTTGCTTGTCGCCGAACCGGCAAAGCCCGTCGTCCCTCCGGACGACCACATTCCTTTTGACCTCGCTCCGAGATTGTGGCATCATTCCTCAAACCTCACTACTGATCTCGAACGGCCTTGAACCAATCCACACGGACAGAATCGATCAAGAAAGGGGACGGCATCGTGGGAGCAGAAACGAAGACAACTATCGAAGAGCGCCTCTCGGCGGTTCGCAAACATTTCGCCAAGTGGGAAAAGATCAAAGACTGCATCGACCAGAATATCGATCTCATGCTCAACTACCGGCAGAGCGGCCATCCCGGCGGCTCGCGATCAAAGGTTCACGCTTTCGTGGCTACACTCCTGAGCGGGGCGATGCGCTGGGACATTCGCCACCCGGAGAAGCCCTTCGGCGACAGATTCATCCTGATCGCGGGTCACACGGTTCCTCTCATATACGCAACCTTTCCCATACTCAACGAAGCTCTGAGGTGCAAGTACGAACAGACCGGAGACGAGAAGTACCTCATAGCCGGCGGCGCGGCCCGGGCGGTGTACTGGGAAGATCTCGTGAATTTCAGGCACAACCGCGGCTTGCCTGGTCACGCTGAAATGGCCGGCAAGACCCTGTTTCTCAAATTCAACACCGGCCCATCAGGGCACGGCTCACCCGTGGCGGCGGGCGAGGCTTTCGCGCTCAAGCGTGCCGGTGCCGGCGAGGTGAAGGTATTCGCTTTCGAGGGAGAGGGAGGACTCACGCCGGGAGCGAACCACGAAACCATGAACTCCGCATGGGGGCTGGGCCTCTCGAACCTCAAATACGTGATCGACTGGAACGACTTCGGTATCGACGATCACAGGATCAGTTCCGTCGTCTACGGAACGCCGCGGGACTGGTTCGGTTCGCACGGTTGGCGGGTCACGGAAGCGGAGGACGGAAGCGACTGGGAATCGGTGGCGAGGGCGGTCATCGATCTCTCTTTCGGAGACGATCCCAAGGGCGTTCCATCCGTCATGTACATGAAAACAAGGAAGGGGCGGGGTTACAACAAGTTTGACAACAAGTCACACGGCAGCCCCCACAAGATGAACAGTGACGTCTTCTGGGAGACGAAGAAACCCTTCATGCAAAAATACGGAGTCACCTTCGAAGGCTTCGGCGAAGAAGCGCCGAAGAGCCCGAGCGACATCCTCGACCAGGCAGCAGCCAACTTCAAGGTCGTGATCGACGTCGTGCGCAACGACCAGGAACTCGTCGATTACATTGCCGACACCCTGGTGGAAATCGGGGAGTCGGTACCGGACAAGATTCCCGGCTTCAAGATCGACGTGTCGAGGAACCCCCTGCACGATGAGAAGCTCTACGACTACCGCAACTATCCAGCCGAGATGTTCGCCAAGCCCGGCGAGAAGAAGCCCAACCGGGCCGGCCTCGCCGCGTTCGGTGCCTGGGTCAACACGTGGTGCGAGAAGGAATACGGCAGGCCCCTTTTCATGGCGATGAGCGCCGACCTCGCCGATTCGACGAACATATCGGGTTTCGCCAAGGATTTCGGAGGGCTGAAAGGAAGGGGCTGGTACCACCGCGACGAGAATCCAGACGGCGTACTCCTGCCCCAGTGTATAACCGAATTCGCCAACGCCGGCTTGAGCGTGGGAATAGCTTCGGTGAACTTCGCCTCCGATCCTTTCGAGGATTTCAACGGGTTCCTGGCCACCTGCTCGACATACGGTTCCTTCGTGTACCTCAAGTACGGACCGATGCGCCTGTTCAGCCAGCTGGCCCAGGATTGCGAGATAAAGGTGGGGAAGGTCCTCTGGGTAGCGGGCCACAGCGGTCCCGAGACCGCCGACGATTCGAGGACTCATTTCGGGATATTCTCTCCCGGAATCACCCAGCTCTTCCCCGAAGGCTCGGTGATAAACCTTCACCCCTGGGAATACAACGAGGTTCCGGTAGTGATCGGTGCATCTTTGCAAACGGACCGCAACATCATCGTCATTCATCTGACGAGGCCCCCGATCGAGATCCCCGATCGGAAAAAGCTGGGCATTCCCTCCCACTTCGAAGCGGCGAGGGGCGCCTACGTTATCCGGCCATACCGCGACGACCTTCCCAGGATGGGCACGGTCCTGGTCCAAGGCACTTCCACGACGAGCAACCTTCTCAAGATCCTGCCCGATCTCGACCGCGAAGGCATCAACGTCAAGATCGTAGCGGCGATAAGCTGGCAACTCTTCGAAATGCAGGACGAAGAGTACAAGAACAGCGTCTATCCCGCCACCGAGAGACTCGATGCAATGGCCGTCACGAACCGTGCCCGCAGATTGATGTGCGACTGGATAGACCCGGGCATATCGGCAAGCTATTCCGTCAGCGCGGACTGGGACGACCGTTGGCGCACGGGCGGTACGCTGGACGAGGTCCTGGAAGAAGCCCATATCTCTCCGCAGTGGATCCTCGACGGAATAAGGAAGTTCGCACGGGAAAGGGACAGGCGACTCGCCGTCATCGAAGAGAATCTGAAAATGTTGAAAGAAAAGAATTGATCAGGCGTTTTCACGCTTCGCGATGAGCGACTTCACTTTCGACCGGATTTCGTTCATCCTGAACGGCTTCATTATTACTTCGACCCCTGTTTTCCTGATGAATTCCTTTTTGCGCACGGGATCCATCTCGCCGGAAGTGAAGATGAACTTTTTCTCGATGCCGGGTTTCAATGCGGCGGCTTTGCGATAAAAATCCTCCCCTGTCATCCATGGCATCCGAAAATCGCTTATTATGATATCGAAATCCTCCTTCTTCAGGAGTTCCAGTGCTTCTCTAGGATCTCTCAACACTCTCGTCTGGTACTTGTCTATTGCGAGAATCTCCTGAAGAAGATCCAGCACGACTTCTTCATCGTCCACGATAAGGATGCGAGGCCTGTTTGTTTTTTCACCTGGCGAGCTCATATGCATGCCCCCCCTGTTTAATATTGCACACTGCGCCGGGTTTTCCTGCTCGACGATCTTGCCGATATCCATGACTCTAATTTCTATAGCAAAGCTCTATCGAATGTGTAAACAATTTTTTACACATGCTGAATGGATGGTGTTTCGAGATCTGTTTGATAATTCATTGTACCACTTGGTGTTGCCCTCCCGGCCGAGCCAATATTAACTATATCATAATTATTATGATCATCTTCTTTACACATATGTCAGGTTTTCTTGACTAATCTGCGTGATAAACGGGTGTGATGCCTTGCAGCGGGGGAAGCGGAGATCAAGAAGTGGTATCGGGGGGGCCGGATGCCTTATCATCGCTCGGCGTGGTTTCCCGATGCGCGCCTTCGCGCCTGGCCTTCAAGAAAACGACTGCGCCGGCCGCGACGAGCACCAGAGGCCAGAAGCGGACGAAGGTCTTGACCACGCTGGATTCCTTGAGCCCGGCCGCATAGAGGAAGCTGAGCACGGAGAAAACTATCGCGGCCGTTCCCACCACGACTTCTCCGGTGGCTTCCTTCTTGATTCCCGAAACCGCCAGTAGAGATATCCCGCCCATCAGAGGAAAGACGGGCCAGAGCGAGGACATCCTGCTCCATTCCAGTATGCCCGTAGTGAAGAGAAGAAAGAAAAAACCCAGAAAGGAAGAGAGCAAGCCCCCGAATAGAGCCTCGGCGTTCTTGCGCGAAGCAACCATCCGCAACAGGAAACCTCCGAGAAGCAGGAGGAACACCGGCCACAACAGGCTCCACTTGATGACGGGCATATTGAAATTGGCGAGGAGAAAGAGCACTCCCACCACGATCATTATGACTCCGAGAATCTGCTTGCTGTTCTTTCGAATCATCGATTACCTTCCTTGCACTTATTCTGTTCAATGTGATCGAAAATTGCAACATGTAATTCTCCCGGTGGAGGTATCACTCTCACTCGGTGCAGGAAGTTTCTCCTGGAAACGAATAATGCCCGCGTGTATCTTATCCTTGAACTCAGCCAGCGAGGATTGAAAATGATAGGTGACAAGATCATCGCCAAGCCTCACCACATCAGAGCGGCCAAGGCGATATTCGAGCTGCTTCGCGAAGCCGTCGCGAAAAGGACGACGATAACGATAGCCGGCGAATCCGGAAGCGGCAAGAGCGAGATAGCCGCCGAGTTGGCGAAGCTTTTCGAGGTGGAGGGACACCCCACCTTGATTCTCCAGCAGGACGACTATTTCTACTATCCACCCAAGACCAACCACGAGATGAGGCTCAAGGACATAAAGCACGTCGGGCTCGGAGAAGTGAACTTGAAGCTCCTGGACACCCATCTCTTCCAGTTCAAGAACGACCCCGACACCTTGATCGAAAAACCGCTGGTCATATTCGACGAGGACAGGATCACCAGAGAAAAGTTCAACCCGGCCGACTACGACGTAGCGATCGCGGAAGGGACCTACACGACCTGCCTGGGCAGCGCCGATCACCACGTCTTCATAGACAGGACCTACAAAGACACGGTCGCCGCCCGACTCGAAAGAGGGCGCGAAAAGATAGACGAATTCTCCGAGCGCGTCCTCAAGATAGAGCACGAGATCATTTCGAAACACAAGAAACTCGCTTCCATCGTAGTCGACGCCGACTACAACGTCTTTGCGACACCGCAAGAATAGAAAGGCTTTCGTATGGCGGACATGAAGAGAATCTGCATGCTCAGTGTGCACGGTTATTTCGATCCCGAGCCTATCCTTGGAGCCACCGACACGGGCGGCCAGGTCACCTACGTCCTGGAGCTCTCCAAGCACCTGGCCGAACTCGGGCCGATGGTGGACATATACACGAGGCGCTTCGAGGGGCGCGACGAGATCGCCCCCGTGAACGACAAGGTCAGGGTCATCCGCATTCCCTGCGGCCCCGATCGGTTCATCCGCAAGGAGGATCTTTTCCCTCACCTCGACGAGTTCGTCGACAACATGCTCGACTTCATGCGCGAACACGATCTCGACTACGACGTTATTCACTCGCACTATTGGGACGCGGGCTACGTCTCGATGAAACTCTGCGAGAAGACGGGAAAGGACTTCTGCTACACGGCGCATTCGCTCGGGGCGTGGAAGAAGGAGCAGATGGGAGGGGACCCGGAGGAGATGGAAAAACTCTTCAAGTTCTCCCAGAGGATTCACTGGGAGAACCAGATCTTCCGGAAAGCCAAGGCCCAGACCGTGACCACCGAGGACGGCAAGAGCAACTACAAGCGTCTCTACGACTTCGAAAGCCCCGACCTCGTCATAATTCCCCCGGGCGTCGACACGAAGCGCTTCCGCCCTCTCGATGCGGGGGAGGAGGATAGGCCGCTCGATGTTCCCGGAAGATTCGTATTCGCCCTGAGCCGCATAGACAGCAACAAGGGGCTGGATTTTCTGGTACGAGCTTTCGGCCTCGTGGGAGCGGAGGAAGACGTCTACCTCCTGATAGGCGGCGGATCGAAGAATCCCAAGCAGCATGAGAGGGACGTCAAAGCCGGCCTGATGCGCATCGTCACCGAACTGGGGATGGAAGACAGGGTGAGGTTCACCGGCTACATACCTGACGAACTCCTCGCCACTTATTACCGCAAGGCGGAAGTTTTCGTGCTGCCCTCGAAATACGAACCTTTCGGCATGACGGTGCTCGAAGCGATGAGCTGCGGCACCCCGGTGGTCGCAACCGAGTTCGGGGGTATAAGGAACAACCTCTCGGACGGGACGGACAGTCTCCTCGTGGACCCTTCGAATCCGGACGAACTGGCCGGCGCGATACGGAGAATCCTGGAAGACCCCGGGCTCGCCGCGAAACTCTCCTCGAACGGGCTCGGGACAATCAGGGAACGATTCTCGTGGGAGAGCATCGCGCGGGTGACGATGGAATTCTATCGCAAGTACTTCGGCGTCTGAAGTGCCTCTCCCTCCTCCCCGTGCCGGCAAGAAAGCGATAACCACCAAAATTCCTTTGACTCGCATCGGCCTTTGCCTTAGATTCTAGCGGTCGGGAAACCGATCCGGCCGTTTGATCATCGACGAGGCAAAGCTCGCAAAACACAGGAGGATATCCGATGATGGCAAGAAAACTTCTCATGCTTGTAATGGTCTCGTCCCTGGCGATTCCCTTCGGCCTCGCCTCGAGCGCCTTCGGAAAGGAAAAGAAAGGCAAGAATCCCATGGTCGTAATGGAAACGAGCCTGGGCAAGATAACGCTCGAGCTCTATCCCGACAAAGCACCGGAAACGGTCAAGAACTTTCTCTGGTACGTCAACCACAAGTTCTATAACAACCTCATATTCCACTGCGTGATTCCCAACTTCATGATCCAGGGTGGCGGATTCACGAAGGACATGAAGAAAATGGAGCCCAACGCTCCCATCAAGAATGAGGCGGACAACGGTTTGTCGAACAAGCGGGGTACCATAGCGATGGCTCGCACGATGGAGATCAACAGTGCCACGAGCCAGTTCTTCATCAACCACAAGGACAATCCCGCGCTCGATCATCGTGACAACACTCCACGGGGATACGGCTACGCGGTCTTCGGCAAAGTGATCGACGGGATGGACGTGGTAGACAAGATCGCGAACGTCAAGACCACCACGCGCAAGGGATATCAGAACGTCCCCGTCACCCCCGTGGTGATACTCAAGGCATACGAAGTGAAGTAACTGAGCTGCCGAGAACCCGCGGCTACCACTAGAGAGCCCCGCCGGGGGCTCTCTTTCTTTTCAATCCACGGCTTTCACCTTGATCACGAGGTGCATCTTGTTGACGATGACCCTTTTCACTTCCTTGCCGCCTCCGCCGGAGGGGTCCTTGGCCGCTATGTTTATCACCATGTCTGATACTATGGACTTGCAGATCTTGTCCTTGATCGAGTAGATGATAGTGCCCTTCGCCCCCACGGCGTT
>CAYXEN010000060.1:0-5233 GCA_964464035.1 uncultured bacterium | reverse complement strand
TGCAGATCTTGTCCTTGATCGAGTAGATGATAGTGCCCTTCGCCCCCACGGCGTTTTCTTCCAGGCCCGCCTCGGGTTTGGACACGGTGGAGCTGAAAACGCTCGAAATGGTCACTTCGTCTCCATCTATTTTCTCGACCTTGTACTTCATTCTCCCCTCGCCCTTCCCCTGGTCTCCTTCGGGGTACTTGGCTTCGTTCTCGAAGACGTCTCCGACTTTGATCTCCCTCTCGGGCAAGTCGGGAATCAGGAAGAGCAATTGATAGAGGTCCTGTTGCGCCCCGGCACCGGGGAGAATCAGCGATGCATCGTTCAAAACTTTTATCTCTCCCGTTTCGTCGAGTTCCCCCTGGTATTCTTTGTTTCCCAGATTGTTCTTGGGAACGGGCATCGAGACAGTCTGATCCCCGCTCTTGACTTCCATCTCCAGGTCGTGGAAACGCATGCTGAGGGGAATGGTATTCGCCGACGAGACGGCGAAGGTCTGCAGGTCCACCTTGAGTTTGAGGGATTGCTTCAAGTTTCCCGCCGCGAACGGGCCGCTCTGCTCATCGCTCTCTCCGGTGGAAGACGCCGTCATCTCCCCTTGCTGGAGTATGGAGATGATGTACTTCTTCTCCGGCTGGAACTTGAACTTGGCGAAACGCGCCGCCCCGGCGGCTCCGACCTGGCCGGCTACCAAGCCCGCCGCCAGTACCACTAAGATTACTCTCTTCATTGTTGCCTCCTTTATCCTCCACGTCTTATCTCCGGCGGGCTTTTCGCCGAAGTGCCGCGGGTCCTGTCAGCGATCTCACCCCACCGTGCTCGCTGACGCTGCGCGCGGCGGGGGCCCCGAACCGCCGCCACCCGCTGCTCGGGGCTCGAAAGGTACACGGGAGCACTCGTGCTAGGCTCCGCCTATCATCTCCATGAAATCGTCCTCGCTCAATATCTCTATCCCCAGTTTCTTCGCCTTTTCGAACTTCGAGCCGGGATTTTCGCCCGCCACCACGTACGAGGTATTCTTCGAAACCGAGGAAGAGGTCCTGCCCCCGAGAGCCTTCACCCGCTCTTCGGCATCCTTTCTGGAAAAATGCGTCAGGGTGCCTGTGAAAACAAACGTTTTCCCCGCAAGCGGCGCATCCTGCCCCGCTTTCACCTCCTCGAACTCGATCCCCGCAGCCATTAGCTTGCGGATGATCCTGCGATTGGAGGGATCCGCGAAGAACGCGCGGACCTCCCGGGCGATGATCGGTCCGACGCCGTGAATCTCGGCCAGCTCTTCGGCGGGGGCATCCATCAACTCGTCGATCGAGCTGTATTCCGCGGCAAGGATCTCGGCGACGGTTGCACCAACGTTGCGTATGCCGAGTGCATATATGAACCTCGCCATGGAGACCTTTTTCGACCCTTCGACTGACCTGACGACGTTCTCTGCGGACTTCTCCGCCATTCTCTCGAGGCCGGCCAGATCCGACGGCTTCAGAGTATACAGATCCGCCGCATCTCCGACCATACCGGAATCGACCAGTTGAGATACGAGCTTGTCCCCCAGACCCTCGATGTCCATGGCCTCGCGCGAGGCGAAATGCCTTATCCGTTCCTTGACCTGCGCCGGGCATGATGGGCTGGGGCATCGAGTGACGGCCTCACCTTCGGGACGCACAACCTCTGCGCCGCAGACCGGACAATGCGAAGGCATCCGGAAAGGCTTCTCGCGTCCCGTGCGGGCTTCCGGTATCGAGGCGACGATCTCGGGTATGACGTCCCCGGCCCTCCTTACGAATACCTGGTCTCCTATCCTTACGTCTTTCTTACGGATCTCGTCCTCGTTGTGCAAAGTGGCGCTCGATACCGTGACTCCTCCGACGAAAACGGGTTTCAATCTCGCGACAGGTGTCAGCGCGCCGGTTCTGCCCACCTGTACGAAAATGTCGAGGACCTCCGTCCGCTCTTCGTGCGGCGGGAACTTCCACGCTATCGCCCAGCGCGGCGAACGCGCCCTGTTCCCCGCGCGCTCCTGGAGATCGAAGGGATTGAGCTTCACCACCATCCCGTCGATCTCGTACGGAAGGTCTTCCCGCTTGGAATTGATCTCTTCGTAATAATCGGCTACTTCCTCCAGAGTGCCGCACCTCCTGGAGAGAGGATTCACGGGAAAGCCCCATTCCCTGGCCGCTTGCAGGAAGTCCCACTGGCTGGCGACCTCCGCGCCGGTTACGTCGCCCAAACCATAGATGAAAAACTTGAGCGGCCTCGAGGCGGTGATCCTGGGATCAAGCTGCTTCAACGATCCGGCGGTGAGGTTCCTGGGGTTGGCGTAGAGTTTTTCGCCCTCTTCCTCCCGGCGTTTGTTCACGAGACGGAAGTCCTGCTTCTCCATGTATACTTCCCCCCTCACGCTGAGGAAACGCGGCGGCGAATCCGCTCGCAGTCGCAGAGGGATGCATGTGATCGTTCTCACGTTCGCCGTGATGTCCTCGCCGTTTACTCCGTCTCCACGAGTGGAACCCTGGTCCAGGACCCCTTCCCGGTAGATCAGCTCCACCGCCACCCCGTCCATCTTGGGCTCGCAGACGAAATCATCGGGTTTTGCGTCCCCCAGGGCCTTGGCGAGTCGTTCCCCCCAGTCGAAGAACTCCTCGCGATCCATCGCGTTTTCGAGCGACAGCATCGGTTTGTCGCGCTTGATCACCTTGAAAGACGCTTGGGGCTCGGCGCCTACCCGTTGTGTCGGTGAATCCGGGGTGATCAGCTCGGGATGCTCCCGCTCGAGCTCCACCAAGCGGCGAAACATCCTGTCGTACTCGGCATCGGATATGACGGGGTCGTTCAGGACGTAATAGCGATGGTTGTGGTACCGGATCTCCTCCCGGAGGGATTCGATCTCCCGGTGCGCGTCATCTCTTGAACTCATGGCTTTGACCTGTCGAAGCGGCGAAACCGGTTTCCGCCTTCTCCGCAAATCCTAGCAGAAACCGATGGGTTTGTGTAGAGGGCATTAAGTAGTTCACTTTTGACGGATTCTGATATATAGTCGGTGATCAAATTCCCAACCGGATACAGAGGAGGTCGTTGCGATATGAAGTCTTCGAAGAAGAACCGGTATTACGCATTCATCGTTTTGATACTGCCGATCTTGTTCACGCTCGTAATCGGCTCCTGTTCACGAAAGAAAGAGGCAAGAATGGTAGGAGAACTCGAAAGGCTCGGGCCCAACGGCACCGACGCGATAGTGCTGGGGGTGGATGCAACGGGATTCGAAAGCCTTCCCGTCGAGAGAAAGATCTTCGCATATTACCTCTATCGAGCGGCCATCGCCGGCGACAACATCATGTACATGCAGAACCACAGGGACGCCCTCGAGATCAAAGAACTCCTCGAAAGCATCTATCTCGCATCCAATGGACTGGACGACGAGACGAGAGAGGCCGTTCACGACTACCTCAAGTACATATGGATCCATCACGGCCAATACCACCACTACTCCCACGTGAAATTCACGCCGAACTCTCTCACGCCGGAAATGCTCAAGAAAGCCGCCGAGTACGCCGTGAAACACGGTGCCGTGATAGCGACGCGCCCGGGAGAAACGCTCGAGGACAAGCTCGCCAGGCTGGAGCCATCCATCTTCGATGCGTCTTTCGAACCGTTGCAGACCAACCAGTCGGAGAACGCGGACATCATCGCGACCAGCGCAAACAACATGTACGACCAAGGCGTGACCGCCGCGGACATCGACGGCCTCATCGACTTCTGGAAGAACAAGCTCAACGTGAGGTTCGCCAAGATCGACGGCAGGATAGTGCCGCAGGTATACAAG
The DNA here is from genome assembly GCA_964464035.1 of uncultured bacterium. Taxonomy (GTDB): domain Bacteria; phylum Krumholzibacteriota; class Krumholzibacteriia; order WVZY01; family WVZY01; genus CAYXEN01. The sequence goes on along the minus strand of CAYXEN010000060.1, from coordinate 1,428 downwards.
ATCGGGGGACTGTATTCGCGCGAACTGGAGACGGTGAGTCACTTCCTGAAACTCGCGCTTCCGCTGGCCGAGGACGAGGAGCAAGAAGCCGCGATCCAGTCTCTCCTCGATTTTTATGCGACCGGCGACGAAGCCCTCTTCCGTGAATACAGCATACATTGGCTCAAGTCGAACACGGCGATAGACTTCATCAACGGCTTCATTGAACAATACATTGATCCCAGGGGCATCATCGGTAATTTCGAGGCCAACGTGAGTTTCGCCGCCAACGCGGGGCCGGTCGAAAAGCTGGCGGAGAACGCTCTCTATTTCGAGCAGAAGATGCCGTGGCCCGACAAGTACAAGCGCAAGAAGATCAGCAAGCCCGTGGCCAATCTGGTGAACGTGCTCGTGGAGACCGGCGACGCGGGTCCCGTCTCTCCCGCCGCCTACAATCTCCCCAATTACAACGACATCAGGAGGGATTACGGAAGCAAGAACACGATCCTGCTCAACATCGAAGAGTCTCATTCCCTCGATCTGTTCAAGAAACAGGTCAAGGAATTCTATCTCCCCGAGTACCGCAAGGCCGTCCTCAAGTACGCGCTCAGCGTTCTCAGGCCGTGGGAAGTATACATGCACGAGATCATCGGGCATGGCTCGGGTCAGCCCGACCCCAAGCTCTCGGTGGACCCGCGGACGATGATCGGCAGGGCGTATTCGTCGCTCGAAGAATGCCGGGCCGACCTCGTCGCCCTCTACCACATATCCGATCCCAAGCTTCCCGAGATCGGCGCGTTCGAGAAAAGCGATCAAGAAGAGATCGAGAAGGCGATGTACGTCTACTATCTCCAGCAGTGGCTCTCGCGCTACGACCGCATCGAGGGTTCAGAGGTGAGAGAAGCCCATAACAAGGGCAACCAGCTCATTCTCATGTACCTGGTGAACAACGGAGGCGACCCGAACAAGGATTTCGGCGTCGACGTGGTCGAGCGCGACGGCAACTACTACGTGAAGATCGGGGATCCCGCGAAGGTGCGCAAGGGTATCGGAGAACTACTCGGCAAGCTCCAGGTGATCAAATCGACCGGGGACGCCGAAGCGGCTGCCAAGCTCTTCGACGAGTTCGGAACGAAGGTCAACCAAGCCTGGAAGGAGAACATAAAGGCGAGAAAGGCCAAGCTCAAGCTCCCCAAGCTCAAAGCCTTCGTCTTCCCGCGTCTCGTACCCGTTATTACCGACGGCAAGATCACGGACGTGAACATCGTCTACGACGAGGACCTGACGGCCCAGCACTTGCGTTTCAGCAGGCTGCAATACGTGACGGACTTGGCGGCTAAATAGCCGTCGCCCGCTGCCTTGGGCTCGTAGCCTGAGTGCCGCGGGTCCTGTCAGCGATCTCACCCCACCGTGCTCGCTTCGCTGCGCGCGGCGGGGGCCCCGGATCGC
>CAYXEN010000059.1:0-17098 GCA_964464035.1 uncultured bacterium | reverse complement strand
CGGGAGAATCCCATAGTCCTTCTCAGGTCCACCGAGAGCGAGGAAGTTCTCCCGATATGGATAGGACATTCCGAAGCGTTGGCCATCGAACTCAAGTTGCAGGGCAAGACCTTCGAGCGGCCGCTGACGCACGATCTATTGAAGACCACCCTCGACACTTTCGGCGCAAGCGTAGCGAAAGTCGTGGTAACGGAGCTGAAGGACAATACTTTCTTCGCCAAGATCTACATCCAGCGTGACAAGGAGATCATAGTCGTCGACGCACGCCCGAGCGATTCGATAGCTCTGGCGCTTCGGACCAAGTCCCCCATCTTCGTTTCGGAAGAAGTCTTCGAAAGCCACAAGCGATCTCTCCAGAGCGACGACGGCAAGCAGAACAGCGCCGACGAAAAGCTCAGAAGGTATCTTCGGGACCTCGACCCTGGTGAATTCTAACCCTCGCTGACGGGAATGCGTTCAAGAACGGATGCAATCTATTCCTCGCTCGTCCTGTTTCTCGTCGTTCTGACGTTTTCATGCACCCCGATGCCGACGGGGAACGGCGCCTACGGCGTGCGATCCGGCGCCGACCCGGACAGCGTACTCTCCATGATGAGGGCGGCCGCCGACTCGTCCCTGAGTGAACGCGTCGTCGCGGGAGCCAGGTTCCTCATAGATCGTTATCCCGATCTTCCCGGGCTGGACGAAGCATATTACTTGGCCTCATCCTCTCTCTACGATCTCAAACGGTACGGAGAAGCGGTCAGGTTCTGTGGCGTCATGAAGGAAAGATACCCCCTCAGCCGGTTTCTGGAAAAGTCCCTGTTGGTGGCCGCCGAGTCCTACCTGGAGCTGGGTGATTACGAGCGCGCGATCGATGCCGCGGTGGAGTTGGGTTCTTCCGGCGCTTCCCCCGAGATGAAGAGCGAGGCCGCCCGCGTCACTCGGATCGCCGTTTCCAGGATGGGGCCCGGAGAGATCGAAGCGATGATAAGGAAGCATCCGGAGTCCGGGTTCGCGGACGACATCTCGCTCGACGTGGCCCGGCGCGAGTTCGCCAGGGGTGAGTACGAGAAAGCCTATAGTATCTTGGCCGACCTGATCTACCGCAACCCAAGGCATCCGCGTGCCGCGGAGATCCGGAGATTGTTGAGGGCTGTGTCAGCGAAGAGGACGGTCGGGCCGAACGAGAAGTTCGTGGATCCGTTCAAGATCGGGGCCGTCTTCCCCGTGACGGGACCTGCTTCGTTCGATGGATTGTATTTCTCCGAGGGACTTTCCCTGGCCTTGGAGGAATTCAACGATACGAGTTATTTCCAGGTGAACCTCGTTCGGGCGGATTCCAAGGGCAATCCTTTCGACGCCCTGCGGGCGGTGAGAAAACTCATAAACGAGGACGGTGTAATCGCGGTTCTCGGGTCGCTCAGGACCGTGCCGACCATAACGGCTGCAGTGGAGTCCAACGCCTGGGGCGTTCCTTTCCTGTCCCCCGTGGTGAGCAGCGAAGAGATCCGCCGGATAGGCGACTGGGTGTTCGAGACCCGGGTGCCCGGCTACGTGGAAGCGACGTGCATAGCCAAGGCGGCCGTATCTTCCCTCCTGATTCAGAGGATTGCGATCCTCTCACCGGTAGCCGGGGACGGGAGGAGCGTCGCCGATTTCTTCGCGAGGGAAGTGGAAAGACTCGGCGGTGAAGTCGTGTCCAAAGAGTTCTTCGAAGAGGGAGCCACCGACTTCAAAGAGCAACTGGAAAACATCAGGGAATCAGTCCCCGAAGCTCTCTTCATTCCCGCGAGCCCGGAGGAATTGATCTTGATCCTGCCCCAGCTTCGTTATTACGACATGGAGGTTCAACTGCTTGGATTGAGTGAATGGAATTCGGACAAGCTGATGCGGATCGCTCGCGAAGAGATGGAGGGGGCCGTTTTCCCTCTCCAGTCGTATCACGGGGAGGATCGATCGGTCTACGAACACTTTCAAGTCGTCGCGCGGGAAAGGTTCGGCGAAGACGTGAACCCGTTGGTCGCATCCGGCTATTTCAGCATGCGATTGCTGCTGAAAGGACTGCGCGAGGGGGTGTCCGACAGGGAACAAGCCAAGGAGTATCTCTTCTCGCAGCTCTATGGAGATCCTGAGATACGGCTGCGCGAAGCGGATTTTCTCACCCTCCTCACCGTGCATGATGGAAAGATCGTCGAGTTCGAAGGAGCTCCTAGAACGCTGCCGACCGGCGGGGGCCGGTGATCCTGAAGCTTATCTGGAAAACGATGGTCATGGGGACCGGGCCGCCGTTGCGCACCGGCGGTTGAAACAGGAACTGTTTGATAGCATCCAGAGCCGACTCCTCGAAACTCATCGGGCCGATGAGACTGAGAACCCACGCATTCTCCACCTTTCCCGATTCGTTCACCAGCACTTCCAGGGTGACCTCGCCCTCGATCCCGTTCATGAGCTCGTCCGGGGGATAGATCGGATGCACCATCTTTAGAATCACGTAGTCTTCGCTGTAGGGAATGCTGGTGTGCAAGGGACGGGTGAAAACGGGATCGAGACCCTTCTGGGGGAGTTCTATCTTTCTCTCCTCCTCTTCCTTCTTGGTTGTTCCGCCCTTCTCCGGCCCGGTTTCATCGAGGACGTTGAGTTCGAGAGAAGTCAAAGGCCGCCTCCTCCTGTCCTTGACGAAGGTCTCGAAGGGGTCGTCGTCCGGAAGGATCGTTATCTCGGGGAGCACGCGTAACTCGCCCTTCCATCCAAGCTGTTTTTCGATTTCCGCGTAGGGAACGTAGTCGGAACCCAGGAAGAAGAAGAGAATGATCATCAAGACCAGGGGGATTATAGACAGAACCCTCTTGCGGTAGAGGCGGTCTCTCTCGGCTATCTTGAGCGGCATCGTGGTCCCCCTCGTACTCGAAAGATACTCATTCGAACGAGAGGGGTCAAGGCGCCAAGGCGTCCACGGGGACGCTCGATCCCCTCAGGGTTTTATGACGAGCCGCCCTTTGGCGCCTTTCGTCGTGACGATTTCCTTCGTGATTCGCAGGGCGTGCTTTGCGGCGCTCACTTCGTGATCTCCTTCGCGGACCCCGTAAAACACGGCTTCACCCTTGTCGGTGGTGAGGAGGCGCCACGTGTCGTCCAGCGTGATCAGCCAGTTGGAGGGATCGTCGTCCGCGATCACTACCTCGATGCTTCCGTCGATGTCCGCGCCGAAATGCGCGAGTATCCCCTCGAACAACGCGTACGCCTGGAGGCGGAGATACCAGGGCTTGTCGAGGCGAAGTTCCTCCTGTATCTCCGTTATGTTCGGCAGCTGCACTATGACCGCCGGGCAGGCCGTCTGTTGCAAAGGGTAGGTGACCGTTTCGCCGATCTCGACGGTGTCGATGGAGCAGATCGAAGCGGCCACGCGGGCCACTCGCCGGGCCATCTCTGCGCCCTTCCCGCTCCCCGGGAAGGAGAAAGCCCTCAGTGCGGTCGGTTCGGCGCTCGAATTCCCGGGATCGAAACCATGGCGGATCTCTATGTACCTGTCCGCGTGGAATCTGTTGGTCATGGCGACTATGTTCTGCGGTGTGGGCGTCTCTTCGTTGGTGCGACTGAGAAGGACCCGGGCTCCCGCCTCGCGCAGGTATCCCGCCAGGTATCGTGCCACCTCGAGGTTGACGTATGACGCCTGCAGGCCGAGTTTTCCCGCGATCGCGCCCGCCGCTTCGCCGCGGGGATCCATGAAGAGCCTGGTGCCGTGAAGGACTCCGTCGAACCATGGTCTCATGGAGATGGTGTCGGGTGGAGGCCAGGGCGAGTCTATCGGTTCGTAGCCGGGGGCTCGTACGGCCAGGTGTCCCGCGGGCGGGGAGGAGCGGATGAAATAGTCGCCTCCGCGCGAACCGCTTTGAATGAGTGAATCCCCGGATCGAATGGAAGCATCGTTTATCGGTGCGCCGGTCTTCCCGTCCACTATGACTATCCTGGTCAGCGGCGAAGAAGAAGCTTCCGCACTTATGGTGTGATCGAAAGCGACGCCCATGCAGGAGACGGTGATCTTCACCTCGTCGGTTCCGGGAGGGACGGTGAGGGGAAATTCGGCGAAGCCGTTTCGAACGCGGACGCTCGCGGGTGCGTCGCCGGCGGAAGTCGATATCGATACGCCGGTGCCTTCGGCTATCTTCAGCCCCCTGCGGTCGAGCAGGAGGACTCTCTCCCTGATCGTTCCACCGCGCCGGGGTATTCCCGGCGGGACGCCGCTGAAGAGAGCGTTTTCGGGTGGCAGGTTGATCGCGAACCGCATTCGCGCGATAGGGCTCGAGTTGCCCATTATGTTGGTCACGCGGAGTGTGACCGCGTAATCCGCGTTCGGCGAATCCCATGGGAGAGCGTAGGTTACGAGGTCGCCTGCCGCATTGGATCGCGCCTGCACCGGCAGGCCGTCGAGTTCCATGTGGACCGCGTCGGGGTCGATCCCCAAGCCGCCGACGTCCCTCGCCGAGAACGCCACGACCGGGACTTCCGCTACCGTGGTATCACCCGGAGACACCGGGGCGAGGCGCGGGGTGCCTCGCTCGAAGTAGTCGACTATCCCCAGGAAATACGCTTCCGCCTCGAGTCTCTGCTTGTCCGATATCCGCAGCTTCTCCTCGACTCGCGGGTTGCTCAGGTAACTCGCTTCGCCCAAGATGGCGGGAACGTGCACCGAGCGCAGGATGAAGTAATTGCCCTGCTTGACCTCGCCTGAACCGATGCCGAGGTTCCTCATCAGATGGCGGTGCACGGCGAAGGCGAGATCGCGCGAGGCGGGATCCCCGAAGCGGTAGTAGGTTTCCACCTCGTTCACATCCGCATTGCGGTCGTTTCTCGCGTTGTGATGAATCGAGACCAGTATGTCCGGCTGGATCGAATCGGCTATGGCCGCTCTTCTGGCGAGGTCCGCCGCAACGGATGAATCCGCGGGAGTGAGGAAATCCCTGTCCGCCGATCTCGTGAAATGCACCTCCGCTCCAGCCTCCCGGAGCAATCCGCCGAGGTAGAGGGCCACGCCGAGGTTCACCGAGGCTTCCTCCAGGCTGTCGCGGCCTGTGGTTCCGCGGAAACGCCCACCGTGCCCAGGGTCTATCAGGACGACTCTTCCCCTGAGCAGGGAGCTGTCGAACGGCGGCAGGAATTCCTGCAATCCCCGGTAGAGGAGGTCGATCTTACGCTTGGGCGGAGCCGCACAACCCGCTATGAGAAGGATCAAGCATCCTATGGCTAGCCTTTTCTTGAGCATCATGTTAATGCGATACCAGAAAACAAGCATGCCCTGCAAGCAAACTTTGCCCGCCGCCCGCCCCATCCCGAATCCCCCGGGAGCCGGGCGGATAATCGCATCGATCCTGGAAAACTTGGATGCGTCATCGGGATAGGGATTGCACCTTGAGAGAATTCTCAAGAGAATCATCGTCGGCAAACTTATTGACCTCGTTACGATGCTTGTGATAGTAAGGGATCGAGGCCCTATAATAATGAGAAAGAGTGAAAACCCCGACAACCTGCGCTCGATCCCCCCGATCGACGAGATTCTTCGCTCCGAGTCGATCTCCGTTCTTCGGGACGAGTATCCCTCCTTTCCATGGACCACCTTCCTGCGCGGTGTCGTGGACGATGTCCGCACCGCCCTCAGGTCGAAGAGCAAGCGGCTTTCCAGGGAGGAAGTCTTCCGGCTCGTGGAGGGCAGCGCGCGAGTCATGTTCGACGAGTTGAAGGACGGGGGGATGCGCAAGGTGATAAACGGGACGGGCGTGATCCTGCACACGAACTTGGGAAGAGCCATACTCGGCGACGACGTGATCGAGGCGATGGCCGAGGCGTCCGGGAATTACGTGACGCTCGAGTACGATCTCGCGCGGGGTGAGAGGGGACCGAGGGCGGAAACATTGCTTCGACTTCTTGTGACCGCCTCCGGAGCCGAGGCGGCGATGGTCGTAAACAACAATGCGGCCGCCGTCCACCTCGTCGTAGATACGTTTTCGCCGCCGGGCCGCGTCATCGTATCCAGGGGGGAATTGGTCGAGATCGGAGGGAGCTTCCGCCTTCCGGCGATACTCGCGAAGGCGGCCGAGGAAGTAGTGGAGGTCGGCACGACGAACCGGACCTACATAAAGGATTACGAAGAAGCGGCGAAGAAAGGGGATATTCTACTCAAGGTGCACAGGAGCAACTACGAGATTGAAGGTTTCGCCCACGAGGCTTCGCTCGAGGAAATCGTCTCGCTCGCCGCGAAGAAGGGTTGCCTGGCCGTGTACGATCTGGGCAGCGGCGCGCTCTTCGATTTCGCTTCCCGCGGGCTCCCCGGCGAGAAGACCCTGGAAAAGGTGCTCGCCTCCGGCGCCGACTGCGTCTGCATGAGCGGCGACAAGCTGCTGGGCGGAGTCCAGGCGGGCATAATTCTCGGCAAGAGAGCGGTCGTGGACGAGCTTCGGAAAAACCCTCTGCGGAGGGCTTTCAGGGTGGACAAGATATGCATCGCCGGGCTCGAGGCGGTCCTGCGCGCCTATCTCTTCGCTGATCCGATCGAGAAACTACCCGTTCTGAGGCAAGTGTTTTGCCCGATCGAAGAACTCATGGAGAGGGCGGGGAAGATCACCGACAAGCTTCGCGGAGCAAGCGGCGAAGGCTATGCCGTCTCCGTGGTCGAGGACGACGCAGCGATCGGGGGCGGGAGTTTCGCCCGCGAGCGATTGCCGGGTGTGGGCGTCGCCGTGAACTGCCCGAGCGGGGACGCCGCGGAGAGGCTCGCGAAGAAGATGCGCGGCGCGTCCCCCGTCTTGATCCCCAGGATCCGGGGAAGAACTCTGGTCTTCAACCTGCGGACCGTCCTCCCCTGGCAGGATGAAGAGCTGGTATCAGGCATCGGGGAGCTGTTGAAAGGAGCATAAATCTGTTGCAATGTTGAGCAAAAAGGGTTAAGAACCGGTGAAAGCATCGCAACCGAGTATTGCAACCGGCGCTGGGCCCCCGGCCGAACGTCGATCGGAGATTGGAAAAGATGAAGGAATTCTCGACTTTCCATTTTCATGCACCTCCGGGGATTCTCAAGGAAGCAGTCTCATCGGGAAGAATTCCTGAAAAACTCCTCGAGCCCTTGCGGGCCATAGTCACTTTTCTCGCCGGCGAGTCCGAGGCCGGACCCGGCATCTATTACCTTCTCTCCAGGCATGAGGACAAGGAAATAAGGGATCACATAGGTTACCTCGTAGCCAATGCCTGTTCCGCGCGATTCAGTCCGGTCTACCTCGTCGACTGTGACTACACGTCCCCTGGAATGAGCGGCGTCGTCCCCGACCCCGGCGCCATGGGTTTCCTGGACACGATCCTGTACGGAACTTCCCTGGGCAGCGTTGCACAGAACGTTGCGGACATAAGAGTGATAGGAGTCGGATCTTTTCCCGTCTCGAACCGGATGCCGTTCTCGATGGAGGCCTTCGAGGACATCGAAAGCTACATGAGAAACCAAAGCAAGTGCATCATAATGAGCGGCCCCCTGGAAGACGATGATGGGAACGTTCATCCTCTGGCCTTGCACTTGAAAAAGATCTTGTACGTGACTTCTTCCGGCCGGGGAGGAGCGCTCGCATCGAGCGAACCGAGACTCCAGGAGATCGAGGGCGCCAGGGTGGCGCAGATCGACGTGACGACCTCGGGCGAAGAAATCTCCGCACCCGCAGGCGTGGAGGAAATCCCCGCTCGGGAAGAAATCGAAGAGATAATCCAGACGAGAGAGGATAAAGAACAGGCCGGCCCGCCGCCGGCCGAGGAGCCCACCGGGGCGACGGCTCAAGTCGGCGGAACGACGGAAGGAGCGGGCGAAGCGGAGTTTCGGGGGGTGACCCCCGTCGAGGAGGGCGGGAGTTCCATGTTGCCCAAAGTCATCACGGCCGTGCTGGGACTCTTGTTCGTCGTCTTTCTCATCTATTGGTTTTATGTAACCAGGCCGCCGTCGAACGTCGAGCCGCCCGCCACCGAAGAACTCGCGGGCGGATACGGGAAAACGAGCATACGAGCGTCCGACAGCCTGCCCGGAGGCGAAGCGGCGACGCTTCCTCCGGAGACCACCACTGAAGCGAAAACGGAGACTCTGGCGCTGGAGACGAGCAAGGAATCCGCCGTGGAGCAACCGCCGGCGAAAGAGCCGGTGGAGAGTCCCGTCGTGTCCGATGCCGGCGCCGAAGTATCCGAGAAACCCGAGCCGCGCGGGGGTGAACCGACGATCGTGGATCTTTCCTCGCTGCGGGGAGAGTTTCTCGTGCACATAAGTTCCTTCCGTACGATCGCGAGAGCGAAGAACGACGCCGGCTATCTCATGAGCAAGGGATTCCCCGCGTTCATTTCGAAGGTCGATCTTGGAAACAAGGGGAAATGGTTCAGGGTTTACGTGGGACCCTTCGATACGCGCGACGATGCGAGGAACGCGCAAATAAAGCTTGACGAACTGCCGCGTGTAAAGTTTTCTCGGATAGCCGAAGCGGGGAATTGAATGGGGATGCCGCATGCGGGCGGCGTATGCAGAGGAATCCTTGGGGTGGATCCGGCGATGCGGGGGTCAACAGGTTCTGTCATGGCGTTTCAACTTGGAGGCTGAGAATTGCGTCTACGCAAGCTGGAGATTTCGGGATTCAAATCGTTCATGAATCACCTCGAGATGGAGTTCTCCGAGGGGATAACCGCCGTCGTTGGCCCTAACGGATGCGGCAAGACCAACATAGTCGATGCCATCAGGTGGGTGCTCGGCGAACAGAAGACCAGGCTCCTTCGCAACACGAAGATGGAGAACGTGATCTTCAACGGAACGAAACTGCGTAAGCCCCTCGGCATGGCGGAAGTGCATCTCACGCTTTCCAACGAAGACCGTGCCCTGCCCCTGGATTACAACGAGGTCATGATATCGCGCAGGCTCTACCGCAACGGCATAAGCGAGTACCGCGTGAACAACGAGCAATCGAGGCTCAAGGCGATTCGCAGCCTGTTGCTGGATACCGGCCTGGGAAACCATGTGTACTCGATAATAACCAGCGAGATGATAGATTCCGTCCTGAGCGACAAGGAACAGGACAAGAAGAACATGTTCGAAGAAGCGGCGGGGATCATGCGCTACCGCGTCCAGCGCGAGGAGGCCCTGCGCAAGATCAAGCTGACCGAGACGGACATAACCCGTCTCGAAGACGTCCTGGGCGAACTCGACAAGGAGATAAGGTCGCTGCGCTACCAGCGCGCAAAGGCGAGGCGTTACATGCGCCTCAAGGAAAAGGTCGACAAGATGGAGGGCGCTCTCCTGAAGAGGAATCTCCACGACCTTCTCGGCGAGCTGGACGAGGCGGAGGAGGAGATGAAGCGGCAGGCGGAGATAACACTCGTCGACGAGAGCGAATTGTCGCTGCGCGAGAACAGGCTCCAGGAGAAGAGAGTGGAGCTGGCCGAACTGGAGCGCAAGCTGCAGGCCTTGCATGAGAATCGCTTCAACCTCAGCAAGGAACTGCAGAAGAACGACGAGACTATCGCGGTATGCACCGAGAGAATAAACGCCGCCGAGGCGAGGATGGTCGAGAACGAAGAGGAGATAACCAGGGCGAAACGCCGGATATCCGAGTTGCAGGAGGAACTCTCGGGCTTGAAGCGCGAGATCGAGGGTAAAGAAGACACGGTCGCATCGCGGCTCCGCGCATTGAAGGAGAAGGAGACGGAGCTTCGCGCCGTCGCGGGGGAGTTCGAGGAAGCGAAGAGGATTCTAAGGGAGAAAAAGCAGTTGGTGCTCGGTCTCTCCGGCGGCGACGATATGAGCGAACACCTGAAGCTGGAACTCCGGGATCTGGAGGCCAGGAAGGCGACGCTGGATGAACAGACCGTTCGCCTGCGCATAGAAGAGAAGAATCTCCAGGACGAGGTGCAAGAGCTCAGGCGGCGCCTCGAAGAGAAGAAGAAGAAGGCGGCGGACCTGCAGGAGAGCATCAAGGTGTTCGAGGGGCGCAAGGAGAAACTGGAAGCGCTCCTCAAGGAGAGCGAATCCAACCTCACCGAGGCGACGATCGAGCTCAAGCGGATCGAAGAAAAGAGGAAGCTTCTCGAATCCCTCAAGACCGGAAAAGACGGCAGGCGCCCGAAGGAAATCCCGAGCGGCAACGGGTTCGTCGGCGTCCTCGCCGATCTCGTAAAGGTGAAGAAGAGGGAATATCGCAAGTGCATAGAAGCGTGTCTCGCTCCGATCGCGGGAAGCCTGGTCGCCCGTACCAAGGAGGACGCCTTCAAAGCTCTTTCCGAGCTCGGTGCGAAAGCGGACGGGGGATTGCAGTTGCTCTATCCCCATGCTTCGGAGGCCGAGGGCGGATTCGAAGGCGCGGGCGTAGTGGGTCGCGCGATCGATCTGGTCGAGTGCCCGCATGAAGCGAAGGATCACGTCGCATCCCTGCTGGGCGGGATCGTCGTGGTCGGAGACGTGGCTGAAGCCCTCGATCTCCTCGATCGGCGTTCCGGCGTCCGCGTGGCCTCGCTGGATGGAGTCTTCTTCGACGGGCCGGGCAGGATATCCATAGCTCCGGCCGGCGAGATCGCCATGACCACTCTCGATATCGATTCGAAGCTGAAAGAACTGGATGAACTCCAAGCCGAGGCGCAGAGAAGAATTCGAAGAGGGGAAATGCGCAGGAATCAGCTCGTCACCCTGCGTCGGGAGTTGTCCGACGAGGAAAGGGACGCCGTATCGCTGCGCGAATCCGAGGAGGCGGCAGCGGAGGAATTGCTGAAGGAACACCGCGACAGGGAGATCCGGTTGGTGAGGATCAAGGAAAAGCTCACCGCATCCACGGAGGCCTCCGGGGAGCTGGAGAAATCGATGGCGGATCTCTCGCGAAGGCTCGAGCAGATAAGGTCGGCCGGCAAAGGTGATGCCGACGGCGAGCGTCTCGCCTCCGAGGTGGACGAGCTCGAGGAGAGGATAGTCGATCTCGAGAAGAGAAGGGAGATCTTGCGCGAGGACATAGGACGATGCAAGCTCGAAGACGCAACGGCCGAGGGCGAAGTGAAAATGCTCGAGTCCAAGGCCGGGCACATGGAGAAGCTGATCTCCGAGCTGGAGGAACTCGTCCGCAGCCGCGAAGAGGATGTAGTCAGGGCGCGCGGGCAGGTCGAAGCGAGCAAGTCCGAGATAGCCAGGGTGAGCGATGCGACGAAGGGGCGGCACGGCGAACTGGAACGGATCGAGAAGGAGATGGAAGAGCTCAACGCCGCCAGGGAGTCTCTCCAGGCGGCCTGCGAAGAGATGGAGGGCGAGCTCAAGGGAATAAAGGAGGAAAGGGACCGTAAGCGCGAAGCGTTGGAGCGGTGCAAGGTCGCCCTCGCCACGAGAAAGGCGAAGATCGACGGCCTCATCGAGACGGCGAAGGAGAAGTTCAACGAGGATCTTTCTCCATATATCACTGATCGCGGGCTATTCGATCCTTCCGAGTGGCAGGACATGGACCAGGAGGAATTCACGAGGCTCAAGGAAAACCTCGCCGCGTTCGGCCCGGTCAACATGCTCGCTCTCGAGGAGTACGAGGAGAGAAAAGAGCGTTACGATTTTCTCGTGAAGCAGAAAAACGATCTCGAAGAAGCCAAGAATGATCTTCTGCAGGCGATCCGCCGGATAAACCGGGAGGCGAGAAGACTTCTCAACGATACTTTCGAGACGGTGCGCGCCAACTTCAAGGCGACTTTCCAGAGCCTCTTCGAGGGAGGGGAAGCGGATCTCATGTTCGTCGACTCGGACGACCCGCTCGAGGCGAACATAAAGATAGTGGCCAGCCCCAAGGGCAAGAGGCTGCACGACATCTCGAGCCTTTCCGGCGGCGAGAGGGCGCTGGTCGCACTCTCGCTCCTTTTCGCCATCTATCTGGTCAAGCCCAGCCCCTTCTGTATCTTCGACGAAGTGGACGCTCCTCTCGACGACGCCAACATAGGGAGATTCCTCAACATGCTGAGGTCGTTCACGGATCGCACCCAGTTCATAATCATAACCCACAACAAGAGGACGATGGAGGCCGCCGACTTCCTCTACGGGGTCACCATGGAAGAGCCCGGAGTCTCCAAGATCATCTCGGTGCAACTCGGCGAAGTGGACAGGCTCAAGGCCGCCAAGTCGGCGAGGACCAGCGAGAAAGAGGAATCGCTCTCAGCTCGGATCTAGGGATGTTCAACCTCCGCTCCAAACTCGAGAAGACAAGGGCGGGTTTTTCCCTCCCCTTGAAGAAGCTTTTCTCCCGCGCTGCCGCCCTCGAAGAAGCCGATGTCGAGGCGATCGAGGAGATTCTCATAGGTGCCGATATCGGCGTCGAAGCGGCGGAGAGAATCATCGACCGTTTGAAGGCTCTGAACGATCCGGGCGACTACCGGCGAATCCTCAAGGAGGAACTCATAGCCCTTCTCGAAGAAAGCGGTGGGGGCGCTCCTCCACGACATGACGCGCCCCGAGCCATAATCACCGTCGGCGTGAACGGCGTCGGCAAGACGACGAGCGTCGCCAAGCTGGCCAACCATCTCAAGAAGAAAGGCGACAAGGTGCTGCTTGCCGCCTGCGACACTTTCCGTGCGGCCGCCGCGAGCCAGCTCGCCATCTGGGCCGAGAGGATCGACGTCCAGGTGGTCTCGCACGCAGCCGGCGGCGATCCCGCGGCCGTCGCCTACGACGGTTGCGAGGCGGCCAAGGCCCGCGGGATGGACTATCTCATCCTCGATACGGCAGGCAGGCTGCATACCAAAGTCAACTTGATGGAGGAGCTCAAGAAGATAAAGCGGGTGTGCGAGAAGAATCTCTCCCCCGGCGCGGTGGAGATAATGCTGGTGATAGACGCGACGCTCGGCCAGAACAGCCTCCACCAGGCCCGCAGGTTCACCGAGAACCTCGATGCGGACGGGATAATACTCACCAAGCTCGACAGTACGGCGAAGGGCGGGATAGTGGTTGCGATAAAGCAATCGCTGGGCATTCCCGTTCTGTACGTGGGAGTGGGGGAAAGTGTGGACGACTTTCTCGAATTCTCCCCGGTGGATTTCGTCGAGGCGGTTCTCGCCTGAAGCCGCCCGGATGGGGCGCTTTGCGCCCCCTTTGCCCGCTGCAATGACCCAAGATTCCGCGCGGCGCTTAATCCCTTCGATCCGGCTTGACTTTTCCGGGCGATTGACTAGAATGAAACAGACCAATACCTTCGGGGCGGGGTGAAATTCCCCACCGGCGGTGAGAGCCCGCGAGTGGGCGCATGTCCACAGACTCGGTGGAATTCCGAGGCCGACAGTCAAAGTCTGGATGGGAGAAGGATTGGATGAGCTTCCGTGCGACCCGTGGCGGCGGGCGTCTTTCTGTTCCCGCTTCTCCCTTCCATCCCCGGTGAAAAAATCCTATTTATCTGTCGAAAGTATTCGTCATGGCGGCGAAGCGTGAAAACGAACGGGTTTGGAGGCGGCGCGACGAGATCTTCATGGATCGCGCGATCGAGCTGGCGTGGTGGGGAGCCGGGCACACCGATCCGAACCCCATGGTCGGGGCCGTCTTGGTGAGAGACGGCGTGATCGTGGGAGAGGGGGTGCATCGCCGGGCGGGAACCGCTCACGCCGAGGTGATCGCGATAGATGAGGCGGGGAGTGAGGCCGAAGGGGCCACGCTGTATACGAATCTCGAACCTTGCTCTCATTTCGGCAAGACTCCTCCGTGCGTGGACAAGATAACGGCAAGCGGCGTAGAACGCGTGGTGGTTGCGACGCGCGATCCTTTTCCGGAGGTGCGGGGCAGGGGGCTGGCGAAGCTCAGGAGCGCGGGTATCGAAGTCGAGGTCGGAGTTCTCAAGGAGAAGGCGCTGCTCCTGAATCTCGGGTACTTCAAGCGGTACACGATAGGCGAAGAGGCGGCCGTGACGCTCAAGGCGGCCGTATCGATGGACGGCAAGGTGGCCCCCTCCGAAGGGGAACGAGGGAGGATAACCTCTGAAGAGGCGAAGTTGTGGGGGCAGAGGCTCCGTGCGGCGCACAAGGCGATTCTCGTGGGCATCGACACGATTCTCGTCGACGATCCCCGTCTCGACTGCAGATTTCTCGGGGATGTGCCGGCGCCCGTGCCCGCCGTGCTCGATCCCCGCTTGCGTTTCCCCGAGTCACACGAATGGCTGGGAAAGAGGAGATTCTACATCTTCACGGGCGAGAACGCGCCGGACGGGAAGGCGCTTCTCCTGGAAGAATCGGGAGCGAAGATCGTGCGATCCGCCGTGGACGGCGGAAGGATCGACGTTGCCGGAGTCTTGAAAGTACTTTATGCCGACGGGATCGATTCCGTGATGGTTGAGGGAGGAGCAAAGACCTTGACCTGGTTCATCGAGAATTCGTGCTGGGACGCTCTCTGCCTGTTCGTAGGGCCCAAACTGTTCGGCAAGAGGGGCGTCTCGCTCTTTCAAGCCGATCACGCCGAGAACCCGGAAGTGATTCCGGCGGGTTCGCTCAGCATCGGCGGAGACTATCTGCTGACCTATCTCCACAGGGAGAGAGCCGAGCGGATTCTCGCGGCCGTTTCATGAGGAGAAAAAGTTGTTCACGGGAATAATAGAAGGGGTGGGAACAGTATCGAGGATCAGGAGATCCTCGGCCGGCGACGTGATCGCGGTCACCGCCCCCGGCGTGGCGGAAGGCGTCGGCGAGGGCGACAGTGTCGCCGTGAACGGCGTATGCCAGACGGTGGAGCGCACGGAGAAGGGAATCCTGCAGTTCACCGCGGTGGCGGAGACGCTTCGAAGAACCACTCTCGGCGCTCTTCGGCCGGGGAGCAAGGTCAATCTCGAGCGGGCTCTCGGCGCCGGGGCGCCGCTCGGAGGGCACATAGTCCAGGGACACGTGGATGGAGTGGGCGAAGTGACGTCGCTGGTACGCAGGGCCGGCGACGCGGTCTTGACCGTCCGCCTGCCCGAGGAGGTTTTCGAGCTCACCGTGGAGAAGGGCTCGATAACGATCGACGGCGTGAGCTTGACCGTTGCCGGGCTCCTGCCCGGCGGGCTCATCGAGGTCGCCCTCGTGCCCTTCACTCTCTCCCACACGATTGCGGACTCGTACCGCCCGGGCACGAAAGTGAACGTGGAAGCGGACATCATCGGCAAGTATGTTTTTGCGTACATGGAAAGAAAAACCGGGGGCGTTTCGCGAAACAATCCTTGATAAAGACAACCGATCGAACCGAGGTGAAAGCGATGAAAGGGTTTTGCAGAGTGGAAGAAGCCATCGAGAACATAAGAAATGGTAAGATCGTCATCGTCGTCGACGACGAGGAAAGAGAGAACGAAGGAGACATGATTCTCGCCGCTGAGAAGGTCACGCCCGAGCACATAAATTTCCTCGCCAAGCATGCCCGAGGCCTCGTATGCCTGGCGTTGACGGCGGATAGGTCACGGGAACTGGATCTTCATCCGATGGTTTCCAACAACACGTCCAAGCTCGGTACGTCCTTCACCGTCTCGATAGACGCGGTGGAAGGAACCACCACCGGAATAAGCGCCTTCGATCGCACGGTTACGATCCGCAAGGTTCTGGATCCGACGTCCCGCGCGGAGGATTTCGCCCGGCCCGGCCACGTCTTTCCACTATGTGCGTGCGATGGAGGGGTCCTGAGGAGAAGCGGTCACACCGAGGCCGCCGTCGACCTGGCCAGGCTGGCCGGTCTCTTCCCGGCAGGAGTTCTATGCGAGATCATGGACGAGGACGGGCACATGGCGAGGATGCCGAAGCTGGTGGAGATCGCCGAGCGGCACGACCTCGAGATCGTGACCATAAAGGACCTGATCGAGTATCGAAGGAGCACCGAGAAGCTGATCTCCCTCGTCGCCGAGACGTCGTTTCCGACCGAGTACGGGGATTTCACCCTCCGTCTCTACAAGAACGATCTCGACGATTCCAAACACGTAGCCCTGATCAAAGGCGAGGTAGCCACTCCCGAGCCGGTGCTCGTGCGGGTACATTCCCAATGCCTGACGGGGGACGTCTTCGGATCCATGCGATGCGACTGCGGCAATCAGCTGCACACGTCGCTCCGCTTGATCCAGAAGGCGGACCGCGGGGTTCTTCTCTACATGCGGCAGGAGGGAAGAGGGATCGGCTTGGAGAACAAGATCAAGGCTTACGCTCTCCAGGACAAGGGGCAGGATACCGTGGAAGCGAACAAGTCGCTTGGTTTTCCCCCGGACCTGAGGGATTACGGCATCGGCGCGCAGATACTCGCCGATCTCGGCGTGCGCAAGATGCGGCTCTTGACCAACAATCCCAAGAAGATCATAGGGCTCGGGGCCTACGGGCTGGAAGTGGTGGAGAGGGTTCCGATAGAGATTCCTCCGAACGAGGTGAATTCGAGGTACCTGGCGACCAAGCGGGACAAGTTGGGGCACCTGTTGACGAACGTCCATCCGGTGCCACTCAGGAAAGAAGCGGGAAAGGAGTAGTTCCATGCCTAGAACGATAGAAGGCGAACTTCAAGCAAGCGGCAAGCACGTGGCCGTCGTGGCCAGCAGGTTCAACGACTTCGTCACGAAGAGACTCGTGGAGGGCGCCGTCGATTGCCTGACGCGACACGGATCGGCGGACAAGGACATCGAGATCTACTGGGTGCCGGGCTCATTCGAGATTCCGCAGATAGCGGCGAAGCTCTCGGAGAAAAAGCAGCTGGACGGTGTACTATGTCTCGGGACGATCATCCGGGGCGAGACTCCCCATTTCGATATCCTCTCGGCCACCGTGATCCGTTCCCTCGAGCAAGCGGCGCAACGTTCACCGGTGCCCCTCACGTTCGGGATCGTTACGGCCGATACCCTGGAACAGGCCATCGATCGAGCCGGTTCCAAGCACGGCAACAAGGGCTGGCAGAGCGCCCTCGCTCTCATCGAGATGATGAAACTCTGGGAGAAGCTGATCTGAAGTGGGAAAGAGAAGAAAAGCCCGCGAGATAGTTCTTCAGGCTCTCTACGAGTCCGAGTTCTCCGATCGGGATCAAAGCGAGATCCTCGCCGACCTCGTTGCGGGCAGATCGTCTTCGCAGGAAACTATGGAGTACGCGGAGGCCCTGCTCCGCCGAACGAAGGCCGAACTGGCCGAG
>CAYXEN010000058.1:15729-17433 GCA_964464035.1 uncultured bacterium | reverse complement strand
CGAAGACGTCGTCTCACTCTACTCTGACTACCTAGCCCTCTTGGAAAAACACGGCTACGCCACCTACTACGACATCTGGTACCGCGCTCTGGGCGATCTCGTCGATCACTCCGAGCGCGACCCTGCGCCGGATAGCAAAGTCTTTCTCGTGGAGGATTTCCACGACGTCGATCCCGGGCAGTTCGAGCTCTTGCGCCGTCTCGTCCCGCCCCGGGGCGAGCGCGCGTTGAACGTGTTCGGCGACCCGGCGGGAGCCCGCTTCCGCCACCGGGGCACGAGCGGGCGTTATCTTCGCGAGATATTCCCCGCGACTTACGGCGGCAGGACGTTCGAACTTCCCGCCGCCGATCGCGGGGAGAAGCTCAGGCGCATCGTCGCGCCGATCATGAAGGAAGCGATAGGCGATGGATACGAGAAGTTCCTCCCCGGCTCCGGGAACGGCTTCCGGAACAGCGACGGGACGGGCGGCAAGGAGTGCACGCCGCCTCGCGCTGACGAAGTCGAAGTGCGCGTGGTGAGGGTGAGGGACGAGTTCACCGAGGCCGGCTTCGTCGCGGCCTCGATCGAGAAGATCCTGGAATGGGGGAGAGTCGTGCCCGAGGAGATAGCGGTCATAGCGAGGGACAAGCGAAGATACGGCCCGATCCTCTCGTTCGTCTTCGACCAGTACGGGATACCGTTGGATACGGGAATGAGCGGCCCGGGTGCCGCCTGGAGCCTGGTGCTTTCGCTCTTCGAGATCTGGATCGATCCCGAGCGGGCGCACGCGAGGGAAAGGATCGCCGGATCGGTTCTCTTGCCGGCCCTGGAGAAGATACTGCGCGAGCGCCTGGGGGTGGGCGATGATGCCGGCGGGGAATCGCGTGGCGGGGAGCCGGGAAACGGCGGGGCATCCAAGGACGGCGGCTCATCGCTCGAACTTCTCGATCGCGCGTTCCGGCAACTCCGCTCGTCGAAGACCGACCCCGTCGAAGCCTTGATGGACGATATCGTCTTTCCTCTCCTCAGAGAAGTCTCCGTTCCCGGCGCCGTCACCGCGGCGCAGATCCGCGCGATCGAGCTCGTGAGGAGCTGGCGGAACCATCTCGCCTTCGCCGGCAGGGTCGGGTTCGAAGTCGACTTCGGGGCTTTTCTCGAGATGAACGATTACTTCTCATCCCGGCGCTCGGTGCCCTCGCCCGAGAAGGGATGCGTCGGCTTCTATTCGTGCCACGAAGTGCACAACCGTTTCTTTCCAGTAGTCTTCGTGGTCGGTTGTTCAGAGACGATCTTTCCAAGCCTCCCGGACAAGGACAAGCTTGTGCCCCACGCCGAACTGCAAGAAAAGTTGGGAGCGTTCCTCGGCGAAGACATCCGATCGCCCCGGGTTCGAACGATCGAGGACCACGTGGCGGGCGAGCTCGGCCTCATGCTCCATTCGTTCATGCGAGCGATAAGCAAGCTCGTCGTGACAGCGCCGAAAGAGTTCGGAGGGGGGGAACTGCCCGCCCCGAGCGCCGTCATCGCGGACGGGGTGGGGGGCGACATAGAGGAGGCCGAGGATCTCCCGATGCCCCCGATCGTCGAACTCTCTTCGCTTCTCCTCGGCGGCGGGGACGAGCGGGGAGCTCGCGCCTCGGGCGGCGGCGATGAAAAAAGAGCAGGCGCATCGGGCGGCCGCGGCGCGGATTCGATCGGTGCTTCTATAATAGAGCGTGCTCCCGC
>CAYXEN010000058.1:0-15629 GCA_964464035.1 uncultured bacterium | reverse complement strand
CGGGCGGCCGCGGCGCGGATTCGATCGGTGCTTCTATAATAGAGCGTGCTCCCGCGGCGGCGTTCTTCAGGGGCGGCCCGCGCGCCCCCCGGCGATTCAGCTTGGAGAAGTTTCCCTTGAGCAAGAGCTCGCTTGAAGCCTATAGCCGTTGCCCGCGGCTTTTCTTCTACACCAGGTTGCTCCGCCTGCCCGAGCCCGAGAACGTGAGCGGGACCGTGGGCAACATCTTCCACGCGCTAGTCCGCGACCTCTGCTCAGGGCGACCGACGCGAGTCGAGATTCTGGGCCGCGAGGGAGAGATCGATCGATTGATCCGGGAGGCCCTCGAGAACGCGGGCGAAAAACCGGACACGCTCCGCGGCAGGTTGATGGCGAGGAGGCTCGGGCAACATGCGAGCGGCTTTTTCGCCATAGAGAAGTCGCGCGAGGAGGCATACCGGATCGAACTTCGCGAAGAAAACTTTCCGTTCGAGCATCGCGGCTTCGCGTTCACGTGTCGGATCGACAGGGTGGAGAGCATCGCCGGCGGGCGCAGGATAGTCATCGACTACAAGACGGGTAAGGAGAAGAGAGAGGCGAAGACTCTGAGAAAGAAGACCATTGGGGAAGAATGCAAACCAAAGGAGAGGAACTGGCAACCGCCCATCTATCTCGGCGCGGTCCGCGCGCGCGAGGGCGAGTGGCCGGCGGCCTTCTCGCTCTACTTGTTGCACGATCCGGACAAGCCCAAGCAGGTGAGGCTAGAGGTCGTTTCGTCGGAGGGCGAGGCCGGCGATCACCGTTCGGGGAAGGACCTGTCATATCTCACGGCGGGCGAGATCGAGAAGTGCCTCGACGATGCGGCCGATCTGGCCGGGGAGATCTTCGGCGAGAGGGAGTCGTTCCCGAGGATCGAGGACAAGGGTGATTGTTTCAAGTGTAACTTCAAGGGGATTTGCAAGAGGTGAACGGATGCCCGGCGAAGAATTGAACAAGGCACAGATGGCCGCGGTGGACTTTCCCGCGGGGAAGCCTCTCAAGATAGAGGCGGGCGCCGGCACCGGCAAGACGCGCGTTCTCGTGGCGAGGTACCTGAGGCTGGTGCTCGACGAGGGCGTGCCCCCGGAAAGGATCCTCGCCCTCACCTTCACGCGCAGGGCCGCATCCGAGATGCGAAGGAGGATCTTCGAAGCGGTGCGTGCGACCGGCGACGCCGCCCTCTACCGCTCGCTTCACCAGGCGTCTATAACCAATTTCCACAGCTTCTGCTACGAGATGATGCAGGAGAACCCGGGGCGCTTCCCCGTTGGGCCCGATGCCGGTGTCGCGGGCGGCGTCGAGATAGGGCGCCTCAAGAGAATCTTGCGAAAGAGGCTCGTCGCGGGGGCGATCCCGGGCATGCCCGAGGACCCGCTCGCCGGCGACAAGGGGCCGGAGGGATTGGAGAGTTTCTTCAAACTCTGCATCTGGACCATGGACAAGTGCCGCTCGCTCCTCATGCGTCCCGAGGATCTCGAGGCCGCCGTGAGCGCGGACGACACCGGGGAGTATCGCAACCTCGTAGCGGGGATATGCGCCCTCTGGCGCGAGTACGAGAAGAGCCTCTACGGGAGCAACCTTCTCGATTTCACCGCGCTCATCGAGCTTTGCGTCCGGGCCCTCGAACGCGACCGCGCGCTTCGCGACGCCTACACCGGGCGCTTTCGCCACATTCTCGTCGACGAGTTCCAGGACACGAGCAACGCCCAGAACGAACTCCTCCGCCTTCTCTCGGGCGGCGACTTCGCCGACGTCATGGTCGTGGGAGACGACCAGCAATCGATCTACCGCTGGAGGGACGCCAGGGTGGAGAACCTGCGGGAGTTCAGCGGGGCCACCGTGGTCCTGACCGAGAACTTCAGGTCCGTGCCAGACATCCTCGCGCTCGCGTCGGCTTTCATAAACCGCGATCCATATTATGGAGCGAAGTCGCGCGCGCTCGACGCCCGGCGCAAGGGCTCGGGGAGGGCCGTCACCGTGTTTCACCCCGAAGGCTCCATCGGCCCATCCCCCGACGAGGAGGCCCGCGCCGTGGCCGCGTGGGTGCTCGAACTGGCCGGGAGGAAAGGGGGCTCGTTCGGGGATTTCGCCGTTCTCATGAGGTCGCTCAAGGGCAACGACACACTCGCCGCCGTCGAGAGGGAATTCTCCCGGCTGGACATTCCTTATTCCGTCCTCGGGCCGGGGAACTCGCTCGAGAGCGCGCTCCTCGTCTCGCTCCGGAACATGCTCACGCTTCTCGTCCACCCGGATCGCGTCGATGCGCTGGTGGCGTTGCTCGAGGAGGAGCCGTTCGAGCTCAGCGACGCCGCGCTCCACGAGCTTTTCACCGCCGCGCGGCGCGCGTCCGGCAAGAAGAAGCGCGAGGACCTGCTGACCGTTCGCGACTTGCTCGCCGACGAGGTCGTGAGCGCGCTCAGTGACGGGAAGAGCAGGGAGAAATGCCGCGTCCTCGCCTCCACGTTGGAGTCGTTGCGCGGGGACCTCCTGCGGATGGATCTTCCCTCGTTCGTATGGAGCGCCGTGGAGAGGATCGCGCTCCTCGTGCGACTCTTCTCGCTCGGCGGTACGCGGGCGACCTTCGACAACATGACCAGGCAGCTGGCCATGATCCTCGAGGAGATGAGCGAGAGAAACGAGCACGGGCTCCACACGCTGCTCGAGTATCTCGATGCGGCGACCTCCGTCGACGAGGCTTCCGCCGGCGCCGAGCCGGTTCTCCCCGATGACAGGGTGAAGATAATGACCATACACCAGGCCAAGGGACTCGAGTTTCCCGCCGTCGTTCTGGCGGGGATGAAGGGCAAGCAGGACAGGTCACGTCGCCGTTACGTCTCCCGGGAACTCGGGCTATACGTGGGCGATTACAAGGGGAGAGAACCCGACAAGCTCGACGAGGCCAAGGAGCGCAAGGAGAGCATGCAGCAGGAGGAGAGGTGCCTCGTCTACGTCGCCATGACCCGGGCGAGAGATCACTTGATGATAACTTCGCCCTGTCCCGGGGACGGCGAGGAGAAAGGATCATCGCCCTTCTTCAAGGAGATCCTCGATTGCCTGGAGAAACTCGGTATCGAGTACGAAGAGATGAGGCGCGCGCCCGATGTCGGCTCCGGCAGCGCGGCTGGTGCGGGGAAGAGCGGGGCGACAAGCTCGCGCGGATCATCTCCACGCGAAGGCGAGCGGTTCGAGGCGGAGCTCGCGAGATGGACGCGTGCGGTTCGAAGAATGGAAGCCTGCCCCGGTCGGCTCTTCGCGACCGGGCGTAGATTGGAGATGGTTACGTGGAGGGATCTCTGGACTTTCGATACTTGCCCCCTCGAATTCGCTCTTTCGCGCCTCGCCGGCGGGCTCGGCGATACGGCCGAGGAAGCGGTGGAAAGCGAGGAAGCGGCACATCCCTTCGAGAGCGGAGTGCCCGAGGACGTCGATCGTACCGAGTACGGCAAGATCGTGCACGCCGTGCTCGAGGAGATGTATCGGGCGGACCCCCGAGATGATCGAGGGCTCGAAGAGCTCGCGGCCTTGCTTTCGCGCGAGGCGGCTCGCGAGGGCCGGATCGAGAAAAGCAGGATAGACCATACCGCCGGCGCCGTAGTGAAAATGGTGCGGGCGCTCCTTCGCTCGCCGCTGGGGGAAAGGCGAGGCGAGCAGAAGCCCGAGGAGCAGTTCTACGTGAAGAAAGGCGACATCGTTCTCTCCGGGCGAGTCGACCGGCTGGAGTCCGACCGGGACACCATCCGCGTGATCGATTACAAGAGCGGCAGGAGGAGGGAAGAGTACGAGTTCCAGGTGGGATTCTACTGCTGGGCTCTGAGAGAGATCCATCCCGACAAGAAGATCGAGGGTTTCGTGTGCTATCTCGGAGACAAGGTCGATGTCGTTGCGGTCGACGTTGCCGCCATGATGGATCGCATCGAGAAGGCGGTGGATGAGATGGCCGAGTGCTTCGAGTCGGGCGTCTTCGAGGCTCGCAGCTCCGCCGAGTGCGAGGCATGCGAGCATGCGCGGGTGTGTGGTGGGGGGTAGGGGAGCTTTCTTGTCAGATCGGCGTCGTTGAAACCCGCTTTACAGTTAATAACTTATGTGATAATCTGGTTGGAGACGCTCTTTTGAGAGAACTTCAGGTGTTTGCTCGCTCGTCATATCGTCCTGCCCAGGCTCGCCGCCCTGCATAGAGAATTGTCAAGTCGATATCAGAGCCCGGCGGTTGATAGAAGCGAGGTTGTGAGAATATTATTATATGATGGGAATTTCATTGCCCCTGAAGAACTGAATGAAGCGGGAATATCATCAGGATAGGTAATAAATTAATAGGTGGGCTTTTATGAAGAAAAAAGGATGGAACGCCGATGCATGACGAAGTCGGACGTTGGACGGAAATCAAGCTGGAGATCATCCGCGACTATGCAGAGGCGTATTCTCGAATCCTTAGTGCCAGAAAAGAGATCCGACGCCACATCTACATAGATGCTTTTGCGGGATCCGGACGGCATATCTCCAGAACAACGGGCGAGATTATTGCAGGCAGTCCTCAAATAGCCATCGATGTGGCCCCTCCCTTCTCGGAGTATCATTTCATAGATCTCAACCATGAGAAGACGGCGGAGTTGCGCCGCCTTGCCCGAGCCCGATCAAACGTATTCGTGTACGACGGGGATTGCAATGATGTGCTCTTGGAAAATGTTTTTCCTCGATGTAGGTACGAAGACTACAGTCGAGCGCTCTGCCTGCTAGACCCATATGGCCTAAACATCAATTGGGATGTGCCAAAGGTGGCGGGTTCTCTCGGCACCGTGGATATGTTCTACAACTTTATGATTATGGACGCAAACATGAACGTTCTTTGGAAAAATCCTGCCGCCGTACCCGATGACCAGGTAGAGCGGATGACATCCGTTTGGGGCGACGAGAGCTGGAGGAGCGTGGCTTACCGGCAAGAACCCGGCCTTTTCGGCCCTATTGATATGAAGAGGGAAAATGAAGCAATTGCTGAGGCGTTTCGTCAGCGCCTGAGGAAGGTTGCGGGGTTCAAGCACGTTTTGAGACCGCTCCCGATGAGAAACAGCAAGGCTGCAGTCATCTATTATTTATTCTTCGCATCCCCGAAGGACGTGGCTTCCCGGATTGTGAAGGATATTTTCGATAAGTACAAGCGCCTGGGAGTGTGAGATGGCTGAGAAGTCGGCCATAGAGTGGACGAATTCGACCTGGAACCCCGTCACGGGGTGCACGAAGGTGAGCCCGGGATGCAAACACTGCTATGCGGAGACCTTCGCGGAACGATGGCGCGGGATTCCGGGACACCCTTACGAGCAGGGTTTCGATCTGCGGATTTGGCCTGACCGGCTAGAACTGCCCTTAGCTTGGAAGAAGCCGCGGATGATCTTTGTTAATAGCATGAGTGACATGTTCCACGAGAAGGTTCCGATGAGCTTCATCCAGAAAGTGTTCCACACCATGGAGAAGGCCTCGTGGCACACGTTCCAGATTCTCACGAAGCGATCAGAAAGAATGGCCGACGTAGCCCCGAAGCTGAACTGGCCGCCCAACGTGTGGATGGGCGTATCGATTGAGATGGACGAGTATCTATGGCGCGCGAACCATCTTCGGGAAGTACCTGCTGCCGTAAGATTCCTGTCCCTGGAGCCGTTGCTGGGTCCGTTGGGTACCATCGATCTTTCCTGCATTCACTGGGTCATCGTCGGCGGAGAAAGCGGACCTGGAGCCCGGCCTATGAAGGCCGCCTGGGTCAGGGACATCTGCAAGCAATGTCGGCGCCATGGCACTCCATTCTTCTTCAAGCAGTGGGGGGGGGTCCAGAAGAAGAGGAACGGCCGAGTTCTCGATGGGCGGACGTGGGACGAACTGCCTAAGGGATACTTGCTGCATGTATGATGTGGTCTATCTAAGCGATTTATCCGATGAACTCGCGAAATTGCCACGCCATGCAAAGAAGGAGGAACAGTAATATTGTCCGGCATCATTGGCCGCCGCATTACATTTAAGGCTCGTTGTGGTAACAATTAATATCGCGGCAGTATTCGCAAGATATTAATGTGCGCCCATGCTCCGGCGCAAGAATAGGCATCGGTGAATTGTCGTATAGAAGTCGATGTGGTCGCAAAATGCGACCACATCGCTAATTCTTGAAATTCTTTATTATGAAGTACTTTGTCTCAATCACCGACAAGAATTGGTATTCGTTCCTAGCCAGCCGAAATCCACACGAGATCAACTTTTGGAGCCCATCGGCTCGGAGCCGATTTCGTGCTATACCCTCGGGATTTCCATTCTTATTCAAGCTTCACTCTCCTGATGATTTCATTGTAGGAGGCGGCTTTTTCATCAAGTATGATATCCTGCCGCTCTCGCTTGCCTGGGATGCTTTCGGAGAGAACAACGGGGCGCCTGATCTGGCGACATTTCGCCAGAGTGTGATAAAGTATCGGGGCAGTTATGAGCCGGATCCCGTCATTGGATGCATCATTCTAGCAGACCCGTTCTTCTTCGAACAACAAAATTGGATTCCAATCCCCGCGAATTGGAGCCCCAGCATTCAGCGCGGCAAGACATACGATACTTCTACGCCCCTCGGGGCTTCGCTATGGTCAAAGGTGAGCGACTTGCTCTTGTCTGACAAACCTGCGCTAGGCGAGGATTTGCTCAAGGGCGCCGCGATGCTTAAGGAACAAGAGTTCGGGTCTCTCTATCTGGCGCGGGCCCGGCTAGGCCAAGGTGCTTTCCGGGTTCTCGTCACGGATGCTTATGATCGACGCTGCGCCATATCGGGAGAAAAAGTACTCCCCGTCCTGGAAGCGGCTCATATCAAACCGCACTCAGAGGACGGACCGAATCACATTACAAATGGATTGCTGTTGAGATCGGATCTTCATAAGCTGTTCGACCGAGGTTACATAACCGTGACGCCGAGTCTCAATATAAGGGTGAGCAAGGCTATAAGAGATCATTATCACAATGGCAAGCATTATCTGATTTACAACGGCAAGAATCTCGTTCAGGTGCCTCGAAAGAAACCGGAGCAACCTGCAAGAGAGTATCTCGAATGGCACAACGAAGAGGTGTTTATTGCTTGATTCGTTGATATGCGCTCGGGCTGATTGCGATATCAGTTATAAAAAGGAGTAATTGGATGCCCAAGAAAAAACCATTGATGTTCCCTGTTCTCCATCAAGCTGCGGAGCATCTTGTAATGGGCCATCTTATGAGGCGCAACATCCTCGCTTACAAGGCCCCTCCAAACAATGAAGGCTATGATATCATCTGTATTCATCCTAATCCACGCATCCAATCTGCTCAGGTCCGAGTGCAAGTTAAGAGTCGCTATCAAACCGATTGTCAACCTCATGTCCTTATCAGAGAACAATCCCTTGATGCTTTCGATTATCTTGTGGTTGTTTATCTCAATGTCGGCAACTTCTATCGGGGAGAGCCGGCTCCAGCGGGAGCAACAGCACCTGAATTCTATACGCTTCCGGTCGAGTTTGTTCGCAGGAATTTCGTCAAGGCCAATTCCGGATTTCACAAAGTGGACATAAAGAAGAAAGATATCGGTGGTTTCAAGAACGAAGATGGATTTGAACAGATTGCCAAAGATATTGGGATCCCGTATCCATCAAGGAAATGATCCGATATGAATATCGAAGAAAGGAACAGAGATGACACGAGTGTATAAGATCAGCAGCGGTGGAATTCCAGAGGCCTTGGCCCCGGTTCGTTCGAGAAATGAAGATCATGATCTTCAAGCCCTACTCGAGAAGAACTATAATCTGTTGCCCGGAGATCAAATAGATCCTGACGATCCTTGCCGCTGGCTGTTGATCAAACGTGAGATGCCCGTTCCGGATCCATCGACGGGTTCCGATCGATGGAGTATAGATTTCTTCTTCGCCGATCATAGAGGGATCCCGACCTTTGTTGAATGCAAGAGATTTGCAGATACTCGCGCACGCCGTGAAATCGTCGGTCAGATGCTGGAGTATGCCGCCAATGGGCACCGTTATTGGGGAAAAGATCTGATCCGCGAGCTCGCTGGGCACACGGCTGCTCAAGGCGGAACGACGCTCGAGCAGGCAGTTGAAAAGCTACGAATCGATGATGAGATGACGATCGATACATTCTTTGAGCGAATCGAGGAAAACCTCCGTGAGGGGCAGCTTCGCATTATTTTCTTTTTGGATCAGGCGCCGATCGAATTAAGAAGTGTAATTGATTTCTTGAATAGGCAGATGGAGAGATCCGAGGTGCTATTGGTCGAAGCACGTCAGTTCCGAGATGGACAAAGTCGCATCGTGGTGCCATCGCTTTTTGGCTACACGGAACAGGCCCGCCTGGTCAAGCGGAGCATCATCATCACTAATAGAGGCGCCCGACGGCACTGGGATAGAGAATCATTCCTGGCCGATTCCAAGAACAAGCTTGCTCAAAACGAGTTCGCCGCCGTTACGGGCCTGCTGGATGGCGCGTCGAAATTGGGCTGTCAAATAACATGGGGCACGGGAAAGCTCAATGGCTCATACAATATAAAGCATCAAGATCTGGCTCGGCGGTCCTTATATACTGTATATTCCAATGGGGAACTCTGGTTCAATTTCGGTTGGTTGAATGAAGATCCGCGCGAGGAACAGGTAGCAACGCGATTCAAGGATCTAGTTGTCGAACAGTTCGGACTTACTATAGCGGATGATCGCTTGCCTACGCATGTGCCGATAGCAGGCAGCGAGTGGACCATGAAAGCGGATGTTCTATTGCAGATACTGGAGCAATTGCTCGAGGAGTTCCATGACGAATCGGCATAAAACATTGGGAGTTGATTTATGAGCAAGAGAAACCGTCTTCTACTTCAACATCTCGAAGATATCTCATGGAGAATACTCGATGATTATCCAGAGGTGATACGCGATATGATTCGTGGACGCTCCGGCATCTATGCGCTCTACCGCCGGGGCAAGCTCTATTATGTAGGGCTTGCCCGCAACCTGATGGCGAGGTTGAGCCAACATCTCAAGGATAGGCATGGAGGTTCCTGGGATCGGTTCAGCGTTTACTTGACGAAGCAGGATGATCATATGAAAGAGCTTGAAGCTCTGCTGCTACGAATTGTGAACCCTGCCGGCAATAGACAGGGAGGCCGATTTGCAGCTTCGGAAAATCTTCTTTCCCATCTCAACCGCTGCATGAAGGAGCGCGATGCGGATCGCAGAGCCGAGCTTATCGGCGGTTGGATCGCTAAACGCCATCGCAGAATCAAAGCTGCTCGAGGCAAGGGAAGTGAGGCGTTGGCCGGTGCGGTTGAACGTAGAACTCAATTGAGAGGATATCGAAAGGGCTGGGAATACTTTGCCATACTTCGCAAGGATGGCAAGGTTAGATACGATGGCAGGACTTTCGACTCGCCGAGCGCGGCAGCAAAAGCGGCTTTGGGACGCAGCGCCAACGGTTGGTCTTTCTGGCGCTATCGTAATGATAAAGGCCAATGGGTTCCCCTGAAGGAACTACGAAAATAGAAAATAATGGCTTAGCTTCTTATGCCTGCTAACATGATAATGAGCAGAAGATCCTATGATTCTCAAGCTCGGCGTATGGGCTAGGACACAGATCGAGAGGGAAACAAGAATCGGACGTAAGGATAGCCGAGCGCTTCTTATCTAATGAACGTGCTCGCATACGTCGGCGCAAATCCGGAGATCGATGAGTTATCGTATAGCAGGCATCGTTTCTGGTATCACCGAAAATTGTGTGCGCGTGAATATTGGTAGTTATAAGTATTCCTTAAGTATTCCAAGTCGTTGCCTTATGCCTTTACGGAACATGGTGCGCTTATGGCTGCGGCCGACGGATTCAATAGCTATGCCAAAGGCCTCCCTGAGTCCATGCCGGTTTCTTCCTCCCTCTTTGTTTGATCAAAGCGCCTCCCGCGCCTAAGTTTCCCCGCTACATCGGCCGCAACAACCATGATGCCTGGAATGATTATCAGAGCTTTTATCCATATATGAGGAATAGGGAGAAGAGCTGGCGTCCAAATAAGGAAAAGCCCCATGAAAGCCCAGTGGATAGGCCGAATGAAGTAGTAGATCAGCAGAGCGCTTAGAAGTACTAATCCCCAGTCAACAAGAATGAAAACTTGTAGCTCGCTCAAGATTGTGTCCTCCACCTCCTTAGATTCGGACGAAAACAACAGAGCTTAAGTCAAAACTACCAGCATTGATTCATTTAGCAGAGATACTGCCCATCGGGACACGGAGGAGGAAAGTCGCCGGGTCCGTAGCTATCCCCGGTTTCATCAAGCCAATCCTGGAGATTGTCAATAGCCATAGTAGCTGCGATTGAACCCATTGCTCCTGCCAATGTTCCGCCAACCATCCCCGCTCCTCCTCCAAGCGCTGCACCTACCATCATGCCATAAATTGCATCGGTTATAGTTGAAGCCACAACCTGACCCCAGTCGATAGCTAGATTCGGATTATTTCCTTTAGCTCCGGATACGCCATCTGGCTGGGTACCACCTGGCCCAGACCCATGAGAATATTCGCTGCTCCAAAACTCGGCCGATGCAGCAAGCAATTCGCGGTAATTCTTCACTGCTCTCGTCTCTGAATCTCCCATTATTGACGACTCAGCCAAGGCTTCGGATCCATTTCGAATAAAATTCATCGTGAGGCGCTTGATCGCTCTGGCTTCTAGGAAATCAATATATCCAAGCTCTCGAGCATGATCAATTAATTTCCATCCATCATCACTTTTCATGTGCGAAAGATCAACTCCGGCTTTCTCCGCGAAGGATACAACACAAGCCGCAAGATAACCAGTTTCATGCAGTGTAATAGGCCTGTATCCATATTGGAGAGCAGCTTTATTGATCGCGTTCTGAATGATGTAAAGTGCTCCATCCATATCGATGGGAGTTGAATCTGAAAAATCATACAATTCATCAATTGCTTGCAATATATCATTGTGTAGCTTCCCCATATCTACAGGACCTATATTGATCGTTGGATCAGTCCAAAACGGGTTAATCTCTGCTCTTTGATGGGTTGATGCCGAGTCAGAATTGAAGCGGGTATTCGGGGAGACCCCTTGATCCTCACAATTGAAAATACAGCAAGAGGCAGCCAATGCAACAATTAGAATGATAATCTTTTTCGAAATCATGCTAACTCTCTTTCGTTAATGGCCACGAAACTTTCATTTCGAATTTATCCTCCTGCAATTGATTATTACACCTCCTTTCTTAATGGCAGAAGCGCGAGATGCTATAACCTGTATAATAACAAGCAGTTAAATGCTTGCGCAAGAAAAGTGCCAATTGATTAGGACAATCTATTTCGTTCACCTGCAAGGCGTTATAAGGCTGGAAAGACTCTGTACCCAGATAACGCATACGCTCTTGTATCTCCACAAGAGCACGAATTATGCGTAATTCATTGTCCTTAAGATTGATACGTGTGTGGCAACGAAAAGCAGAAGTGTCAAGATTTCGACACCGACTTGAATATTTGATTATGATAGCCTCTATTCAGCACGATGCTCGGGAGCATATAGTATTTCTTATCCTTTTCCCGCCTGGCTGCGCCTCACTCTTCGGCCGGCATCTGCGAGCATGATCATGATACCGGCTATTGAGAACACCAAGACCGTCTGCGAAGAGATTTGCTAATAGATTGCGAGTAACGTTGGCAATATGACAAGGATAAGTCCTATGGCATCGAAAGTGAGCTTCATGATCCACGCTCTCAGAATAAAGTACAGAGCGAGTATGCCAGCATGGATTATAAGAGGTCTGACTTGTTCCGATGATGCCGACTGGTCCCAGCGGGGAGGCCCTGTTCGCGTGGCCTTCTTCGACGACCGCATCGAGATTGAAAACCCAGGCATCTTGCCGCCGGGGATTACGGTCGAGGACATGAAGCAGGGGGTCTCCAAGATCCGTAACCCGGTGATTGCCAGGGTGTTCCGGGAATTGAAACTGATCGAACAGTGGGGCAGCGGTGTACCACGAATCTTCCGTGAAACCGCCGAAAGCGGCTTTCCCGAGCCGTCCATAGTCGAACTGGGCTTGAGGGTGCGTTTTGTCTTTCCTCTGGCTGAAAAGATCGCGGTCGAGGAACGGGCCCAATCACGGCTAGAGTCACGGCTAGAGTCACAGCTAGAGTCACGGCTAGAGTCACGGCTGGCAGCCAAGGTTCTTTTGTTCCTGGAAAAGGAAGCATATGGTAGGGCCGATTTAGCGAAAAAGTTGGGACATAAGACTGTTTCCGGAGAGCTTCACAAGCAAATCAAGCGTCTGCTGGAAATGGGACTGATCGAAATGACCATCCCCGAGAAGCCCAACAGCCGGTTGCAGAAGTACCGGCTGACCGAGAAGGGAAGGAAGTTGCTAAGGAAGGGAGAGGAGTGAGGTGAGAAGTTTGAAAGAAGAGGCCAAGAAGGAGCGCGGAAGTAAAGAGGTACTTCTGGGTGAAGGAAGGATCGGCGCTTCCATAATATGTCCGTATCCAATGAGGGGATATCGAAAGAGCTGGGAATACTTTGCCATACTTCGCAAGGATGGCAAGGTTAGATATGATGGCAGAACTTTCGACTCGCCAAGCGCGGCAGCAAAAGCGGCTTTGGGGCGCAATGCTAACGGTTGGTATTTCTGGCGTTATAAGGATAAGAATGGCAATTGGGTTCCACTGCACAAGCTCAAAGGATGAATTTCTTCTGGCTTCACAGCATTGACGGCTTCAGGTCGGAGAGAAGCCTCGCAAGCGCGACAGCTCTCACGCGATCAGCCATGGGGAAGCTCTCCTTCCCCGCATGAATCACATATAGTTGGTTGAGCTTCAAGTCTTCAATCGCGACGCTCATTGATTTCGTGATGCTGGGCGAGCTGGTCCGCTTGATCTCGAAGCCAAGTCTTTTCCTTCCCCTGACTATCAACAGGTCCAGTTCCGCACCGCTGTAGGTAGCCCAGAAGAAACACTCCTCCCGACGCGCTCCCAAACGATTGATCACCTCGTTCTGTACGAACCCCTCCCAAGAGGCGCCTAGTATGGGGTGGCTTTCAACGTCGGCCTGAGTGGTCAAGTTGAGCAGTGCATGCACGATGCCCGAATCCGCGATGAAAACCTTCGGTGCCTTGACTTGTCGCTTGGAGATGTTCTCATGCCACGGCGGGAGCTGCCGGACGACCATGGCGGAAGTGAGCAGATCGAGATAGTTTCTCACGGTCGTATCCGCAACCCCGAACGATCGGCCGAACTCCGAGGCATTCCAGATGCGGCCGTGGTAGTTTGCAAGCATTGTCCAAAAACGGCGCAGAGTTACGGCTGATATCCTGAAGCCCAACTGGGGAATATCTTTTTCCAGAAACGTGCGGATGAACTGGCGGCGCCATTCATGGCTCATGGAATGAGAGCGAGCCAAATAGGACCTGGGGAATCCTCCCCGGAGCCAGAGCCGATTGTAGTTCTTGGAACCGATTTCTCCGAGGTTGAACCCTCCGAGCTCCAGGTATGCAATTCTTCCTGCAAGCGTTTCAGAGGTCTGGCGGAGCAGATCCGGCGAGGCGCTGCCGAGCACTAGGAAACGCGCCCGCAGAGGCTTCCTGTCGGCGAGTACCCGCAGGACCTTGAAAAGGCCGGGCATAGCCTGGATTTCATCAATGATCACAAGGCCCTTGAGCTCTTGAAGAGTCAGCATGGGGTCTTCAAGCCGCGCCATGTGCCGGGGATCTTCGAGATCGAAGACGGTGACGGGTCCGCGATAATCCCTTGCAAAAGCCCTTGCAAGGGTGGTTTTGCCAACTTGCCTTGCGCCGGTGATGGCCACAACCGGGTATCGCGATACCAGGCTGGAGAGGGTCTTCAGGTGCTCGGTTCTAGAGATCATGCTTGAAATCTACCTTGAAAATTCGGTGATGTCAACCGAATTTTCAAGGATCGGCGGCCAGGGGCATCTCCGCGGCGCCCGCCGCAGTCAAACCCATTGCCCCACATCCGTTCATCCCTTAGAATGTCCCCCAGGCTCTCGATCATAAAACTATTCGATGAATCACGAATCGACCAGGCTTGTGACTGCTATCCTTTTCATTCCGAACAAGTCAGGAGAACGAATGAACTCCAGAATCATTGCGGTGTGCGTACTCGTTTTTATGCTCGCCTTAGCATGCACGGCGGCGGCGGAGAACAAGAGTTTCACGACCACGATCGCCCTGGGGGGCTCCCTCACGAGGGGCAACAGCGAAACTCTTCAATCCAACCTCAGCATAATATCCGAGGGCGAAAGGGAAGGCCTGGGCCTATTGCGCATGGGCGCCGAGGGCAATTACGGCAGGAGCAAGCTCGCCGGCGTCGACGAAACGACGGTCAAGAACGCCAAGCTATTCGGCAACGCCAAGAAGACGCTCTCGGACAAGTTCTTCGCCTCTCTCGACGCTACGTATCTTTGTGATGATATAGCGCGCATCGATTACCGCGCGATGGCGAGCCCCGGAGTGGATGTTTACCTGGTGAAGAGCGAGGCGACGAAGCTCTCGATCGAATCAGGAGGCTCGTATGTATGGGAGAAAGTCGCGAGCGTGAGCGACGAGTATTTCGCGCTGCGCGCAGCGCAGAGGTTCAGCCACGTTTTCAGCAAGTCGTCCAAGATATGGCAGTCGCTGGAATACCTGCCGGAGGCGAAGGATTTCGGCAATTACCTGATCGCCGCCGAGATCGGTGCGGAAGCGGCCTTGAACGACAAGATGAACCTGCGATGCGTCCTCCAGAGCAGGTACGACAGCGAGCCGGGCGCGGGATTGAAGAAGAACGATCTGCAGCTCGTGGCCGGGATAAGCGTGAAGATTTGAAGCGCTCCCAGCCCAGCATAAGATAGGCAATCATGCCGGCATTCTTGAAACGCGCTTTACAATTCACATTTTTTGTGATATTCTGATTCGGCATTCTGTTTAGGAATTCACGACTCTTTTTCGCTTGCCATCTTATCTTGCCATGGCTTGCCACCCGGCATATAGAATTATCAAGCCAAAAGCCCGCTCGACTCTTTTTATCGTCGGCTGCCTCAGCCTTCTCACGGCCTCCTGGATCCCGTTTCCAACGCACGCCCAATTTACACCCGGCGCGGTAGTCGGTTGGGGTGAACGGGTGATAGTCGATAATATCGTGCTGCAAAATCTGATAGCGGTCGCGGGGGGACGGAATCACAGCTTGGCGTTGAAGAGCGATGGCTCAGTCATCGCTTGGGGGGATAACACTTACGGCCAATGTGACCTTCCTTCGTCCAACAGCGATTTCGTGGTTGTGTCAGCAGGGGGACTGCACAATCTGGCGCTGAAGAACAGCGGTTCGATAGTCACCTGGGGGTACAACGGATACGGCCAATGCGACGTTCCCGCGCCGAACAGCGATTTCATGGCCGTGGCGGCGGGATATGATCACAGCTTGGGGTTGAAGTTCGACGGTTCGATCGTCGCTTGGGGAAGAAACAAAGAAGGTCAATGCGACGTTCCTGTGCCGAACAGCGATTTCATAGCTGTAGCTGCGGGGTGGAATCACAGCCTGGGTTTGAAAATCGACGGTTCGATCGTCGCCTGGGGGAAGAACACCTCCGGT
>CAYXEN010000057.1:0-18367 GCA_964464035.1 uncultured bacterium | reverse complement strand
CGGCTGCCCGTCGGGCGCGATAAAACAGGAAGAATAGATCCGGGGGGAGCCGACCGCTCCCCTCATATTCCTCAGCCGAAGCCCGAAGTGCACGAACTCGAGGGATTTATGGGGCATGCGTCCGAGGAGCTCCCTCCGCCGGCGAAGGTGCTCATGATGACTCGTCCCTTGCCGCCGCAATCCGGGCAATCAATCGGTTTCTCACGATCGGCGATTTTTCTGAGCTCGGAGAAGACTCTCCCGCATTCATCGCACTTGTACTCGTACATGGGCATGCTTGATCACCTCCGCCCCGGTCTCGGTCGTATAGACACAAGGATCCTGGATCTACGAAACCTTACGATTCTTTTCCAAGTCAGCCAGTTCGCTCCACGTGTAGCGGCTCTTGCTGTGCCCCGCTTTTCTTGCGCACAGGGTGTCGAGTATCCTGCCGACGCGCGGGTCGGCCAGGCTGAGCATTACCTCGAGCCCCCGCCTCTCACTCTTCACGATACCGGTCGTGCGCAAAACGCGGAGATGCTGCGCCACCGTGGATTGGGGCACTCCCAGCACCTCCGAGATGTACGTCTGGGTGCACGGCTTGTGCCGTATGCCGCAAACGATCTCGAGTCTCAACGGGTGGCTGAGAGCCTTGAGCAACCCGGCTGCTTCGTGGAAGCTGTCTTCCATCGCGTTCGCCCTCGTCGTTTGTCGCCTTGGCTGTGGACGCCGGTTTCGGCGGCGCTTCACCGCCCCATGCGTCATCGCGCTACAGCTTCCCGGTCTTGCGGCCTTCCTTCGCGCGCGAATTCTTCCGCCCTCCGGGCGGACAGACGTTGGGCGACGCTCAGGTGGGCACGCCGAACCTGGGAAGTATGCGGGTCACGATGATCACGTAACCGACGAATACACCTATGAACAACAGTATGTCTTTCAATGTTTCCATTTTCGCCCTAAGCGGGGATCAAGGCGTTGCAATTGCATTTGCTTTATTGTAAATATATAATAAAGTCGCGTCAAGTCAAGCTTTTCCCTCCGCCCTGCCAATCCGTAAGCAATTGATACAACAGGTATTACAGCCCTACTCCTCGCCGAAGAAGACTTTCCTCACAAAACGGATGGAAAAAGGATTGTCGATGAGCTGCTCGTGCGAGAAGAGGGAACATCCGATCACTCCTTCCTCGCGAAGCCTGGCCACGGACCCCTCGAGGTACCTCGCCCTTCCCCCGAAGAGAGGGAGCCCCACGAGAAAACTCTCCTCGCCGATCACGTTCTTCACGTACCGGATCTTCTTCTGCAACTCGTCCGGCCTGTAGTTGTAGGCCATGAGAACCACGAAGTCGACCAGGCCTTCGTGCACCCATCGCACCCAGTCCTGGCCTTTGCCGCGCTTCGCTTCGCGAGGGTCCGCTACCACCGCGGCCGAGAGGGGCAATCCTCGCGACGCCTCCCTCAACGCCGCCACCATGCTGTCCACGTACGCCGCGCGCCACTCGGAAAAGAGATCGTCCAGGCTCGCCGCCCCGTCGTCCCCCACGATCGACGCCACTTCTTCGCGCGAGCGCAGCAGCCGGAGGGGGTCCACGCCGTAACGAAGCGCGAAACGCGTCCTGGCCCGCACGCCGTAACCGTAGAACGATCCCGGAAAGCGCACGTAGTCGAGGTGTATTCCGTCCACGTCGTATCGCGAAGCCACGTCCCTGACCACGCTCGCGGTGTATTCGCGCACTTCCCCCTCGTAAGGCGACAGGAAATAGCCCTCGGCCCCGTTCCTCCTCAGGGAATCGATGGGCACCTCGTCCATGCGCCGGCCTTCGGCGTCCACGAGAAGCCATTCGGGATGCCGCGAGACGACGTGCCCGGGAGGAGGTGAAGAATCGCCGTCGGACCAGACGTAAAAAACGTTCACCCAGGCGTGAACGGTGATTCCCGCCCCGTGCGCCCTTGCGAGGATGTACTGGAGGGGATCGAACTCTTCGGGGCTGGACGCGAGTTCATTCGCGGGCGGTTCGATGGAGGAACGGTAATAGGCGTCGCCCCTCCCCCGGATCTGAACGAAGAGGAGCTGGAATCTCCCCCTCACCGCAGCGTCGACCACGCGGTCGATCTCTTCGCGGGACGCGAGAGCGTGTCTCACCACCCAGAGAGCGCGGATCTCGTCGTTGGGGAGTATCGGGGTCGAAGCCTTGAAGGAGGCGAGAAAAGGTGCGGATCCACCGCCCGGCGCGGCCGGCGCGGCCGATGCGCCTGGGGAACGAAACGACGAAAATGACAGAACGATTGCTAGAAGGAAAAGATACGATGCTTTCACTTGTAACCGGCTCGAGCCGCGTCAAGATTTGTCATCGGGCGGAGCCTTCTCTTCGGGTTCTGCGGAACCTTCGCCGGCATCCGCTTCACCGGCCTCCCCGGATTCAGAGCCGGGCGCCGCATCGGCGGCTTCTTCTTCCGCTCCACCTGCTTCACCCGGAGCCGCTTCCGCCTTGGCCTCTTCCGCCGCCGCTTCTTCGGGAGCTTTCTTCTCCCCGGCCTCGGGGGCGGTCGCTTCCTCGGCCGCCGTCTCGGGAGCGGCTTCGGTCGCTTCGGGCTCTTTCTCCTCCTTCTTGCGCGGCTTCTTCACCTTGGGCTGGCTCGTCACCGCCGTGCCGACGAGTTCGAGCATGACGGTCTGTGCATTGTCACCCAGGCGGTTGCCTAGGCGGAGGATGCGGGTGTACCCGCCGTCCCGGTCTATGTAGAGAGGCGCCAGATCATTGAAAAGTTTCTTGAGAACGCCCTTGTTCTGGACGAAACGGGACGCGTAGCGCCAATGGGTCAGGGCCACGGCCTGCATCTGCCGCGCCTCGTCCTCCTTGCCCTCGTCCTTGAGGGTCTGCATGTCCTGGTAGGCGCGGTAGCCCTTCTTCGCGCGGGTTATCAGGCGCTCGGCGTATCGTCGCGCTTCCTTCGCCTTCGCATCCGTCGTCGTGATCCTCTCCTTGTCGAAGAGCGAGGTGACCATGTTGCGCAGCATGGCCCGCCTGTGGCTGCTCGTGCGGTTCAATTTTCTGTGATCTACGCGATGTCTCATTTCTCCATCTTCCTGCTGTTCGTTACGCTCAATGATTCACGGAAACCGGGGAGCGAAAACGTTCAGACCATCTCGGTTTCCTTGGATTCGTCCTCCGCTTCCGGCTTCTTCGGGCTCTTGCCGCCCATGATCTCATCTACGTCCATGCCGAGGTAGAGGTTCATGCCGGCCAGGATCTCGGTGATCTCCTTCAAGCTCTGCTTGCCGAAGTTCCGGTATTTCAGCATGTCCTGCTCCGTTCGGCGAACGAGATCGCCGAGCGTCTTTATGTTCGCGCGGCGGAGACAGTTGCCGGAACGCACTGATAGCTCGAGTTCCTCCACGCTCCTGCCGAGAAGCTCTCTCAGTTTCTCGAGTTCCTCGTCGACTTCCTCTTCCACCTCTTCCATCGGTTCTTCGTCGAAGTGGATGAAGAGGAGCATGTGATCCTTCACGATCTTGGCGGCGTATCCCAGCGCGTCCTCGGGAGTCACGCTGCCGTCGGTCGTTATCTCGAGAATCAAGCGGTCGTAATCAGTCCTCTGCCCCACGCGCGTATCTTCGACCACGTAGGACACTTTCCTTATCGGGGAGAAGTTCGAATCGACCGGGATCAAGCCGATGTCGTACTCGTCGAGCTTGTGGGCCTCGGAAGGCATGTAGCCCCGCCCGTGCCCGATCAGGATCTGCATCCCCACCTTGGCCTTTTCGGTCGCGGTGCAGATCAAGAGATCCTTGTTCACGATCTCGATCTCCGGGTCCTCCTTTATATCGGCGGCCGTGATCGGCCCTTCCTTTTCGACCTTGAGTTCGAGGAACCTCGGTTCGTCGCAATGCATCTTCACGACGAGCTGCTTGAGATTCAAGATTATGTCGGTAACGTCTTCGAGAACTCCGGGAATGTTGCTGAGCTCGTGAAGAACCCCGTCTATCCTCACCGCCGTCACTGCGGCGCCCTGGATCGAGGATATCAAGGTTCTCCTGAGGGCGTTCCCGATGGTGAGGCCGAAGCCTCTTTCGAGGGGATCGACGATGAACCTCCCGAACGTCGAGCTCATCGACTCCTCGTCACGCTTTATTTCTTTGGGCATTAAAAGGTTGCGCCACTTCATTGATATTTTCCTCCTGCGAGAGTGACACCTACTTGGAATACAACTCGACGATCAAGTACTCATCCACGGGAACGGGAATAGCCTCTCTCGAGGGGATCTCGATGAAACGTCCCTCGAGCTTGCTGATATCCATCTCGAGATAAGGTACCATTTGCCGCGAATCGAAATTCTTGAGGCTTTCCTGTACCACGAATAGGTTCCTGCTCTTCTCCTTCAATGCAATCCGGTCGCCCGGCTTGACGAGGTAGCTCGGTATGTCCACTATCCTACCGTTCACCTCGAAATGGCGGTGCCTGATCAATTGCCGCGCGGTGGCCCTGGAGGAACAGAACCCAAGGCGAAAGACGACGCTGTCCAGCCTTCTCTCCAGCAACTGCAGGAGGTTCGTTCCCGTTATTCCCTTCTGCCTGTCGGCCTTGAAGAAGTAGTTGCGGAATTGCTTCTCGAGAAGACCGTACATGCGGCGCAGCTTCTGCTTTTCCCTGAGCTGGAGATTGTACTTCGAAGGCTTGCCCCTGCGCAGGCGTCCGTGCTGCCCGGGAGGATAGCTCCTCTGCTCGAGAGCGCACTTCTTGCTCGTGCACCTATCCCCCTTGAGGAAAAGCTTCTCGTTCTCTCTCCGGCACAGCTTGCATTTTGCGTCTCTGTACCTTGCCATCAATTCCTCCTCATTGCATCTTCACGATAAATACATCGCATTCGATCATCGGTTATTCTCATTGCTACACTCTCCGCCGCTTCCTCTGGCGGCATCCGTTGTGGGGAACGGGTGTGACGTCCTTCACCGCCGACACCTCGAGGCCGGCCGCCTTGAGCGACCTGATGGCCGCTTCCCTTCCCGCGCCTGGGCCCTTGATCCACGCCTCCACCCGCTTCATTCCCAGCTCTTTCACTTCGCGGGCGCACCTCTCGGCGGCCTGCTGCGCTGCGAAGGGCGTGCTCTTGCGCGAACCCTTGAACCCCATCTTGCCGGGGCTCGACCACGTGATGACGTTACCCGTCGTGTCGGTGATCGTTATGATGGTATTGTTGAAAGTGGACTTGATGTGGGCGATGCCGGCCACATCCACCTTCTTGACCTTCTTTTTCTTCGGTCCTTTCCTGGGTTTTGCCAAGACTTCCTCCTAGGGCTTCATTGCGCCGCCGCGGCGCACGATCACTTCGATTCCTTCTTGCGTTTCGACGCTCCCGGGCGCATCCGCGGGCCCTTGCGGGTTCTCGCGTTCGTGCTGGTCCGCTGCCCGCGCACGGGGAGTTTCTTCTTGTGCCGGATCCCCCGGTAGCAGCCGATATCCATCAGCCGCTTGATGTTGTAGCTGATCTCGCCGCGAAGCGCTCCTTCGACCTTGTATTCGTTTTCGATCAGGTTACGGATCTTTATCGATTCGTCCTCGTTGAGATCCTTGACCCGGCGGTTCGGGTCGATGCCGAGCTTCTCGCATATCTCGCGAGCGGACGTGCGACCGATACCGTAAATGTAGGTCAG
The DNA here is from genome assembly GCA_964464035.1 of uncultured bacterium. Classification (GTDB taxonomy): domain Bacteria; phylum Krumholzibacteriota; class Krumholzibacteriia; order WVZY01; family WVZY01; genus CAYXEN01. The sequence goes on along the minus strand of CAYXEN010000057.1, from coordinate 12,741 downwards.
ACTGATCACCAGTCTCTTGTCATTGGGAATATCTACGCCAGCTATACGAGCCAAGGGAAGACTCCTTTCCTTTCACATACATCAGCCTTGGCGTTGTTTGTGTCGCTTGTTCTTGCATATGACACGAACGACGCCCTTGCGGCGGATGATCTTGCAATACGGACAAATTTTCTTTACGGAACTTCTGACTTTCATCGTTATCACCCCTGTGTCGGACGCCGTCTGCGCCCTCTCACCGTATCGACCGGGTCCGGAATCTCCGGTGCCGCCCGACCGCCGGGATCACTTGTAACGATAGATGATCCGGCCTCTCGACAAATCGTACGGCGAGAGCTCGATGGTCACCCTGTCCCCGGGGAGGATCTTTATGAAATGCATCCTCATCTTGCCCGAGACGTGCGCGAGAACCACGTGCTTGTTCTCGAGCTCCACCTTGAACATCGTGTTCGGAAGAGCTTCGATGACAGTGCCCTCGACCGATATACCTTTTTCTTTAGCCATGATTACCCGGTACCATCACTCCTTTTTCGCGGCACTCCGCAATCGAACCCGCCGGGCTCAGCGTGTCAGGATCTCCGGCCCGTCGGCCGTGACCGCGACAGTGTCCTCGAAATGCGCCGACAGCGATTTGTCCGCCGTCACCACGGTCCAACCGTCATCCAGCGTGAAGACATCGCTCTTGCCGGCGTTCACCATCGGCTCGATCGCGAGCACCAGCCCTTCTTCCAGGGGAACCCCCTGGGAAGGCGGTCCGAAATTCGGCACCTGCGGGTCCTCGTGCATCTGCTGGCCGATCCCGTGTCCTACCAGCGTTTTGACGACGGAGAAGCCGTTCTTCACGGCATGCGTCTCCACCGCGTTCGAGACGTCGGACAGCCGGTTGCCGATCCTCACCCTGTCTATCGCGAGGTCGAGACTCTCCCGCGTGACCCTGAGGAGTTTTTCGGCCTCCTTGGATATCCCGCCCACGGGAAAGGTCCTCGAAGCATCGGCATAGTAACCGTCCTTCCAGACGCCGATATCGACGCCTACGATGTCACCCTCCTCGAACCTCCTGTCGTCGGGAATACCGTGAACGACTTCCTCGTTTATCGATATGCAAGTCGCGGCCGGATAACCGTGAAAACCCTTGAAAGCCGGCTTGGCACCCCTCTCGAGGATCAAGTCTTCGATCGCCCTGTCGATGTCCTTGCGTTTCACCCCCGCGCGCAGCATGCCGCGGGCAAGTTCGAAACACTCCTTCAAAATCGCCCCGTTGGCCTTCATCACTGCAATCTCGTCGGGCGACTTGAGAACTATCATAAGCTCACCAGCCGAGCGATCTCCTCGGTGACCTCGTCTATCGGAAGAGAACCGTCGACACGATAGAGCCGACTGTTCTTCTCATAGTATTCTATTATAGGGAGCGTTTGCTCCCGGTACACGTCGAGCCTCTTCCTTATCGTCTCGGGCTTGTCGTCGTCCCTCTGCACCAGGGCGCCGCCGCACTCGTCGCACTTGCCCTCGACCTTGGGAGGCTTGTTCAACAGGTTGTAGACCGCCTTGCACTGCGAGCAGGTCCTCCGGTTCGAGAGACGCTCGACGATGATCTCCGGCGCCACGTCGAGAAGGATCACGCCGTCAAGCCTCGTCTCCATCTCCCCGAGAACGCCTTCGAGGGCCTCGGCCTGGGTCGAGGTCCTGGGATAGCCGTCCAGTATCCATCCCTGTTCGCCTTCGTCGCCGTGGTCGGCCAGAGCCTCCTTTATCAGCTCGAGGACGATCTCGTCCGGCACCAGCTGGCCGGAAGCAAGCGTGCTCGCCACCTGCTTGCCGAGGGGAGTCTGTCGCGCCACCGCCTCGCGGAGCAAGTCGCCCGTCGAGATGTGACGGAGTTTCCATTTCTCGGCGAAGCGCGACGCCTGCGTCCCCTTTCCGGATCCCGGTGCTCCCAGTATGATGAAATTCATCTTTGCATCCTTCGATTGCATCCGCTTCCCTATCTTCTCCCCCTGAGCTTCCCGTGCTTGACGAAGCCTTCGTAATGCCTCATCAAGAGGTGCGATTCGATCTGGCGCAGCGTGTCGAGAACCACGCCGACGACGATCAACAGTCCCGTTCCCCCGAAGTAGAAGGGCACGTGGACCTTGGTCATCAGGATGTCGGGCAACACGGCTATGAAAGCCAGGAATATCGCGCCCGGCAGCGTGATCCTGGTGAGGACCCTGTCTATGAACTCGGCGGTCTTCTTGCCCGGCCTGATGCCGGGTATGAAGCCCCCCGACTTCTTCATGTTTTCGGCGACGTCGACCGGATTGAGGACGATCGCCGTGTAGAAATACGTGAAGAAGATGATGATCACCGAGTAAAGTATGAGATAAACCGCGTGTCCAGGCGACAACACCATCGATATCTTCTGCATGAAATCCACGTTCTTCAAGAAGGTGGCGAGCGTGCTCGGGAACATGATCAACGACTGGGCGAAGATTATGGGGATGACCCCCGCGATGTTGACCCCCAGAGGTATATGGCTCGCCTGCCCTCCGTATATCTTTCTTCCGACGACTCTCTTGGCGTACTGGACCGGGATCCGCCGCTGTCCTTGGGTGACGAAGATGATCCCCGCGATGATGGCCGTCATTATCACCAGCAGGATCGCCAGCTTGAAGGGACTCATCTGGTGCAACGCGAGGGCCCGCCACGTGTTCAGCATGTCCGTCGGGTATCTCGCTATGATGCCGATCGTGATTATGAGCGATATCCCGTTGCCGATCCCCCGCTCCGAGATCTGCTCGCCGAGCCACATGACGAACACGGTGCCCGAAGTGAGCGTCACCATCGTGAGCAGGCGGAAACCCAACCCCGAGAACAGGACGGCGGGCTGCCCCTCCGGGCCTTTCAGGTTCTCGAGGAAGAACGCGATTCCGATGGCCTGGATCGCAGAGAGAACGACGGTGCCGTAACGTGTGTACTGCGTTATCTTCTTTCTGCCCTCTTCGCCTTCCTTGGCGAGCTTCTCGAAATACGGGATGACCGCCTGGAAGAGCTGGAGGATGATCGACGCGCTGATGTAGGGCATGATCCCCAGGGCGAAGATCGTCGCCCGGCGGAGGTTGCCGCCGGCGAAGAGATCATAGAGCCCGAGGATGCCGCCCTTGTTGCGCTCGAAGAAACCTGCGAGAACGCTGGCATCCACGCCGGGAGTCGTTATGTGTGCGCCGATCCGGTAGACGAAGAGAAGCCCAATGGTAAAGAGCACTCTTCGCTTGAGCTCCGGGATGTTGAATATTTCTTGCAGTTTCGTAATCATTTGTTTTCAAAGAACCTGCGGCTTCCAGCCGCTAATCCACGAGCCTCACTTCCCCACCCGCCTTTTCGACCAGCTCCCTGGCCTTGCTGCTGCACTTGTGAACCGTGATCTTCAATGCATGATCGAGCTTGCCGTCGCCGAGAAGTTTCACGGGAAGATGCACCTTCTTTATGATGCCGGCCTCGAGCAGTGTTTCCGTGTTGACCTCGGAACCGGCGGCGAAACGATTCAGATCCCTCAAGTTGACCACCTGGTAGATCGTCTTGAAGATGTTGTTGAATCCCCGCTTGGGAACGCGACGCTGAAGCGGCATCTGGCCGCCCTCGAACCAGGGATGTATGGACACGCCCGAACGGGAACGCTGTCCTTTGTGTCCCTTGCAAGAAGTCTTGCCGTGCCCCGATCCGGGGCCGCAACCCAAGCGCTTCCTTTTCTTCTTGGCTCCGGGAGCGCTCTTGAGATCGTCCAGTTTCATTTCTCCACCGCCTTGGCGCTTTTCTTCTTGGTCTTGATCTCTTCGACCTCGACCATGTGCCGGACCTGGTGAAGCATCCCTCGCAGCTGGGGCGAATCCTTCTTGATCAGGGTTTCGTAGTTGTGGTGAAACCCTATCGCCTTCATCGTGCGCTTATGCTTCTCCGGGCTCCCGATCAGGCTCTTCACCTGAGTTATCTTCAGTTTTTTCTCCATGATTTCCGCTCTCTTCGATTCCAAAAAGATCCTTTATCGAAATGCCTCTTCTCTTCGCCACTTCCTTGGCGCTCTCCAACTGCTCGAGCCCCATCATCGTCGCTTTGACGAGATTGTGAGGGTTGTTCGAGCCGAGCGACTTCGCCAGGATGTCCCTGATGCCGGCCGATTCCATGATGGCGCGCACCGGCCCGCCGGCTATGACTCCCGTTCCCGGGGATGCCGGCTTCAAGATCACGCAACCGGCGCCGTACTTGCCTATCACCTGGAAGGGGATCGTCCCGCCGAGCAAGGGAACGCGTATCATCGATCGCCTGGCGGATTCAGTGCCCTTGCGGATCGCGTCCGCGATCTCGTTGGCCTTGCCGAGACCTATCCCGACTCTCCCCATGCCGTCGCCGACCGCCACCAGGGCGTTGAAGCTGAACCTTCTTCCTCCCTTGACCACCTTGGCGACCCGGTTTATGTGAATGGTCTGCTCGATGAATTCGGATCCCTTGGACCTGCCGCCGCCGTGGGCACCATTCCTCCTGTCTCTAGGTCTTCCCGCCATCGATTACGATGCCTCCTTGCTCGTTCGACACATAATTGATCTCCTTGTCAGAATTCCAGGCCGTTCTCGCGCGCGCCGTCGGCGAGTGCGGCGACCCTGCCGTGGTACAGATAACCTCCGCGGTCGAAGGCCACTTTCGATATCCCTTTCTGCTTGGCGCTCTCGGCCAGCAGCTTGCCTACTTCTTTCGCTTTCGATTTCTTGCCGCCGTCGACCTTGGTCCCGAGCTTGATGCTCGAAGCCGAGACGAGAGTCGTCCCCGTGGTATCGTCGACGATCTGGGCGTATATGTGGCGGGCGCTCTTGAAGACGCACAACCGCGGGCGCTCCGGGGTCCCTTGGATCTTCTTCCTTATCCTCCGGTGGCGCCTTCCCCGCTTGAAAAGTTTCTCGTTCCTGATCTTCATGGCTTACACCCTCTATGCTCCGGCCGCGGCCTTGCCGGCCTTGCGCCTTATGTGCTCACCGACGTACTTGATTCCCTTGCCCTTGTAGGGCTCCGGCGGGCGGAAAGCCCTTATGTCCGCCGCCACCTGGCCGATCTTGTCCTTCTCGATGCCGGAGACGGTTATCTGCGTGGGCGAAGGGGCTTCTATCTTCACACCATCGGGGATCGGGAAAACCACGGGGTGCGAATACCCCAGGGCAAGGACGAGTTCCTTGCCTTTCACCTCGGCCTTGTAACCCACGCCTACGATCTCCAGCTGCTTGGAGAAGCCTTCCGAGACCCCGGTCACCATGTTGGCTAGCAAGGTTCTCGTCAGCCCGTGCATCGACCGGTGATACTTGTCATCCTTCGGTATCGTGACCTGAATGACTTTGTCCTTCTGCTCGAACCGGCAGACAGGAGGCAGGTCCTTCGTGATCGTTCCCTTCGGCCCCTTGACGGTGGCCCGCGATCCCTCGAACGTCACCGTGACGCCGTCGGGAATCTCAATGGGCTTCAGACCTACTCGCGACATTTCTCCTCCAGTTCTTCCTCTGTCATCTATTTGCTCGTATTGCTCATGCCGCCCCGGCTACCAGACTTCGCATACGACTTCGCCGCCGATTCCACGCTTGCGGCACTCGGAATCCTTGAGCAGACCCTGCGAGGTGGAGATGATCGCCATCCCGTATCCTCCCAGCACCCGCGGCAGCTCGGTCGAGGGGACGTAGACCCTGAGACTCGGCTTGCTGACCCTCTTGAGGCCGGTGATGGCGTTACGCATGTTCTTGTCGTACTTGAGGTACAACCTCAGGATGCCCTGCTTGTCGTCCTCGATGTAACGGACGTTGCGCAGGAATCCGGCCTCGAGCAATATTCGGCTCATCTCCGCCTTGACGCGCGAAGCGGGTATGTCCACGTACTCGTGCTTCGCCGTCACGGCGTTCCTTATCCTCGTCAAAAAATCGGAAATGGGATCCGTCATTGTCACAGCTTGAATCCTCCCTTTGGATTCTCTCCACTCGTTACCCGGTTTACCAGCTTGCCTTCACTACACCGGGGATCTCCCCCTGGAGCGCCAGCTCGCGGAAACAGATACGGCAGATCCCGAACTTGCGCAAATACGCCCTGGATCTTCCGCATCTCCCGCATCTATGGTAAGCGCGCACCTTGAACTTGGGGGGTCTCTTCGCCTTGGCTATCCATGATTTCTTTGCCACGTTCACCTTCCTGCCTGGTTCCTGAAGGGCATGCCCATCTTTTTCAGTAAGAGGCCGGCCTGCTCGTCGTTCTTGGCCGTAGTCACGATCGATATATCCATCCCGAAGATCTGCGATATCTTGTCGTAGTCGATCTCGGGAAAGATGATGTGCTCCTTTATTCCCAGCGTGTAATTGCCCCTGCCGTCGAAACTCTTCGTGGATACGCCCCTGAAGTCCCTGATACGCGGCAACGCTATGTTGAGCAGCCGATCGAGGAACTCGTACATCCTCTCTCCGCGCAGAGTGACCTTGCATCCAATGGGCATCCCCTTGCGAAGCTTGAAAGCCGCCACGGACAACCTCGCGCGGCACAGCTTCGGCTTCTGGCCGGTTATCGCCGCCAGGTCGTTCATCGCCGAGTCGAGGATCTTGACGTTCTGGATCGCTTCACCGAGACCCATGTTGACCACTACTTTCTCGACCTTGGGCACCTGCATCACGTTCTTCAAACCGAGCTCTTTCTTGAGCTCGGGAACCACTTCTTTCCAGTACTTGTCCTTCAACCTTGCCATCTCGGGAATCTCCCACTCACTATTCGCCGCTTATGATCATCTCGTTACACACTTTGCAAACCCGTACCTTGCTGCCGTCCGACAGCCTGTCCACGCGAGTCCTGGCCAGTTTCGAACACTTGGGACAGATCAACATCACGTTCGAGATGTGTATCGGCGCTTCCTTCTCGAGGATGCCTCCCTGCTCCGTCTGCGATCGCGGCTTCGTGTGGCGCTTTATCAGGTTGACTTTCTCCACTATGACGCGGTTGGTCTTCGGAAAGACCTTGAGCACCCTGCCGACCTTGCCCTTGTGGTTGCCTGCGATCACTTTGACCGTGTCGTTCTTGACTATCTTCATCATGGCTGGACTCCAATCTATATTCAGGCGTATTCCTGCATCCGGCTAAATGACCTCCGGAGCCAGTGAAATGATCTTCATGAATTTCTTCTCCCTGAGTTCCCTCGCGACGGGCCCGAAGATTCTCGTACCGACGGGCTCCATGTTGTCGTTTATGATGACCGCCGCGTTCTCGTCGAATCTTATGTAGCTCCCGTCCTCTCTCCTTATTTCCTTCTTCGTCCGGACCACCACGGCCTTGGCGACCTGTCCCTTTTTCACCACTCCGCCCGGGATGGCCATCTTGACCGAGACGGAAATCACGTCGCCGACACTGGCATACCTCCGCCTCGTACCACCGAGGACTTTTATGCACAGAATCCCCTTGGCTCCGGAATTGTCCGCCACACGAAGCATGGTTTCCGCTTTGATCATCTTCTACTTCGCTCCTTGGGTAAGATAAGTCCTCTATCTCGACGTTTCCTTCGGGATCCCTGCGGGCGCCTACTTGGCCCTCTCGACCACTTCGACGAGGCGCCAGCGCTTGGTCTTGCTCAAGGGCCTGGTGGCCATGATCTTCACCTTGTCCCCGATATTGCATACGTTCTCGGGATCGTGAGCATGGAGCTTCGTGGCCCGCTTGATGTACTTCTTGTAGATCTTGTGCTTCACGAGCCGCTCGATCTTCACGACGACGGTCTTGTCCATCTTGTTGCTCTCGACGACCCCTACGAAAACTTTTCTTCTGTTTCTCTCATCCATCGGAACTCCCTGCTTGGTTCAAGCGCGTAATCATTGCTTTGCGTCGTCATCGGTCCCGGCCGTATCGACCTTGACGGGCGCTTTCTCACCCGGTTTCGCACCCAACTTCTTTTCGCGTATAATCGTCTTCGCCCTCGCGATCTCCCGGCGCATGTACCTGACCTTGAGGGGATCGTCCAGCTGCTTGATGGCCAGCCGGACTCTCAGGTTGGCCAGCTCCTCCACCAGGTTGTCGTGATGGACAGTGAGTTCCTCCAGTGTCATCTCGCGCATCTCGTGAGTCTTCATCGGTTCCCACCTTACCCTTCACGTTGGACGAACTTTGTCTTTATCGGCAGCTTGGAAGCGGCGAGGTCCATCGCTCTCCTCGCTATGTCCGGCGGAACCCCTTCGAGCTCGAAGAGAATCCTGCCCGGCTTGACCACGGCCACCCAGTACTCGGGAGCGCCCTTGCCTTTGCCCATGCGGGTCTCGGCCGGCTTCACCGTGACGGGCTTGTCGGGGAAGATCCTTATCCAGAGCTTGCCCACGCGCTTGATATGCCTCGTGATCGCCACGCGAGCGGCCTCGATCTGCTTGTTGGTGATCCACTTCGGTTCCAGGGCCTTGAGCCCGTATTCCCCGAAGGCGATGTCGGATCCCTTGGTCGCGCGCCCCTTCATCCGGCCGCGTTGCTGCTTGCGGTGTTTCACTCTTTTCGGCATCAACATGATCTATCTTCCCCCCTCGCCGGATCTCGCCAGTTCCTTCTTGAAATCCTTGGGAAAGACCTCTCCCTTGTATATCCAGACCTTGACTCCCACGCAGCCGAAGGTCGTATGGGCCGTGGCTCTCGCGTAGTCGATGTCCGCTCTCAGCGTGTGAAGCGGTACCCGTCCCTCGTGATAACCTTCACGGCGGGCCATTTCGGCGCCTCCGAGCCTGCCCGAGCACTTGACCTTTATCCCCAACGCCCCCATCCTCATCGCGGAAGCTATCGTCTTCTTCATCGCCCGGCGGAAGGAAACCCGCTGCTCGAGCTGCATCGCTATGTGCTCGGCCACGAGCTGTGAATTGAGCTCCGGCTTCTTCACGTCCTTGATGTTTATCTGGATCTCCTTGCCGGACAGATGCTTGAGCTCGTCACGGAGCATGTCCACTTCGCTTCCCTTGCGCCCGATGACCATCCCCGGCCGCGCGGTGAAGATGTTCACGATCACCTTGCCGCTCGATCTCTCAATCTCTATCTTCGCCACTCCGGCCTTGAACAATCTCTTCTTTATGTACCTGCGGATCTTGATGTCCTCGTTGAGCCAATTCGCGTACTCCTTAGTGGCGAACCAGCGGGAATCCCATGTCTTGTTGATTCCCAATCTCAACCCGACGGGGTTCGTTTTCTGCCCCATTATTCAGGCCTCCCTTTCAGCTTTCTTCCTCATTGAGAGATACGATCACCTTTATATGGCTGCTCCGTTTCCTTATCCTGTAAGCCCTGCCCTGCGCGCGGGGCTTGATCCTGTAAAGGGTCCTGCCCTCGTCCACGAGTATGGTCTTCACGTACATGTCTTCTGCGTCCACCGTTCCGCCCTTCTTGTTCACCATGTTGTGCATCGCCGACTTTATCGTCTTGCTCACGGGTTCCGCCGCCGCCCTCCTCGTGAACTTGAGGATCTCGAGGGCCTCTTCGACGTTCTTGCCGCGCACGAGATCGGCCACCTGGCGGACCTTGCGGGCCGGATAACCTGTTTCACGGGCTATGGCTGTTGCTTCCATTCCTCGAACCTCCGATGGTCCTCTCGATTACTTGGTGCCCTTCTGGGCCTTCATCGTCTTGCTCGTGTGTCCCCGATAAGTCCTCGTTGCGGCGAACTCACCGATCTTGTGTCCCACCATGTTTTCGTTGATGAAAACCGGGATGAACTTGTTGCCGTTGTGTACGGCGAGAGTGTGTCCCACCATCTCCGGCGAGATCGTCGATCTGCGGGACCAGGTCTTGATGACCCGCTTGCCTCCCGACCTGGTCATCGCCAGAATCTTCTTCAGGAGCTTTTGATCGATGTACGGACCCTTCTTGAGACTTCTAGCCATGGTTTCTCCCAATCACGCTATTTCTTCTTGGTTCTCCGCTTGACGATGTATTTGTCACTTGGTTTCTTCTTTCTCGTCTTGTAACCCTTGGTCGGCTTGCCCCACGGCGTCACGGGATGCCGGCCGCCGCTCGACTTGCCCTCACCGCCGCCGAGAGGATGATCGATGGGATTCATCGCGACGCCGCGCACGGAAGGCCTTATGCCCATCCAGCGCGACTTGCCGGCCTTGCCGTAGAATATGTTCTCGTGGTCCAGATTGCCAACCTGCCCTACGGTGGCGTAGCACTCCTTGCGCACCATCCTCACCTCACCCGAGGGCTGGCGGAGCTGCACGTAGTTGCCTTCCTTGGCCATGATCTGGGCGTAGGCGCCGGCCGATCGCACCAATTGACCGCCCTTGCCGTGCACGAGCTCGATGTTGTGGACCATGGTGCCCAGGGGAATCTTCTCCAGGGGCAGCGCGTTCCCCGGCTTTATGTCGGCGCCTTCACCGGCGAGAACCTCGTCGCCCACCTTGAGCCCCTCCGGCGCCAGGATGTAACGCTTCTCCCCGTCCTTGTAATGGAGAAGAGCTATCCGCGCAGAGCGGTTGGGATCGTATTCGACCGCCGCCACCCTGGCCGGCACGCCGATCTTGTCGCGCTTGAAATCTATCACCCGGTAACGCTGCTTGTGCCCGCCGCCGCGACGCCGTGACGTTACGCGACCCCGGTTGTTCCTGCCTCCCGTCTTCTTGAGAGGCTTGAGCAGCGACTTCTCCGGATCGGTCTTGGTGATGTCGGAAAAGTCGGAGACCGTCCTGTACCTGAGAGTCGGCGTTGTGGGTTTGAATTTCTTTACCGCCATTCGGATCACATCACTTTCCTAGACGACGTCGAACAGGTCGATCGTCTCTCCTTCGGCAAGAGTCACGTATGCCTTTTTCCAGTTGGGTTTCTTGCCCTCGAATCTTCCCGCGCGGTTCATCACCACGGTGCGCTTGCCGCGGTAGACGGCCGTCGTCACCTTCTTCACGTGCACGTTGAAAAGCTTCTCCACCGCCTGCTTTATCTGTCTCTTGTTCGCCCTGACGTCGACCTTGAAGACGAATCGGTTCGAGCTGTCGCGAAGCACCGTGCTCTTCTCGGTTATAAGCGGCTTCTTGACTATCATCCTTATGTCGCTCACGATCCGAACACCTCCTCCATCTTCTTGATCGCTCCCTCGGTGAGAACGATCTTGTCGGCCCAGACCACGTCGTAAGCGTTGAGGATGTTCCCCTGCACCGTCTTGACCCCGGGTATGTTGCGGGCCGATTTGACCACCGCTTCGCGAGGCTTATCCAGGACGAAAAGAATCTTTTCCGCTTCTCTGCCCATGTTCTTCAACATCCGGGCGAAGGTCTTCGTCTTCGGCTCGGAATAATCCAGGTCGGCCACGACCATCACTGCGCCTTCGCCCGCGCGGGCCGAGAGGGCGCTCAAGAGCGCGCGGCGCTTGACCTTCTTGGGCAACTTGACGTTGTAATCGCGGGGATGGGGGCCGAAGACCACGCCGCCGCCCCGCCAGATCGGGGACCTGCTCGTACCGGCTCTCGCCCGGCCGGTCCCTTTCTGCCTGTAGGGCTTGGCTCCACCGCCCCTCACGTCCGAGCGCTCCTTCGTCGCCGCGCTTCCCTGCCTCTGGTTGGCGAGGTAGGCGCGCACCGCCTCGTGCACCAGGTGCTCGTTCACCTCGCGGTCGAAGAGACCACCCGGCAACTCGCGGCTTCCCTGCTCTACGCCTTCTTGTGTGAAATACTTAGCTTTTGCCATTTATCGAACAGCTCCTTCAAGCTTTCCTGATGAACAAGATCCCGTTGTCGGCGCCGGGAACGGCGCCCTTGACGAAGAGAAGGTTGTTCTCGACATCGATATGAACGATCTTCAAGTTCTTCACCGTGACCCTGACCCCGCCCATTCGTCCCGGAAGCTTCTTGCCCTTGAAGATGCGGCTGGGGGTGGCGCAGTTGCCGACCGAGCCGGGGACCCTGTGACTCTTGCACCCGTGGGTCTCCTTGCCGCCCTTGAACCCGTGCTTCTTGGTCACACCGGCGAAGCCGCGGCCCTTGGACACGCCCGCCACGTGAACCATGGAAGCGCCTTCGAAGATCTTGACGCTCAGGTTCTCGCCCACTTTGTACTTCGACGCGTCGTCCACGCGCACTTCCTTGAGGATCCTGTGCGCATTCACCTTCGCCCGGCGGAAATGGCCCGCGAGGGGTTTCGTCACACGGCTCTCCTTGGTCGGATCGAAACCTATCTGGACGGCTGAATAACCGTCCTTCTCGGGAGTCTTCACCTGCACGACGGGGCAGGGTCCGACCTGGATCACGGAGACCGGAACGGCTCTGCCCGATTCCTCGAAGATCTGGGTCATTCCCATCTTTTTCCCTAAGAGGGCTTCCATAAGATTCCTCCGCTATAGCATGCCTGACCTGCGCCGACCGGATTCGATCGCGTCACGTCTTGATTTCTATGTCCACACCGGCAGGAAGTACGAGCTTCGTCAAGTCGTCGATCGTTTGCTGCGTGGTGTGGGTCAGATCGATCAACCTCTTGTGCACCCTGATCTCGAACTGCTCGCGTGATTTCTTGTTCACGTGAGGAGATCGCAGCACGGTATAGACGCTTCTCTTCGTGGGAAGAGGAATGGGACCCTTCACGCGGGCGCCCGTGCGCTTCGCCGTCCTCACGATCTCGTCGGTCGTCTTGTCGAGAGTCGCATGCTCGTAGGCTTTCAGTTTGATGCGTATCTTCTGCGCATTCATTCTATTATCTCCGTAACCACGCCGGCGCCGACCGTCCGCCCGCCCTCGCGGATCGCGAACCTCAGCTCCT
>CAYXEN010000056.1:0-18649 GCA_964464035.1 uncultured bacterium | reverse complement strand
CTGCGAGCCGCGAAGCGACCGATGCCGAAGAGGGGGGGACGTCGTCCCGCATCGTTCCTCTTCTGAGGTCCGCGTGCAGCGAGCTCATGGAGGAGCTCGCCGGACTGGCGGAGTCGGGTGAGGCCCGGAGGACGGCCGTGCTCGCGAACATCGAGAAGCAGGCCGCGCTGATCGATTTCTACGCGAACGCCCTGCGCGAAGGTTCGAAGCCGGACGGCGAGGCGATAATGACGACCCTGGAACCGGTGAAGAGCGCCATGGAGGATTTCGCCGACAGCCTCGCGGAAGAACAGTGCCGCACCGTCCACGTCGGCTTCCTGGGAGAGGGAAGGTTGATCGAGGCGCGGCTTCTCATCAAGGCGGCGGACATATTACGCAACATGGTGACGGACATCTGCACGCGTTGCAACGAGGAGTACCTCAGGATCGAGATAGATGTCGAAGACAGGGCGGGAGCCTTGTTCTGGAAGGTTCGGGACAACGGCGAGAATTTCATAACCGATTCCAAGCTGGATCGTGAGGATTTCCTCGCCTTCTACCCCGGGCTTCGCAAGGTCCGCAAAGAATTGAGGGATTGCGGCGGCGTCCTCTGGGTGGAACCGAGCGAGGACCATGATACCAGATTCGCGTTCTCGATGCCCATATCGACCGAGAAGTACTGTTTCAAGGTCTGGGGGAAAGAGAAGGACAGTTTCGCCGTTCTCTCGAGCCAGATATGCCGCATCGTGCCGCTGGAACAGGTGCGGAAAGAGAGCGATTCGAGGGGCGAGAGCGTCGTCGTCGACGGCAAGTACATCCCGCTCGTCAATCTTTCGCTGGTATGTTCGGATGCTCCGGCCGGTGGGGACAAGGTAGTGGTGCTTGGTTCGTTGGAAAAGAGAATCGCCTTCACGGTCCAAGGCGACGGGCTTTTCGAGGAAGGCCTGTGGTTGAGGGATACGATTCAGATGTGGAAAGGACTGTCGAGGGGAATAGCCAAGATGGATGATCGCAAGGTGCCGTTGATCGAAGCCGAGGAACTCGTGAGAGGATACCTGAGTTTGATGGGATCAGGAGGAAGCGAAGAGATTTCTGGAGGAGTGTTTGGATTGGAATCAAGTCATTCCCAAAGTCAGGCGAACCTTGATGAAGATACTCCATCTCCTCCAGAACCTTGCAAGGAAGAAGAGGTGGATGTGGTCGTTATAGAAAGGAGTGACGTCCTGCGTGATTCCTTCGAAGAGCTGTTCGCCGAAGAGAAGATCAAAGCCAAGATATTCGAGCGGCTGGCCGATGCCAAGGAGTTCATCGGCTCGCATTCGCCCCGTCTGATCATAAGCGAGTTCAGGACTCCGACGATGGCGGCCAAGGAGATAATCGAGGAGCTCGACGAGAAGGGCAAGCCCGTACCCGTCCTTGTGACCACGGCTCTCGAGGGCGAAAAGGCCGAGCTGCTCGTGGGCAAGCTCAAGGCTTCGGGCTACATCGTCAAGCCGCTCGATCCGGTCGAAGTCCTCAATACCATAAGGCCGATGATCGGCGCTCGCCCCTGAGCCGGCTTCTGGCTTTATGCAATGCAGGCAAACCCCGGTGCAGCATTTTATCGACGATATGCGCTCTTGCGCGTTTTGCCCGCCCGCGGCACCGGTATGGCGCTCATCGAAGAGGGATTCATCATGGTAAGTGATAATGAAACAACATCTTATGGAATGGCTCAAAAAAGCCCTCAGCCGGCCTTTGGTACAGTTCGTGCTAGTGCGCCATGCAGGGTGAGAGCTCTAGGTTCAACCTGAAAAAAGGACGGATAATATGAGCAAGTGGAAGGAATCCGATTATTCCAACATCATAATAGGCGGCGGAGAAGACAGCGATGTAGTCATGACCTCGGTCGAGGCTGCGGAGTACCTCAAGATGCACGTCAAGACCGTGTGCAGGCTGGCGAAGGAAAAGAAGATTCCTGCCAAGAAGGTGGGAAGTGAATGGCGTTTCTTGAAGAGTGTCCTGGATAAATGGCTGGCGCAGGAAGTCTATTGAAGATAGAGTGCAACTTCTCCCACGATCCCTTCCCATTGGTTTTAGCTCTCGATGCAGGGAGTGCCGATGACAAAGACCATTATAGAAAAGGTAGCGACTTCCTATTCGGAGGTCGCTGTTTTCAAGGTCGAAGGCACTCTCGGGTACCACGAGAACAAGACACTGGAAAAGTTCTTCGCCGAGTGCGATAAAAGAAACATCCACGACATCGTCCTCGATTTCTCTTCGCTCGCCTCCCTTGGAGGCGGCTGCGCCAGGATCATAATAGAGCACGCTGAAAAAGGCGGATTCAAGCTCGCCGTCGCGGGAGCCTCGAAGACGGCTCTCAAGTTCCTCCGTTCCGGTGCGGGGAGCGGGAGCATCCTTTTCGCGTCGAGCGCGGAGGAGGCGGCCGAGATGTTGAAATCGGCGCCAAGCCGCGAGGATTCCCCGGCGGAGCAAGAGCCGCATCCCGCATCCGAGAGCCCCGAAGGGACCGGAGAGCACAGCTCCGTCGACGAGAGGGAAGAGCACGCCGATTCCACAGCCACCGGGGATAGAGCAGACGAAAATGAAGCCGGCGCGCAAGAGACCGCCGAGCCCGGAAAAATCCCCGACGTGATCATCCTCGGCCCAGCGCCGGAAGATGAAACCGGAGGGAGAGAGGGCGCCGCCCCCGAGGCTCGAGGAGACGAGAATCAAACGAAAGAACCGTCCCGTGCACGGCAAAGCGGCGACGTACTCAGGGACCTCAAGAAAAAAGTCATCCAATACAACTCGCTCCTGACCATCAGTTCGGATTTCAACAAGATCGAGAACCGCGCGCAACTGGTGGATGCTTTCCTGCTCACTACCATCGCCCAGATAGGCATCGAAGGGGCTGCCTTCTTCGAAGAAGAGGACGGATCGTTCCGCTGCTCGGTCATCAAGGGAGGGGAAAGCGAAGGCGACCTGCCTTCGATAGACGCAAAGGGGATCGCCGTCGACCTTTGGGAAGACGGGCGGCCCGCCAGGGACATCAACGATCTCCCCATAGACGCCGCGGCGGCGGAAGCCCTGGAGAAGCGCGGATTCAAGAAGGTCTCCCCCCTCGTAGTCCAGGAGCAAGTCAGGGCCCTCGTGTTCCTCGGCAAGCCTATAAGAAGCGACCTGGACGACGAGGCCATGGAATTCCTCAAGGTGCTTCTCAACCAGGCCGCCATCGCCTATGAAAAGTCCAAGCGCATGGAAGAGGAGAGCGAAAGGACCCTCGGGCTCGTGCAGACGCTCATCTCGCTCATCGAGGAGAACACGATGGGAAAGGGAAACACCGACCTCGTCTCGAACTACACCTACGCGGTCGCAACGGCGATGAATTACCCCGAGGAATTCCTGAAGGACTTGATGTTCGGGGCGGTGCTCAGGGATATCGGCATGATCAAGGTGAGCGATCTCATCGTCAGGAGTCCGCGCGAGCTGGCGAAGGAGGAATGGGAGATAATCAAGCGGCATCCTTCCGACGGCGCGGAGATGTTGCGCAGGATGAAGTTCTCGGAGCACACCGTCCACGTCGTTCTCTGCCACCACGAGCGTTTCAATGGGGAAGGGTATCCGAATGGGCTGGAAGGATCGAACATACCGCTCGGGGCCAGGATAGTGTCTGTCGTCGAGAGCTACGTGGCGATGTTGAGGGATCGCCCCAATCGTCCGGCTCTCAGGGAGGAGGAAGCAGCCAACACGCTCAGGGAGAACTGGGGGATGCGGTACGACCCGGAAGTGATCAAGAGCTTCCTGGAAATCGTCGAGGAAGAGATGCGCTCGGGGCAAAAGATTCAATTCAGCCACAGTGAGCTGTTCAGACTGGAGAGGACTGGAAAATGAAGAATACGATCCTCGTCGTAGACGATGATGACAATGTGCTGGACATATTGAGGCAGTCGCTTTCGAACGATGGATACGTGGTACACACGGCGAGCGAGGGCAAGGAGGCGTTGGCCGGGTTCAAGGATTGGAACCCCGACATGGTCGTTCTCGACATGATGCTCCCCGATATCGACGGCAGGGAGGTCCTGAAGAGAATCCGCAAGATGGAGGACGAGGATTCCACCCCGGTGCTTTTCCTGTCCGCAGACTCGGATCTCGAAACCAGGCTGGTCGGCCTCGACGAGGGCGCCGAGGATTACATAGTCAAGCCTTTCGCCCTGGAAGAGCTCAAGAAGAAGATCGACAGGGCCATCGAGAGATCGAAGAAGACGAAGGTGCTCGAAGCCGAAAAGAGGGCCCTCGAGACGGAAGTGAACCTCGAGCAACAGAATTACGCCAAGCTGAACCGCGAACTGAAGAAGCAACTGCTCTCGATAAAGACGCTCTTTTCACTGTCCCAGGACTTGAACCGCCAGCTCGACATGGATGAATTGATAAACCTTTTTGCGCTCACCATCGTGGGTGAGCTCAAGATCTCGAGCATGGCTCTGTTCACTTCGAGCGGGGACAAGGGCGACGTGTTCACGCTGCGCGGCGCCAAGGGATTCGACAAGAGCAAGCTGGCCGATCTCGAGATCGACACGAACGGTTCCTTCATCGCCTGGATCACCAAGTGGCGAAAGCCCAGAAAAATCGTCAGGACGAGAGATCGACGATGGGTCCACAAGCTTCCCGACCTGCGCCTGGCGATCTTCGAATACGCGACCCCGGTGATCGTGAGGAAGAAGATCAGGGGAGTGGTTTTCACCGGTCCCAAGATCAGCCACAAGGATTACACGCCTTTCGACCTGGACATCCTGTTCTCCATATGCAACTCGGTGGGTATCGGCATGGAGAACGCGCGACTGTTCAACAAGCTGCAGAACACGTACCTTTCGACGGTGAAGACGCTGGTGTCCATCATCGAGGCGAAGGATGCATACACGAAGGGTCACACGGAAAGAGTGGCGGCATACGCCACCGCGATAGCCGAGAAGATGGAACTGAGCAAGGAAGACAAGCGGCTGATAGCTTTCGGGGCGGTGCTTCATGACATCGGAAAGCTCGGGGTCTACGAAACGGTTCTCAACAAGACTGAGGACCTGAGCGAGGAGGAATGGAGCATTCTCCGCGGGCATCCCGAGGTCGGAGCGAAGATCCTCAAGAACATGGAATTCCTCGCGGGCACCGTCGAACTCGTGAGGCATCACCACGAGAGCTACGACGGCAAAGGCTACCCCGACCACTTGAAGGGCGAGGAAATTCCTCTCGGGGCGAGGATAATAACGGTGGCGGACAGTTTCGACGCGATGACCACCGATCGGTCCTATCGCAAGGCTCTTAGCAGGGAAGAAGCCATGGGAATCCTCAAGGCGAAAAGCGGCACCCAGTTCGACCCGGTGGTCGTCGCCAACTTCCTGGAGCTGCTTCGAGCCGGCTTCATGGCTCCGATCGCGCAAAAGATTCCTACTGAGGTCCGCGAAAGCGTGAATCCCGTAGGCGAGAGATGAATGCTTGGAACCGACTCTCCCGCCTGCAATTTCGATCCCCTGCCATTCTGGACTCCTCCGAACGTGTGAACATGGTTTACAAACGTCCCGCCGCGGGCGCGATCGGTCCTGCATCGGATCTCGGGATGCAGTTGCAACCTGTTGCGACGCTTTCGTATGCGTCTCACGCTTTCTGGGCTGGAATTCGCCGGTTGGCACCGGTCTTGCCAATGTGATCCAACGGAATCGGCAGTTTCATGGAGAGATGAGGGGTGGTTGTGACAGGGATGTGAGGTGTGGTGGTAGTGCTGAGAGGCACCGAAGCTTCTCATCTCTTCGAGTTTATCGGGGGGCTTCTGGCGGCGCGACCACGGGAGGAATCGCGCTCGTCTAAGAAGCGCTTATCAGGGAGCTCGCACTCGATGGAGTTTCTTCGGGTGGTATGGTTATCCTAATCGGCGTCTAGCAACTTGCAGAGGGTGTTGCTAAATGACCTGCTTGCGAGCAGGCCGCCCGTAGAACCGAGGGCGGGAACTCCTGATCAGGCCTTTCCAAGCTGGAGCCCCCCTTTTCTCTTCGCTATCCCCTGGGATCGCGTCCCCCGTGTTCCTGCCTGTACGGGCGTGTCATCTCCCCCGGAATTTCCTTGTCGCTCTTTTGCGCCGCGGTATATGATGGAACGAACTCAGTGGATACTCGGGGGGCGATCCGCATGCGAAAAATACTTTTTCTGATGGTGGTAATGATCATGACCAACCAAGAAGCCGTCGCCGGTGTAACGAAGAAGACATTGCCGAACGGATTGAAGGTGATCATAAAGGAGGATCATTCCGATCCCATAGTGGCCGTAAACGTCTGGTTCAACGTGGGAAGCGTCAACGAGACGGAGGACATGACCGGGCTGGCCCACTTCCAGGAACACATGGTCTTCAAGGGAACCGAGAAGTACAAGGTCGGAGAGATAGCCAAGATCATAAAAGCCGCCGGAGGCAATCTCAACGCCGGCACGAGCTATTCATACACGATGTACTACGTGGTCCTGCCCTCGCGGTCCTTTTCCCTCGGCCTCGAAGTCCAGGCGGACGCGATGATGCACTCGACCTTCGACCCGAAGGAATTCAAGAAGGAGCGGATCGTGGTCATCGACGAGGCCCGCATGTACGACGATGCTCCGGATGCGTACATCTTTTACCGGACGATGGAGCTCGGGTTCACTAAACACAACTACCGGCGTCCCATAGCGGGCTACGAGAAGGTCGTTCGCAGGATAAAGCGGGACCAGCTTCTCGAGTTCTATCATACGTACTATCGCCCCTCGAACGCCGTGCTCGTCGTGGTGGGCGACGTGGATACCGGGGCGGCGCTCGAGGAAATCGCAAAGACCTACGGCAAGTGGGAGGACAAGCCCGCCGATATCTACGAGCCTCCTCCCGAGCCTCCCCAGGAGGCTTTCCGTTTCAAGGAATTCAGGGGATCGATCGATCACGCCTACGTGGGGATCGGGTTCCACATCCCCGACATCCACGACAAGGATTATCCGGCCCTCGAGATGCTCTCGAGCCTGCTCTCTTCGGGCAAGAGCTCGCGCTTCTACCGCAATCTCCGCGAAGCGAAGCAGCTCGTGACGACGGCCAACTCGCAGGTCCTGGCCGAGAAATGGCCCGGGTTCTTCGAGATCCAGGCTTCCATGCCGGTCGAGAAGTGGGAAGAAGCCGCCGGGGCCATACTGGACGAACTCCAGAGATTCAAGAGCGAGCCGGTTTCGGAGGAAGAGCTCGCCAAGGCGAGGAGCCAGCTCGAAAAATCGATGTACGCCGAACTGGAAACCATGGAAGGGCAGGCGTCGAATCTCGGTTACTACGAGGTGATGGGCGACTACAGGATGGCGGAAGAACACAGAAAGGCGATAAGGGCGGTGACACCCGCGCAGATCATGGAGGTGGCGGCGAAGTATTTCAGGCTCGCGAACTGTTCGATGGTGGCCTACCTGCCGAGGGACTGGGAAAAGAGTTACGACCCGGCGGGCATGAAAGACGAGGCTTCGAAGCACCTGTTGGACGCGGGCCCCGGCGAGACCGCCGCAGCCGCGCCGTCCTCCCCGGCGGTGAAGCCGGCGTCTTCGCCTGGCGACGCGGCGAAGAGCTCGGCCTCTGCTGGGCCTCCCAAGCTCTTCGAGCTCGAAAACGGCGTCCGGGTGATAGTGAAGCGAAGGCCGATGGTGCCTCTCGTAAGCATGGTGACGCTCTTCGGCGGCGGCGCCCGCCTCGAAGAACCGGGCAAGGCGGGCCTCTCCATCCTCACCTTCCGCTCCCTCGTCAAGGGCACGAAGTCCTACGATGCGGGGACGATAGCAGAGAAGGTGGAGGGTTTGGGAGGCAACATCGAGAGCCTTTCCAGCTTCGACGTGGCGGGGGTCTATACGAACATCCTCTCGGAGAACGTCGAAAAAGTCCTGCCGGTCTACAAGCAAGTGATACGGGAACCCACTTTCCCCGAACAAGAAGTCCGGAAGGAGCAGGACAAGCTCCTCGAAGAGCTCGCCAAGCGTCACGACACCCCCACCCTGCTCGGCATCGACACTCTCTTCGCGGATCTCTTCGGCAAGCACCCGTATTCCAAGCCGTTCCTCGGTGACGAGGAGGAGTTGAAAGCGCTCTCGCGCGACGACTGCGTCGCCTTCTACCGGAATCTCCTCGTGCCCGGCAACATCGTCGTAGCTTTCATAGGCGATATAGAGGAAGGCGAGGCCAGGAAGTTCGCAACCGAAATCTTCGGGGACCTCGAAGCCGGAGAGGTCCCGAAGCCGACCGTCGCGGCGCCCGATAGGCCGGCCAGGACGGGGCTTCACGAACTTCGCAAGGAGGACGTCAAGCAATCCATGGCCCTGGTCGGATTCCTCGCGCCTCCGATGATGACCGGGGAGGCGTGGAGCCTGGAAGTGTTGAACGGGCTCCTCACCGGCCTCGGGGGGCGGCTCTTCGTCGAGCTGCGCGACAAGAGGTCGCTGGGATACATGGCGGGAAGCGCGTTCATCCCCCTCAAGGAACGTTCCCTCTTCATGGGCTACGCCAATCCCACCGAAGAGGGCGTGGACGAGGCCTTCAAGGTCATAATCGACGAGCTCAAGAAGGTGACGAAGGAGAAGGTGAGCGACGACGAGATCGAGCGATCCAAAGAGTGGCTGATCGGCACGAGGATCATGCAGCTCCAGAGGAACTTCTCACAGGCGATGGCGTACGCGAGTTACGAGGCCTTGGGGTTCGGTTACCAGGTCGTCGACGAGATGCCCGAGATGATCCAGCAAGTCACCAAAGAGGATATAAAGGCGGCAGCAGCGGCCGTTTTCGACGAGAAGCGGGCCGTGCTGGTCAAGCTCGTTCCCGAAGAGAAAGAAAAGAAAGACGAGAAATAGAACGATGACGCGAAGGAGCGGCGCCGCTAGGCCGGTGTAGGCGCCTTCGCGGTCTTCTCCTCGCCGGTGATGCCGAAGCTCTTTATGAGATCGCTGCGCAGCGTGTTGATGTCTATCTTCCGCTTTAGTTTCCCGCCTTGAGCGCACGATATGGTCCGCGTTTCCTCCGAAACGACGATCACGATGGCGTCCGTCTCCTCGGACAGGCCGATCGCCGCGCGGTGCCTCGTGCCGAGAGCCGACGAGAGACGCTGGTCCTGGGTGAGGGGAAGGATGCACCCTGCCGCCGCCACGCGGTCGTTCTGAATGATCGCGGCGCCGTCATGGAGCGGGCTGGGGGGAGTGAATATCGTCTCCAGGAGCTCGGCGCTCACCTTGGCGTCTATCTTCGTTCCCGTCTCTATGAAGTTCTTGAGCCCCGTGTCCTTCTCGAGCACGATCAGTGCGCCCAGGCCCTTGTCGGCGAGCCGGGAACAAGCCCTCGTGATCTCGGGTATCAAGCCGGTTTCCTTGACGCGCAGGAATCGGCTGATGAAGCGGTTCTGTCCAAGCGAGGCGAGCGCCCTGCGGAGTTCCGGCTGGAAAATTATGACGAAGGCGATCACCCAGACGGTCTTCAGACTCGAAATGATCCAGTTGAGCGCGATCAGGTTGAACCACTGCGCGATGACCGAGAGGATGAAGAGGAGTATCAACCCGAAGAACATGTGCACCGCCCTCGTTCCCTGCATGAGGGCGAAGAGCTTGTACAGGAGAAAGAAGACGATCAGGACGTCGATGGCGTCTACGATGAGATCAGTGGTGAGGTAGCCCATTTTGCAAGCAGGTGAAGGGTTGATGAAAAACTACCACTCGGCCGAGTAATCTTCCGGGTGGGACAGTGCGTCGAGCACCGCCAGGATTTCCCGTGTCGCTCTCACGTCGTGGACTCGGATGATATCCACGCCGGCGAAGTAACAGTGGGCCGCAACGGCGAGGCTCCCGTACAGCCTCTCGTCGACTTCGGCGTCGAGGACCTCCCCGAGGAACCTCTTCCTGGAAGCACCCACGAGTACAGGATATCCGAGGGAACGGATTTGTGCAATGTTCTTTATGAGCTCGAGGTTGTCGCGGAACCTCTTGCCGAAGCCTATGCCGGGATCGATTATGATCCGGTCTTCCTTGACGCCGGCGGCGATGAGCCGCTCGGCTCTCTCGCGGAGGAATTCCTTGACTTCGGAGACGACGTCCTCGTAGCGGGGATTCACCTGCATGGTCTTCGGGTCTCCCCGCATGTGCATGATGACGACCGGGACGTCGAAGGCCGCGATCACTTCCGCCATCGTCCCGTCCGCGCACGCGCTCACGTCGTTCACGATGTGACATCCCGCTTCGAGGGCGGCGCGGGCGACTTCGGGCTTTCTGGTGTCGATGGATATGGGGATCCTCGTTTCGGGCACGAGCGCCTCGACGACCGGAAGCACGCGGTTCATTTCTTCGTCCGCCGGGACCGGGTCGGATCCCGGCCTGGTGGATTCACCGCCGATGTCGATGATGTCGGCGCCCTCTTCGGCTAGGCGCCTGGCGTGCTCGATCGCCTTGTCCACGGCGAGGAATTCACCGCCGTCTGAAAAAGAATCCGGGGTGACGTTGACGATCCCCATTACGAGGGGTGTACGCTTGAGAGCCAGGGACATCCCCCTGCAAGGCAGCAGGCGCCTTGTTTCCATCTGCTTGATTTCGACCATAGGAGTTCAGTCTGCCGTGCTCGTGTCGGGTTCGGCGAAGGGAGGCGCCTTCCGAGGGAACTCTTCCGCTCGCTTGGATGCTTCTTCCTGAGCCGGGACTTCCTGCCGGGCGTCCTCGGCGTGGGGCCGTTTTTTCATCGGCGGCAACTCCTTGCCTGCGAGCAGCATTTCGATCTCTTCGCGAACGAGGGTTTCCCGTTCCAGGAGGGCGTCCGCGACGGCGTGGAGCTTGTCCAGGTTGTCTTCCAGGATCTTCCTCGCCCGCTCGTAGCACTCCGTGATGATCCGCTTCACCTCTTCGTCTATCTCCTGGGCGGTGTGCTCGCTGTAGTCCTGGTGCTGGCTTATCTCGCGGCCGAGGAAGATCTGTTCTTCGCGTTCGCCGAAGGATATCGGCCCCAGCTTCTCGCTCATTCCCCACTGGCACACCATCTTGCGCACGAGCTTCGACGCCATCTCGATGTCGCGCTGCGCCCCGCTGCCCTGCCTGTCGAGCACCAGTTGCTCGGCCACCCTGCCGCCCAGGGATTGAGTTATCGTGTCCAGGCACCAGTCCTTCGAGACTTCGTCCCTGTCCTCCTCCGGGAGGAAGTAGGTGATTCCCGCCGCTCTCCCCCGGGGCATTATCGTCACCTTGTGCACCGGGTCGGAGTATTCCAGTTGGGCTCCCACTACTGCGTGCCCCGCCTCGTGATAGGCGGTGAGACGCTTCACGTCGTCCTTTATGATGCGTGATTTCCTCTCGGGACCGAGTAGGATCTTGTCCTTCGCTTCCTCGAACTCTTCCATGGTGACCTTGTCGCGGTTGTAGCGGGCGGCGAGAAGAGCCGCTTCGTTCACCATGTTCGCCAGGTCGGCTCCGCTCATGCCCGGTGTGCCGCGTGCCAGGATCGAGAGGTCGACGTCGTCGGCGAGCGGGATCCTTCGCGTGTGCACCTTGAGGATTCCTTCCCTGCCGTGCACGTCGGGCATGTCTACGACGATCCTCCGGTCGAAACGGCCTGGCCGGAGCAATGCGGGATCGAGGACGTCGGGGCGGTTGGTGGCTGCGAGGAGAATCACTCCCTCGTTGCTCTCGAAACCGTCCATCTCGACGAGGAGCTGATTGAGCGTCTGCTCGCGCTCGTCGTGTCCGCCGCCGAGGCCCGCGCCCCTGTGCCTGCCGACGGCGTCGATCTCGTCAATGAAGAGGATGCAGGGGGCGTGTTTCTTGCCTTGCTCGAAGAGGTCGCGTACGCGGCTCGCGCCCACGCCGACGAACATCTCCACGAAATCGGACCCGCTCATGGAGAAGAAGGGGACGTTCGCCTCACCGGCCACGGCCTTGGCGAGGAGAGTCTTGCCCGTTCCCGGCGCGCCGAGAAGGAGGGCCCCCTTGGGAATCCTTCCCCCCAGGCGCTGAAATTTCTTGGGGTCCTTGAGGAACTCGATTATCTCCTGCAGTTCCTCCTTGGCCTCGTCGGCCCCGGCCACGTCCTCGAAGGTGACCCGCGGGCGGTCTCCCCCGAAGACCCTCGCGCGGCTCTTGCCGAAGCTGAAAGCCCGGTTCCCGCCCACCTGCATCTGGCGCATTATGAGCAGCCAGAGCCCCACGATGAGCAGAAGCGGCAGGCCGGAACTGAGAATCTTGACCCAGAGGCTTCCCCCGGGGATCTGCCCCTCTATGATCGCGTTCTCGTTGGTCTTGAGTATTCTCTGCGGCAGGTCCTTGTCCTCGGCGGGGAGGATGAGAGTGAAGTTTTCCACCCTCATGATGCGCTTGCTCTCCTCCGTTGCGCCCATGGGAATCTCGGCGGGGTTCACGAAACTTCCCTTGGCTTCGAGGCCCTTTATCACGATTTTCTTTATGTTGCCCGAATCGATTTGCTTCATGAATTCGGAATACGAGATGCGGTACACGGGAGTCTTTTGCGATTCGAACATCTGAAATGCAATGAGCAGCACGATGACCAGTATCACCCAGAACGCCATGGCCTTGAGCGGTTTCGGGGGTCTCCCCATGCCCGGCTTGGGCGATGGAATCGGCCTCTTTCGGAAGTCTCTATTATCGTTCATGATACATCCTTCTCGCCGACGAGCCTCGCTATGTACGGCAGATACCGGAATTTTTCCTGGTAATCCAGCCCGTAGCCGACCACGAAGAAGTCCGGGATCGTCCTGCCTATGTACTTGATTGATGCTCCACGATTTAGAGGCGTCTCCTTCTTGAGGAGGGTACACACCTCCAGGCTCCTCGGGGAGCGTAACCTCAACATATTTTCAATATATGCCAGAGTCGTGCCGGTGTCTATTATATCTTCCACTATGAGTACGTCTCTTCCCTCGATGTTTGCGCTCAGGTCTTCGACGATTCTCACCACGCCGCTCGAGCTCATTCCGTTTTCGTAGCTCGAGACGCTCATGAAGTCGATTTGGTGGGGAATGCTGAGTTCCCTTATGAGATCGGCGAGAAAGACGACGCCCCCCTTCAGGAGGTTGACCAGTATGGGGTTCTTGTTCACGTAGTCGGCCGATATCTCCCGGCCGAGGCGCTTGACGATTCGTGCGAGCTCGTCCGCCGTGACGATGACCTCGCCGGGCGAGAATTCGTCGTGATCGTGATCCTTTTTACACATTGTTCCGCCTTTTATTCCCGGGTGACGGTGATTTTGAGAACGTTTCTCGTGCTCGGCGTCACCCGGAAGGATTCACTCGTCGCCACACCCACGAGCCAGATGATCTCTCGCGCGTCGGCGATGACGAAGGTGCCCGCCCTCCTGCGGGCGGGAATCTTCCTGTCGGTGAATATGTCGCTCAATTTCTTCGATCCCTTCATGCCGAACGGGCGCATCCTGTCTCCCGGCTCCGGTGTACGCAATATGACGGGAGGCGTGATCTTGTCCAGCGAAAAAAAAGCGGTTCCGCCGGTGGCCTTGAGTTCGCCGGGTGCGATCGACTCGCGGGGAATGACCCGGGCCTTTATCGTGACGCCGCCCGCCTTCGTCGTGCCCGGCACCTTCAGGCCTTTTCGAATCGGCCGAAGCGAGGAGAGCTTCACGCATTCCCCGGCATCGATCGTCCCCGCCGGGACGGCGCGCGTGATGACCAGTTCGTCGTACTCCCTCCTTACGGTGAGCCCGGGCAGGGAGAGGGACTTTCCGCTCGCTCCCTCTCTTCTCATGAGATCGAAGAGATTCATGTAGTGTATCTTGGTGAAATCCATGTCGCAGCCCAGGTAATCCGAGAAGACGTCGCCGAGGAGGACGAAGAGCGAGGTGTCGTCCAGCTCGCGGATCTTCGCGATGTCGAGGACGAGCTCCCCGGATGCCTCTTTGCGAAGCGCGCTCTCGAGCGCCGGCCGGGTCTTCCGCCTTATCGATTCGAGCAGCGTGCGGGCGTTGCTGCAGAGGTTGAGGATGTTCTCCTCCACGCCGGGATGAAAGGAGCTCTTGAGCAGCGGGATGAGTTCGAGGCGGATGCGGTTGCGCATGAAACGCTTGTCCCGGTTGGACGGATCGCTTACGAAAGGGATGCCCCTCTCGATGCAGTATCGTCTCGTGTCTTCGCGGCTCGCGTGTATCAACGGTCTTATGAGTTTGTCCCGCTTGCAGGGGATCCCGGCGAGTCCCCTTATGCCTGATCCCCAGAGAATGCGCATGAGAACGGTTTCGACCTGGTCGTCCCGCGTGTGGCCGACGGCGATGCGGGAAGCGCCGGTCTTCTCGGCCGTGCTGCGAAGGTAACGGTATCTCGCTTTCCTCGCCGCTTCCTCGATGGTGTCTCCGCTCTCGCTTGCCGCCTTGCGCACGTCGGATCGGCCGCAGTGAAAGGGAACGCCGAGATCGCGCGCCATGCGCTCGACGACTTGCATGTCGCGCTCGCTCTCTTCGCGAAGCATGTGATCGAAATGCGCCACCTGGAGGCTGCATTGGAGCCCGGGGGCGAGGCGGTGGAGGATGGCGAGAAGGGCCATGGAGTCCTGGCCGCCTGAGACTGCGACGAGCACGCTGTCGCCGGGCGAGACGAGTCGTTCACGCCTGATGAATTCCTCGGTGAAGCTTTCTATCTGTTTTGCCCTGTCGCTCACGGTGGAGACGCCCTTTCGCCGGCAGGAAGGAAAAGAGCATTTCGGGAGATGCGGTGGAGAAAGAGTGGTGGCGGTGCAGGGACTCGAACCCCGGACACGAAGATTATGATTCTCCTGCTCTAACCAACTGAGCTACACCGCCTTGTCCTTCTGTTCCCCCTAATCTATCGGATGTTCGGCGGGATGTCAATATGCTTGATGGGTGGTTGGGAAGAGGCCGGCGGGTTCTAGTCCCTGCTGCAAAAAAGGGGCGAACCTGGGGGCGGTTTCGTGTAAAATGGGTAGATGGTCGAAATGTAGCTGAACGACGGATTTCAAGAGCCCCGCGAACGACATGAGAGTATTTCGTCCAGACGATCTCCAGGAAAACCTCCTGGTTTCGGATCCGATCGCCGTGATCGGGTACGGCAACCAGGGGCACGCCCATGCCTTGAATCTCCGCGACTCCGGCGCCCGCGTGATCGTGGGCGCGAGAGAGGGCGGAAGCGGCTGGCAACGGGCAGAGAAGGACGGTTTCACGCCTCGCCCCGTGGCCGAGGCCGTTTCCGGGGCGAAAGCCGTTGCGATCCTCCTGCCCGACGAGGTGCAGGGCGAAGTCTTCAAGCAGGAGATCGAGCCCAACCTCGAAAAGGGCGCGGCGTTGATCTTCGCCCACGGCTTCACGATAGCCTTCGGCGAAATCCTTCCACCCGAAGGATGCGACGCCCTTCTCGTTGCTCCCAAGGGCCAGGGCGACTACCTGCGAAAGATGTACGTCCGGGGCGAAGGGCTCCCGTGCCTCGTCGGCGTCGCGCCGGGTGCCGGAGCGCGGGCGATGGAAAAGGCACTATCGTACGCCGCCCTCATCGGGTGCCTCGGGGCCGGGGCGATCGAGACCACTTTCCGGGAAGAAGCCGTCACGGACCTCTTCGGCGAGCAGGTCGTGCTCTGCGGCGGCGTTCCCGCCCTCGTGAAGGCTGCGTTCGAAACGCTCGTGGAGAAAGGCTACAGTCCCGAGGTGGCTTACATCGAGTGCCTTCACGAACTCAAGATCATAACCGATCTCATGCACGAGGGAGGCGTCGCGTACATGCGCCGGCTCATAAGCGGGACGGCCGCCTGGGGCAGCTTCACCGCGGAAGACAAAGTGATCACGCCCGCCGTCAGGGCGAGCATGAAAAAGGTGCTCGAGGAGATCGAAGATGGGCGCTTCGCCGCGCAATGGATGAAGGAGGCGAGAAGCGGCCGGACGAGATTGCGCTCGCTTCTCGAAAGGGAATCGGATCACGAGATCGAAAAAGCGGGAGAGCGCGTGCGATCTCTCATGCCTTATCTAAAGAAGAAGCACTGAACGGAGAATCCCGACGGGCGGCCGGCGCCGCGCATCGGGTCATCGAAGAAGGAGAGGCACAGGAATGTTTCAAAGCAAATCCATTATCTCGATCTTTCTTGTTACGGGTCTGGTCCTGGCTCAAGGTTGCGGAAAGAAGGAGAAGAACCTGCCGAAGCAGCCGAGAAGATCCAAGGTCGCGGGCGAGACCGCCGGGGGCAAGAAAGCCGACCCCATGCAGTATCTCCCGGGTGCGATCGTGGATACGCTCCGTGCGAAGAAGAGAGTGTTCGGCGTCACTAAGGACGAGTACTTCGAGGACCGCGGGGGCGTGATCGGGAACGACCGCTTCGTGGTTCACTACCCACCAGGCAAGGTGACGATAACCCACGCCATGTACCTCCTCGAGGAAGCCGAGTTCGCGCGGCGGCGTTTCATGCGGGAGCTCGGCGACATTCCCGTTCACAAGCTGCACCTCGTCACCGCCAGCGACCTGGATCATTATCGCAGTCGCACGGGGAGGGATTGGTGGTATTACGCGGAGATCAAGCCGGACACGATCATCTTCTCGCCGGTCTACATATTGCGGCAGAGAGGGATCGGCACGATAGCGATAACCCACGAGATATGCCAGTGGGCCATAATGACCCTCTCCAGCGGCCGTGCCCCGCGCTGGCTCGAGGAGGGCCTTTCGTCGTACCTGTCCGAGGAGAAGGTCGTTCTCGTGAACCAGCTGGGTGAGTTCAAGCAGATGAAACTCAAGATGACTCCCGCCGAGGTGGAGAAGGTTTTATTGGATGAGAAAGACAAGGCCCAATCGAGAATAGCCTACTACAACGCTTTCAAGATGACCGAGAAGCTCGCGGACAAGTTCGGGGCGCGGAAGCTATATGCATTCGCCGTCGAACTCGGGAATGGAAGCGACGAGGAATCGGCGGCGAAGAAGATCTTCGGCGTCGGTTACTCCGCCCTCCTGGATATCGCGTCCCGCTACGAGGTCGAGAAGAAGTGGGAGAAAAAGCGCAAATGAACCCGTCCGGCGTCAGGGTGAGATTCGCCCCGAGTCCCACCGGGCATCTTCACATAGGAAGCGCGAGGACGGCGCTCTACAACTGGCTCTACGCGCGCAAGACCGGCGGCGTCTTCATACTCCGCATAGAGGATACCGACGCGCTGCGCTCGACCAAGGAGTCCTACGAGTCGATCATCGACGCCCTCGAGTGGCTCGGCCTCGACTGGGACGAGGGGCCCGGCAAGGGAGGCGATTTCGGGCCGTACGTCCAGTCGGCGAGACTCGTGCTCTATCATTCCGAGGCGGAGAGACTGATCGCGAGCGGCGACGCGTATCCGTGTTTCTGCACCAAGGAGGATCTCGAGGAGATGCGAAGCGTCGCGGCCAAGACGGGGGCGGAATCTAAATACGACCGCAGGTGCAGGAACCTTCCGCGCGAAGAAGTTGCGAAGCGCTTGAACGCCGGGACAGCCCACGTGGTGCGCTTCAAGATGCCCGAGGGCGAGACAGTCTTCCACGACATCGTACGCGGGCGGCTCGCCTTCGACAACGAGGAGCTGGACGACTTCGTTTTGATAAAGACCGACGGCAAGCCGACGTACAATTTCGCGGCGGTGGTGGACGATGCGAAGATGCAGGTGACCCACGTGATCCGCGGGGACGACCACATCCCCAACACGCCCAAGCAGGTGCTTCTATACAAGAGCCTCGGTTACAAGATCCCCAAGTTCGCCCACCTGCCGATGATACTCGGCCCCGACCGGAGCCGCCTGTCCAAGCGCCACGGGGCCACTTCCGTCCAGGAATTCAGGAGGATGGGTTACATGGGCGACGGACTCATCAATTACCTCGCGCTCCTCGGGTGGGCCTACGACGACAAGACGGAGTTCTTCACGAGGGAGAGCCTGATAAAGAAGTTCTCGCTCAAGAAAGTGAGCAAGAACCCGGCCGCGTTCGACATCGAGAAACTCAACCACATAAACGGCGAGCACTTCAAGCGGATGGAGCTCGTGGACAAGGTGTCGATGGTGTACAAGGTGCTCGAGGATGCGGGAGTCTTTCCGCCGGATTTCCGCGTGAAGGAGTGGGGCGAGGAAGACGGGGCGGCGTCGGGGCGGACCAGTTCGGAAGAGATGTACCGCGAAGAGTTGCCCCGCCTGGCGATCATCCTCAAGGTGATGGGCAATCGCCTGAAGGTCGCGGGGGAAGCGCCGCGGCTTCTCAGGTATTTCTACAAGGACGACTACGAGAGGGACGAGGAGGCCTACGAGCGTTACCTCGGCACGCCCGCGGCGGCGGATTTGCTCAAGAAGCTGGCCGACGTGATGCGGGAGCTCGAGGATTTCAGCCGGAGCGGGATCGAGAACGCGGTGCGGGCGCTGGCGGAAGAGCTGGGAGTGAAGGCGGGCGACCTGATTCATCCGTGCCGGGTGGCGCTTACGGGGAAGACGGTGTCGCCGGATATTTTCTCGGTGATCCAGTTGCTAGGGCGGGGGAAGACGGTGGAGAGGCTGGAGAAGGCCGCCGAGCATGCCTCGTGCGCGAAGAACGGGTGAGGGCTTGGGATCGCAACTCAAGCAGCGGGTGGCGGCGATTCGGGGCCCCCGCCGCGCGCAGCGCCAGCGAGCA
Source organism: uncultured bacterium (assembly GCA_964464035.1). GTDB lineage: Bacteria > Krumholzibacteriota > Krumholzibacteriia > WVZY01 > WVZY01 > CAYXEN01. The sequence continues at coordinate 71 of CAYXEN010000056.1, read as the reverse complement.
CGGTGGGGTGAGATCGCCGACAGGACCCGCGGCCTATGATTATTCAAGCTCTAATTGATTATCGTGACGAA
>CAYXEN010000055.1:0-18683 GCA_964464035.1 uncultured bacterium | reverse complement strand
GTCAACGGACGGAAGCTCAGATTGCTACACGTGGGATGGAGTGAACCTGAGCTCGAAGATCGATATCAGCAATGACAACATGCCCAAGATCACATTGATGGGATCGACACTCTATGTGGTGAGCATAGAAGACGGCACGGGCGACATCGAGGTATACTCGGCAGCAGCCGGTGCCAGCCCAAGTTTCACCTGGCATTCCACGGCCATTACGGGTGCAGGTCTCTATGATCCGTGTATTTTCAATGACGGATCGAATCTCTATGTAGTCACGGCACCCTATGACGGAGGAAGCGATAAACAGTGGTTGATTCAAGCAAAGTATACCGGCGCTTGGGCCACTGAGAAACGAGTGAGTTTCGGAGGGTACGGCGGAACGAATTGGTGGGAATACTGGCCTATCGGATTCTTCGATGGTGCTGATCTTTGGCTCTTCTTCACCACTGAAACCAGCGGCACCTCGTACAGCGACGCCGAAATCGGTTTCATGAAGATGGATTGGAATCTCGCCAACGACCACTACTGTTACGTACAAAATGCCGTAGACCAGTCCGTCTCAGGCGATGTCATCGATATTGCATCCGGCAATTACATAGAACAGGTTGAGATAACAAAGGACGTTACGATATCCGGGGCTGGGTCGACAACCGTGATCCAATCCCCCAACACCCTCACCAAGAAATTCACGACAAGCGCGGACAATTTCCCCATCGTCTATATTCATGATGCGGGCAATGTCACGGTGCAAAATCTAACAGTCGACGGCGCCGGCAAAGGCAACGCCAATTATCGTTTCATCGGCATCGGCTTCAGGAACGCCGGCGGCACCGTAAGCGGATGTGCCATTCTCGATGTACGGGATACTCCATTCAGTGGCGCTCAACATGGTGTCGCATTGTACGCTTATAACGACGACGCCGTATCGAGGACTCTTTCCGTTCTGGGAAACACCTTTTCCGGCTTCCAGAAAAACGCTATAGCCTTGAATGCGTCTGCAACCACTCCATTGGCGGTCGATGTACAAAACAACGTCATCACAGGTTATGGCCCGACCGATATCACCGCACAAAACGGCGTTCAAGTATGGGCGGACCAAGGAACCGGAACGGTCGCCAACAACACCGTAACCGGAATCGCCTATGACAACACTTACGCTTCCACAAAGTGGGTTGCGACCAGCATACTCAACTATTATGCCGACCTGGATATCAACAACAACACGGTGAGCAACGGCCACGTGGGAGTATACAACTACGACGGCGCAGGATTGATAAACAACAACAACCTGACCATCGAGAAGATCGGTGTATACGCATGGGGTATCATAGCCACCGATCCTTCAGGCGTCAAAGCTTCTCCATTCGACGCTCCCGCGTCACCTTCCAAAGTCTCCGGCCGGCTGGGTTCATCGACGGGGGCAACGGCGCTTCTCAGCGTCGAAGCTTCCGGCAATACGATAACGTTCAGCGGGACCGACAACTCTGCCACGTACGGTATCGAAGCCGATGCCGGCTGGGGGCCCGACGACCTGACATTCACGGCGAACAACAATACGATCGACGGATTCGATATCGGGTTCGAGTATTATCAGTGTCAGTCAAGCTGTGATGTCGGAGTATTCACGAGCATCTCCGCGAACAACAATCTAATTACCGATTGCACATCATACGGCATGGAATCCAATGCCGCCTACATCACGGTTAACGCGGAAAACAACTGGTGGGGTGATGCCACCGGACCATACCATCCTTTGTCGAATCCTTTCGGACAGGGGGCTCCGGTTTCCGACTACATTGATTTCACTCCCTGGCTGGCTCCCGAGATCAGCGTTGTTCCGGGATACGCAATCACCAATTGTTCAACAAGCACTTCCTTCACGATCCAATACACTGCTACAGGAATACCCGAGCAAGTGCGCGGATTCGACGTGACTTTCTCGATCGATACCACCGTTGCGACCATAAGCAACCCCGCCACGGACATCACTGAAGGTTCCTTACTCAGTTCTGCGGGGACCACCCAGTTCTTCGTCGTCGACAATGGCGGCGGGAGTTACTCGGTTTCCTGTGCAATACTCGGCGGAAGCTCCGGCGCCACGGGAAGCGGCGATCTCTTCTCGATCGCCCTCACCCCGGTAGGCGAGGGGACGAGTGCAATAGCCATCACCGACAAGTGCGGGATCCCAATAACCAGCAGATAGCGACCAACGGCACTAATGGTTCCATTCAAGTAGACTGCACGGCGCCCACCATGGAAGCCATCGCCGAACCGCAGGGACACTATTACAACAGTGCTCCAACCTTTGCCAACTTCGGGTTCGATGACGACTTAAATCTCGATCTTGCTGAATATCAGGTCGATGCCAACGGCTGGCAGCCGGTATTCAGCGGCATTGATACGACTGCTTGGGACAGTGACGGCTGGACCCTCCCGGGTTTCAGCGGTCTTTCCGAGGGGTCGCACACCGTCTATTTCCGCGTCAAAGACGATGCCGGCAACTGGAACGGTGAAGGCACGCCGGATACATACAGCTGGCAGTTCTATAAAGACACCGTAGCACCCAGCCCGCCGTCCAACTTCGTCGCCCTGCCGGGGCACGACAAAGTTCATCTGACGTGGACCAACCCGACCGGCGATCCCACATTCGACAAGGTCGAGATACGCAGAGTGAGTTGGAAGGACTACCCTCAGTACGCTGCACCAGCGCCACCCTACCCTGCGAACAATACGGTCGGCGACTTGGTCGTTCAGACGAATGCCGAATCGTACGATGACGACCCGGTCAATCCGCGAGACATCTATTATTACGCAGCCTTCGCCTATGATCTCGCGGGCAATTATTCTTCGTTCGATTCCGGAGCCGCCGATCGTGCGACGAATTACTGGCTGGGAGATATAGATTCAACGGGCACGGTCGATGCAAGCGACCTGGTTACTTTCTCAGGAACATTCGGAACAGTGGACGGACAAGGCGGATTCATTCCTGAAAGCGACTTCGGTCCGACCGACGACATGTCTCGCTTCGGTATACCCGAACCGGACGATGTCATAGATTTCGAGGATCTCATGATCTTTGCAATGAATTACGGGAATGTAACGCCATCCGGAACCAGTGGATACATCGCCGCATCGTCACCCGTTCCGATGAGCGATCTCGTATCTTTCAAGATCCTCGCCAAAGAGAGCGATGGTAAGAACACCACGATAGCCATCATGCTGGAGAACAAATCAGAGACTCTCAAGGGTATTCATCTCATCGTCGATTACGGGCTGGACAACAACCTCGTGAGTGTCAAGCAGGGTCACTTCCTATCCGGAAAAGGAGAGCACTTCTTCGGAGTTCTCCCTGCCGAGAAAGGGAAGTTGGACATCAACGTGGCGGCTCTGGGAATCGGAAAGCCCATCGAAGGTTCCGGAGAAATCGCCACGATCGTACTCGACTCAGGCACGGGCAAAGAGCTTTCCGTCAAGTTCGAAAAAATCGACATTAGAGACATAAACAACGTAAAGGAAGAAATCATCGTCGGCGATGATTTCAAGAAACCCTTTATCCCGTCGATCTCCAGTCTCTTCCAGAATTACCCGAACCCGTTCAATCCAACCACCACGATTACATATGATGTGGCGAATAGCGGCAGGGTAACATTGAGTATATACGATGTCACAGGAAGGCTTGTCTGTAAGCTCGTCGATAGACATCAAGAGCCGGGGCGTTACAGCGTCGACTGGAACGGCACGAATGCCCAAGGAGTCGGAGTGCCTGCAGGCATTTACTTCTACAGGATCAAGACCGCCGATTACACTTCTTCAGCCAGGAAGATGGTATTGATTAAATAACAGCCGCAACTCCTAAGTGTGGGAGGCGCCACCTACGCCTCCCACACACGGCAAGAGGTGTTGAACAATTGCGACATCGCATCCGAGAATTGATCTTTTCATGTGTCTTTGCGTTGGGCTATGTTAATTTCTTGCCTGCCGTAGCAACCAGTCATTTAGAAGCGGTATCCCGCTGCCTGGCCGCCGACGGCAATGCCGAAGTCTCATTGTCTCCGCAAAGCAGCTTCCTGACGCCGACCGAGCTCTGTACTCTTCAGGTGCGCGTAGCCAGTTCCTATGATTCTTTGGCATGCATGGAATGCAAAGTTTCATTCAATAGTTCCCTGGTAACATTGATCTCGGTCGAAGAAGGAGGTCTTTTTAGAGATTCCGGCTCCCCAACATTTTTCAACAGCACGATTATCGCGCCCGATACCGCCTCGGCGGTCGATTGCTTGCTTGGATACCAAACCTATTTTCTTCCACCGGGAGAGCTGGTAAGATTCATTTTCAGGACCGACAACGTTGGTTCTTGTTCGATCCGGATTGTTTCACTCAAACTATGGGACATCAACCGCATCGAATACAACCCCGTCGTGGACCCGAATGCCTGGATCTTCATTGGTTTCCCAACGGGCATTAAGCCGGAACCCATACAACGCGGGTGGCTGAAAAGCTACCCCAATCCGTTCAACCCGCCGACGACCATAACGTTCTGGCGGCCTTTCGGCGATGAAAATCACTCTCGATCGAGAGTGAAGATTGCTATTTATAACAATCGCGGCCGGATGGTTCGGATGCTTTATGAAGGAACGATGTCACCCGGCAAAAAGGCACTAACCTGGGACGGTGAAGACGAAAACGGCAAGAAAGTATCATCCGGAGTTTATTTTGCAATAGCGAGAACAAGTTACGAGGTATACAAAACGAAACTCGTCTTGATCAAGTAATCTTTGGAGTGACATGAAACGAATAAGACTCAGCAGCTCCCTGATATTTATCGCTTCGATAGCATTCCGGATCGTTCCTGCGATCAGTGCGCCTCAAGTATATATCGCGCCCGCCGACACCATGGTCATCAAGGATACTGCATTTCAATTGAAGGTATGTGTGACTTCGGATTCCACTGATATAATGGGTTACAACATCACCATATCTTTTGACAGTCTTGTGATCAAAATCAGCAGCGTCGATGAAGGATCGTTTCCCTTGAATGCCGGCCATCCCACTTTCTTCCACTGGCTGAATCCAGGGAACGGCGATCATGTCCAAGTCAATGGCGCCATACTTGGCACACCAACAAGGGGTCATGGAGTTATCTTTACTCTTACTTTCGATGCCGTGAACCTTGGGATCACTGATGTAACGATAGCGGCGAGTGAGATAAGAGACGGTAACAACACGAGTATCAGCCACACAACTAATAACGGGATTGTGAGAGTCATCTACAATATCGAAACCAATCCTGTTTCATGGGGGGTGATAAAGAGCATTTTTAAATATTGATCCTGAAGTAACTTGAAGTGAACGGTCTTTTACAAGGAGGGGATGACATGAGGTCTATTGCTACCTTACTGCTACTATGTTTCTTTGCCAGCGTCGCTCTCGCAGGCGCACCACTTACCGGAGTATATAAATCCAGCCTTAGCCAGGTCCTTATTGGTCATTACAGTGAATCATGGAATGGTCCGCCGTATTCAGGAGGTGTCATAGGCAATACTATCCACGCAATGTCCTGGAACGGCTCATTACTCGGCACCGAATGGAGAGTTTGGTGTCCCTCCATCTCGGCTCCACCGACCATCGTATTCGACACACGAACAAACGGCACGGGAATAATCAGGTATGAGACCTCTTATACCGGCGGCCATATATGGTTTTCCCAGACCGGATCTTGGGGTAATGGAGAGGATTACAATGCAGATATCGATGAGTTCAATGTAACTTCCGATCACATCTACCAAGATTACGTGCTTACAGGCATAAACTCGAACATTTCCCTGCAAGGCCATTTCACGGCCTATTCTAATTGTTTTACATACAGTATCAGCAATGCGGAGTATTTCGGGGATACAAATTCAGGTACCCTGCCAGCGGAATATCCCAGCTTCCTCGAGCCGACGAATTGCCAATCGGGCTTCTTGACTCAAGGTGCATGGGGAGAGGTTCACGATATCACCGTTATCATCTACTCTCCCACTGAGTGCACGGTAAAATCGCAGGACACCAGTTGGGGTGCTATAAAAGCCCTATACAAAGAATAATACCCCCCTTGTATATAGGCAGGGAGGGGAAATGAAGATACCGCACATCAATCATTTTCCCTCCCTGCAATCCCGCAACGAAGTTGAATAATTGTCCAGGTATCAACCCGGCGACGATTTTGCGGCTTTCCTGACGTCGTTCTCCTCGTCGATCAAGAGGAGAATCTTGCCGCAGCTTTCGCAAAGCCTGATGTCACCCATGCTGGGGCGGCAATGGACATGCGTCTTGGGATAAATCATCCCGCAACCCCAACACGTCCTGTTCCTGAATTCCCCGAAAGGGATCTTCATCCGGCGATAGTGCTTCAAGACCCATGGATCGATCATGCTGCCGAGCTGATCGATACGTTTCTTGAGCTTTTCCTTTTCCTTGCCCCGCTTTTTTCTCAGCGACCTCTCCAGCTCGTGGAGCTTGAGCAGGAGATCCAATTGGCCTTGTCTTCCCATGACAATCTCCTTCAGAAAAGATCAATTTCTGCTTATCCTCTGGTCCCATCGTATGATGGTCTTGTACAACTCCCTGTGTGTCCTGGCCTTGTTGAATTCCTGCAAGAAGGTCGCATCCGAGCACAGGCGCGCGATCCTGGCGAGATTGGATATATGCTCCTCGGGCTTGTTCTCATCACCGATGAGAAAGAACACGGTCCTTACTTTTTCGTCGTCTCCCGCTCCACCGTAGGGAATCGATCTTCGGAGCTGAACCGCCCCCACCACGGGATGCTCGAATCCCTCGAAGAAGGCATGCGGGATGGCGACACCCCCGCCGACTCCCGTGGGAGCTTGCCTCTCTCTCGCCTCCAGGGCTTCGAGGAGCTCGTCCGCACTCACCCACTTGTTCTTCTTGGTGACGAGCTTGACGAATCTCTGAAACAACCTCGACTTGTTCTGCACTCCCACCCCGCTGAGACAGAGGGATGGCTCGAGATATGCCTCCAGGCTGGAATCAGATGTTCTCCCGATCTTTTTTCTCTTGCCCTTGGCGGATACTTTCGCCCTTCTTATGGGTCGCTTATGCGTGCTCTCCGCAATGGCCTCGCGGAGCCTGGCGAAGTCTTCTCCTCCCAAGCCCTCCCGCATCGCCGTAATCATGAATTCAGCCGCTTCAGGCATCTGCCTCAGGAATTCCACCACTTCGGGATGTATCCTGTGGGCGGTACCGAGCAGGTATCCTTCCGAAACGCCCAGCATCTTGGCCACTTGCACGATCCTGGCCTTGGGTATCTTGTGCTGCCTGCCCGCTTCGATCTGGCTGAGGAAAGCGGGCGACACCCCGAGTTTTCTGGCCATCTCGCGCAGGCTGATCCCCTTCGCTTGCCTCAAGAGTCGAATCGTAGGTCCGAAAGCTATTCCTTGCATGATCACCCCTTTTTTTGAAAAGAACGTAATCGTATACTAAACGATTAACGCATTTTTGTCAAGCGATAGTTCACCTTCCGGGTGGAAAATTCCGGTCGGGCCGTCCGGGGCCCGGTTTCCGGAAAGTCACCTCCGCCCGAATCTTTCTTTGGGAGGATTGAAATACCCGAACGCGAGGCTTGGAAACGACTCAGAAAGCCTGTTCATGAACGCTTTTACACCCAATCCCTTCCCGAGAGAACCCTCGGGAAGGACCCCGGCATAGACGTCCGGATCGATATTGAGATTGCGCATCTGGATCATATCGAAGCCGATCCGTTCGAGTGCGGCGGTGACAGCACCCAGCTCCCGCTCGGTATCCGTAACCCCTGGAAAGACAAGGAGATTCACTGCAATATGACAGCCCCTCCGCTTCGCCCCTTCCATGGAGTCGAGCACGGAGTTGAGCGTGTAACCGCTCGGCCTGTAGTAGGCGGTATAGAGATCCTCCCTGAAACTGTTCAAGCTCACCCGCATGCTGTCGAGGCCGGAATCCACCAGCGCGGCCACCGCTTCGGGCAGGCTTGCATTTGTGTTCAAGTTTATCGTTCCTTTATCGGTTTTCTTTCTTATCGACTTTATGCTTTTTTCGAGTATCTCCCATTCTAGAAGCGGCTCCCCCTCGCATCCCTGCCCGAAACTGACCACCGCCTCATCGACCCGCTCTATGTGCATGAGGGCCACCTCGGATATCTCCTCGGGCGTCGGCGCGACCGACAGCCGATCGTGAGACGCCCTGAAGGTGCCGTCCTTCTGGAGTGACAAGCACCCGGCGCACCGGGCGTTGCATACACCGCTCACCGGGAGCGGCGCTTCCCATCTGCCGAGAAAGAAATTCTGGGCGGCCCGGCAACAGTACTCGAGAGCGCATTTCCTGAGCTGCTCGACGAGCCGGTTGCCGGGGACGGCGGCGATGGTCTTCTTCACGCCGGCCTCGATCCGCTCGTAGGGAAACCGCCAGGGATCCTGCCTGCGATCCGGATCGACCCGGAAGCCGGCGGCGTAGAACCTGCCCTTCATGTAGCCGACCGCCGTGTACGCGTACAACGGCAGCGCCGGGGCTCCCGGGTCGCGCTCGTAAGCGGCCCTGTGCGTCTGGGTATGGGCCGGCGCCAGGAAGGCTGCGGCGGCGAAGACTTTCTTGCCTTTGTACACCGCGAATTCCACCGCTTTCCCCGTCTCGGGATCTATCCCGATAGGGGTGCGCCCGGGGAGCATCATCAGGTCGCTTCCCCTGGGCAATGGGATGAGCGAGCCCGCATCGAGGAGTTCGGCCTCGGGGCCGTCCATCCCCGCGAGAAGCAAGCCGGGATGATCCATCACGCGGCCCTTTTCGTCACAGAACACCATCAAGGGTTTCATGATCGCAAGTTAACCCCTGTCGGGATCCACTTCAACTCGATCTTGCAGGAATCAGCTGGGCGACAGTCGATGCAACCGGATCATCCGCCCAGAGCGATGTAGGCGAAGACCTTGGCGTCTTCCAGTATGAACGGCAGCCGCGCCGATTCGTCCGGATCGTGCGCGGTCTCATCCATCGTCGACCAGACCGCACAGTAATAACCGGCGTCACGGAAGAACTTGGCCACTGTTCCACCGCCTATGCCCATGGTTTTCGTGCGTCGCCTGCGCAGACCCTTCATCGCTCTGGCGATCGCCGACGCCACGGGGGCATCTATGGGAGTAGGGGGAGCGGCGGACTCCATCTGGGGATAGTCCATCTCGATCTTCACCTTGAACTTCTTCTCGGTCTCGCGGACTATCGCCTTGACCGCCTTTATTACGTCGGTGAGCTTGTAGTTGGGCAGCACCCTGCAATCGAAGTAGAAAACGTCCTCGCCCGGAATCGTGTTCACGTTGGGGACGTTCGCCTCCTTCTTCGTCGGTTCGAAAGTCGAGATGGGGGGATCGAACACCTTGTCCTTCTTGCGGAACTTGTAATAGAGCGACTCCATGCGCGTCACAAGGTAGCAACCCGCCTTGTGGGCGTTGACGCCCTTTTCCGGGGTCGAGCCGTGGGTTTGTTTGCCGAGCAGCCTGAACTTTATCCAGAGAATGCTCTTTTCGGCTACCTCTATCATCGTGCCCTTGGGATCACCAGCATCGGGGATGATGATGAGATCCTCCTTGCTGAAGATCTTCTTGTGCTTCTCGAGAACATAGTTTATTCCGAAATGGCTGCCCGTTTCCTCGTCGGCGACGAGGACGAGGCCGATCGGTATCTCCGGGGTCACGCCGGCGTCCTTGAATGCCTTCACGGCGAGTATGGATGAAACTATACCTTGCTGGTTGTCCTCGACTCCCCTGCCGATCAGCTTGTCGCCGACCACGCGCACCTTCCACGGATCTCCAGTCCACTTGCTGAGATCACCCGGAGGCACCACGTCGGTATGCGACATGATCCAGAGCACGGGGGACTTGCGCCTTCCTTCGAGGACGGCGACCAGGTTGGGCCGGTAACCGCTCGCCACTCTCTTGTCCGGCGCGTTGTATTCGCGGACCTCGAGTCCCAGCTTGCCCAGGTATTTCTTTAGATACTCCGCCTTTTCCGCCTCACCCTCGCCGCCGTTCTCCGGCCCCAGCGCGGGGATCGCGGAAAGCCGCGTTTCGAGTTCTATCGCTTCGTCACGATACTTGTCGATTCCGCCTATTACTTTATCCAGTTCCTTGCCCACCATGATCGTTCTCCATTCTACCCCCCGCCGCCTGAGCGGCCGGGAAACGCCTTGATCCGCCAAACCGAGAGTATGGAACCGGCCTCACCGAGTCTTCCAGTCTATCAAGTCTCTATTCTCCATTTGCATGAAGAAGAGAGCGAGCCGGTCGTAGACTGGTTCCACCTCGTCACCGAAACACTTCTTCAGATGCTCACCTATGGCCATCACGGAATTGGAGCCGTTGCAGAGTTCCCACGCCGTCGTGCCTATGCGATCCAATCTGAGACGCACCGGCTCGTCCTTGAGGAAGCGTGACAGGATCTTGCCCACGCGTCCTTCGCCGTAGCGTGGAATGATCACCTCGACGGTTCCATCTTCCCTCTTGGCGAACGGCCGCTTACGCTCCGGCACCATATCGAGGAGATTACGGGCTTCTTCCGCTGTCCTATGTTTCTTCGAACGCAAGCCCACCTCGATTGCTTCGGGCCCGAGAAGCAGGAAGCGATCCTGGGATCGCTTCCGCTCGCACAGGCTTCTTTACGGGCGCGGGGCCTCAACCCGTGACACCCTCTCGTCGATTTACGACTTATCCTTGCCGAACGCAGAACGAACCGGATAACGCACGAGCAGGAATCCCACCAAGAGGAAAACCAGCATGCCCAGTCCGGAGCTGTCCGCGATGTGCACGAGCGCCTTTGCTTCGCCGCCGTGCAGGGTCTTGCCCAGCACGACGAAGGCGAGAATCACCGCCATCAGTGATTCTCCGGCGATCAAACCGGATGAGAGCAGGACGCCCGTGTTTTCCGCTCTCACCGTGCCCTCCTTGTCCACTCCCCCCTTGGCAAGTGCTCTTTCCATTATGTACTTGATGATGCCGCCCAGGAAAATCGCGGCGGTGGACGTGAAGGGCAGGTACATACCGACCGCGATGAGCATGGGAGAAGGCGCTCCTATGAGAATGAGCGCGATCGCCATGAAGATGCCGACGAGCACGAGCGGCCAGGCCATCTCGCCCCCCACTATTCCCTGTGACATCAAGGCCATGAGGCCCGCCTGGGGAGCCGGCAACGCGGCGCTGCCTATATGATAGACCTTGTCCATGGCGATGAGCGGGAACACGAGGACGAGCGATGCGAATATCACTCCGATGATCTCCGCGATCTCCATCTTCCACGGGGTGCCCCCGAGAATGTGCCCGACCTTGAGATCCTGGGTCATGTCTCCGGCGATCCCTGCGGCGCAGCAAATCACTCCCGCGATGCCCAGCACGGCCATGACTCCCTTGGTGCCCGTGATCCCCAGCGCCACCATGAGCACCGCCGAGATCAGCAGGGTACTCAGGGTGAGCCCGCTTATCGGGTTGTTGGACGAGCCGATGAGACCCACCAGGTACCCGGCGACGGCGGAGAAGAGGAAACCGAGGACGATCATCACGACGGTCAGAACGATCGAACCCCCGAAGGAACCGCTGAAATACTTGTAGAGAAGGAACATCGGGATCGCGAGGAGAATTATCCCGCCGATCACTTTCTTGAAATCGAGATCTTTTTCCAGGCGATTGAGCGTCTTGGTGCCGGACTTGGCGGCGTTGAGATCGCTGAAAGCCTTCGAGATCCCTCCCATGAGCGAGTTACGCAATTTGAAGAGGGTGTAGAAAGCGGCGACGATCATGGTTCCCACGGCCAACGGGCGGACTTGAGCCTTCCACACCGCGTTGGACAAGGCGTACCAATCGGTCGTACCCTGCTGGCTCGCCAGTTGCGGGCTGAGAAAGACCGCCAAAGGAACGAGGAGCCACCACCCGAAGACGGCGCCGGCGAAGAGCACGGCTGCGACCCTCAAGCCGACTATGTAACCCACGCCGAGAAGAGCCGGAGAAGCCGACGGCGTCTGCAAGAGGAGCGCGCCGTTGTAAGTCAACTTGTTGCCGAGAATCTCGATCTTGCTCGACGCGAAGGCAAGCGCCCTGGTGACGTTGTCGCCGACGAGTTTCACGCCGTAATCATTGCGAAGCAGTTCCCACAGCGCCGAGAAACCCATCGCTCCGAACACGTACCCGGCTCCCGTTTGTCCGCCCTGCCCCGCCTTGACTATCTCGGCGGCCGCCACGCTCTCCGGGAAGGGGAGCTCGGCGTCTTCGACGAGAGTTCTTCTCAGCATCACGATGAAAAGAACGCCCAGGGTGCCGCCGACGAACATGATGAGCGTCGAATCCTTGTAATCCAGCGTATCCCACACGCCGCTTATGACGAACGCGGGCAGCGTGAAGATCGCACCGGCCACCAGCGCCTCTCCCACCGAGGCGGTGGTTCGCGCTATGTTTTCCTCGAGTATGGTCCCCTTGAAAGGCCTCAGGGCGGCCATGGCCACGACCGCGGCGGGAAAGGTCGCCGCCACCGTGAGGCCGGCTTTCATGCCCAGGTATGCGTTGGCGGCTCCGAGAACGACCGCCATGAGCACGCCCAGGATCATGGCCTTTATGGTGAGCTCGGCCAACCCCGTTTCTGCGGGGACATAGGGTTTGAAGGGTTTTTTCTCCATCTTGCCTCCAATGGATAGTAGAGACTAGTGCATCGACTCGTACATTTGAAAGGTGGGGCGGAGAAGAGTCAATGGATCCATTTGCGAGCACTACCTTTCATCAGTGTGCAACGGAATCCATCCATCCCCCGGCGGAGATCGGCGCCCGGGGCGGATTATATTCTGATCTTGATATCACTTATGAGCTTGATAGTCAAGCCAAAAAGGCCGGACGGACGGACTTGTGGGATTGCTGGACTTCTCGCGGATCGCCCCGAGCACAGCCCCGAAAAGCCCTGAAGATGCAAGGGGGAGGGCTGCGCCGTCAGCGTTTGAGTACTTCGCCTTCCTTGACGTTTCGCGTGACGTCGGTTCCGTTGTAGATCACGACGTTGTCACCTATCTCGAGTCCCAGGTACACGGTGCATCCCATTCCTATGAGCGTGTTTCTTCCCACCGTGATGTTCGCGGCCAGGACCGCTCCCGGCGAGACGTGCGCATTGTCATGAAGGACGCAATCGTGCGAGACTATCGCCCCGGCGTTCACTATGCAATTGTTGTGAAGCCTTGCGTCGGCTCCCACGATCGCGTTGGCCATGATCTGGTTGCCTTCTCCCATGACGACGGACGGTTCCACCGCCGCACGGGGGTGAATGATGTTGGGAAATCCGAAGCCGACTCTCTTGAGCTTCCTGTATATCTCCTCCCGCACCGGCGGGTCCGACACCGCGCCCACGCCGTTCACCGCCAAGCGGATCCCCTGGTTGTAGAGATTCTCCAGCTCATCTTCCCCCGCGAGGACCGGCACGCCCAGGACCCTTTCGCCCCTGGCGAGGTTGCTGTCGACTATCCCCACTATCTCGAGCGTTCTCATCTGCTTTATCATGTCTATGCAGATCTTGGCGTGGCCGCCGCCGCCGAGAATCAGGATTCTCTCGCCGACGCCGGGCCCGACTTCTATCGGTGTCGCCTCCCGCTCGGCGCCGCGGCCCTTTCCGTTTCCGGATTCTCCCTCGGTGCGGGCTGATCGCTTCGAATCCTTCAAGAATTCCAGGACGTCCTTCCTCGTCACCATGCGCTTGTGCGAGAACACCCTTTTGTCGATGTTGTGCTCGGCCATCATCTTGAGAGCCGTCTTGGAGAACCGCACCCCGGGGCCGCCACCGTTCCCGGAAGGTCTCAGGTCGTCCGAGGCCGCCCCACCCCTGGACAGGATCGCCGCGGCACGCGCGGATAGTTCGTTCACGTCACTTACCACCGCCAGCACCGAACCGACGGCGACCTCAGCACCCTTTTCCAGCCGGTAGAAGACGTAACCCGAGCCCGGGGACTCGATATCGAACGCCGCCTTGGAAGTCTCCACGGTGGCGACGATGTCACCGGCTTTAACCTTGTCTCCGTTCGCCACGTGCCACTCGACGAGGACGACGGTGTCGTCGTTCACCGATTCCTTGGGAACGCATATCTCTTCCAATTCATACTGCAGCATCCACGACCTCCTTCAGGGCTTTCACCACGTCATCGACTCCGGGGAGCACCTGTTTCTCGAGCTCCCGCGAGCAGGGAATGAACGAATTGCAACCGATCCTCTTGAATCCTTCCATAGTGACCCCCGCTTCCATGAGCTTTGCGCCGACCTCGGCCCCGAGCGCGGCGACGGACGGCCCTTCCTCCACGGTGAGCAGACGGCGCGTCCTGCGGACCGAATCCAAGACGGGACGCACGTCGAGGGGCTGGATCTTGAGCGGCGCTATCACTTCGCAGACGATGTCGTACTCGTCGAAGGCCGCCTCGAGCGCCTTTTCCACTTCGCCGAGAACGCCTCCGTAACAAAAAACGGTCACGGCCGGCTCTTGATCGATCGGCGAGAGACGGACGACGGGAAAGAGATCATTGCTGAATTCCAGTTTGTATCCGAGGGGCGGGTCCACTTCCAGGAATCTCGTGTAGAGGACCTTGTTCTCCACCACGAGCGTCGGGATTCTTATCGTATCGAAGAGCCGCTCGTATACGTACTCGGGAGAGACGCGCGCGTTGAGCGCCAGGATGTCCAGATTCGGTATCCCCATGAAATGTTTCTCGAGCGACTGGCTGTGCGTCGGGCCGTAACCACGGTTGCCCCCCATCGGAGTCCGCACGATCAAGGGGACGTCCACGCCTTTGCCGTACATGTAAGGAAACTTGCAGGCATGATTGAGCAATTGGTCGAAACAGAGACTCATGAAGTCGCCGAACATTATCTCGACGACGGGCCGGTACCCACCCAGGGCGAGGCCCGTCCCCAGGCCTACTATGCTTCCCTCGCTGATCGGTGTGTTCCTCACCCTGCCGGGGAAATCCCTGCTCAGATCCCTGGTGACCTTGAAGGCTCCGCCGTACGGGGCTTCGATGTCCTCGCCGATGAGTATCACGCGGTCGTCTTCGCTCATCCGCTTCCTGAGCGCGCCGTGAATGAGATTCACGATCCTGTCCCTCTCGAAACGAATCGACCGCCAACTCGACGGCTTGCCGGTATCGTCCGTCTTCATTTCGATGGAGGTGTACACGGCCCCGGCCGCCTTCTTCACCATCCTGCCGAGTTCCCTGTCGATGCCCCGGATCATGCGCGAACAGGACGGGCGATCGGAGGCGGCGATCGTGTTCAGCGGATCCTTTCTTTCGTAGTGGCTGATTATCGAACTGTCCCTGGTGTCGTCCCCCTTGCTGTGGGCTTTCAGCCGAAACGTCCTGACCTCCAGGATGAACGGCGCGGAATTCTCCCTCACGTAGCGGGCCGCGTAGCGGAAATCCTCGAACATCTCCTCCCATTCCCACGTGCTCGTGCAGAGATACTTTATGCCGAATGCGGCCGCCCTCTTCTCGATGGAACCCGCCATCGTCTGCTCGATGTGGGTGGATTGAGCTATGCCATTGTTCTCGATCACTACGAGAAGGGGAAGCCCCCACTTCGATGCGATGTTCAAGGACTCATAGACCACCCCCTGGCCCAGGGTCCCGTCGCCTATGAAGACCAGGCTTATGTTGCCGCTATCCCTGAGTTTTTCGGCTAGCGCTTTACCGGCGCCCACCGGCACCATCCCCCCCTGGATCCCGTTGGAATAGAAGTTCCGGTTGTGGAGATGCTGGCTTCCCCCCAAGCCTCCGCATACGCCGTCCGCCTTGCCCATGATCTCGGCGAGAAGACCATAGGCGTCGTCGGTCCACGCTATGTAGTGACCGTGCCCCCTGTGGTTGGAAAAGATCGAATCGTCCCGCTCGAGGGCTTCAGCTGCGGCGAGTGCGGTCCATTCCTGCCCTATGCACGTGTGGATCGTCCCCTGAAGCTCCCCCTTCGAGAAGAGCTCGAGGAGCTTCTCTTCGAATCGCCTTATGAAGAATGCCTTTCTTACGAGCTCTTCTTTTCCGGCGATCGTCGTTTGGCTATAGTCTTTCATCCTCCGTCACCCTTTTCACTATATGACGCTTCATTCGATCGGTCGTGCCGGGATCGAGTCGAGATCTTGGATGCAATTTCCTTGCAACTCTTGTGAGGGGAGGAGCGCACTCCGGCCGGCCCTATATCTTATTATATGAGATTCACTTACCAGGCGGACTGCCTGGACGTGCCGGGAACGGAGGCAAGTGCGGGCTTGAAATCAAGAAAAATTTTCCCCCGGGGCGGCGAAGACGGCTGTAGTCGTCGGCGGCGGTCCGGGTGCTAGCGGACGGCCGGGGCCGGAGCTACGGAAAAGATCTCACTTATCGGGGTGCCCGCCGATTGGGGGGCGGAGAAACCGAAGATCGAGGCCACGGTCGGGCAGATGTCCCTCTGCGTGTAGGTAGACGTAACGACGTATCCCTGCTTTATCGTCGGCCCCAGCACCAGAGCCATGATGTGCCGGCATCCCTCGCACCCGTCCCCGTGGCTAGTGAAATCGTAGCTGTGGCGCCCGTGATCGTTCGTGATGAAGAGGTACGTCTTGCCCGAGTAGAAGGTGTCATTCTGGATGAACTGCCAGAGTTCGTACGTGAGCGAGTCGGCCGTCTGGATCGCGCTTATGTAATCCGCCCAGACGCCGGTATGGCCCATCCTGTCCACGCTCGCGAAGTTTACGAACGTGAGCCGCGGATGGTCGGTCTGCAGATGATTGACGAGCGCTTGATAAGTCTGGACGTCGCTTCGGTCGACGGCGTCCACGCTCGAACCGTAAATCGAACCGTATCCGGCATAAGTCCCGTACGAACATATGTTCAACTTGGCCTTGCCGGCCACCATGTACGTCTCGCTCTGTTGAACCGTGTAATCCTTGCGGAGATATTCGAAGAAGGTCGGCATGGTCGGCCTTTCGGTGCCGTCGTTGGCCACGTATTGCCAGGTTCCGGTCGCGATACTCGAATGCCCCGGGTTTGTCTTCGTGGCGCCTTCGTTTCGGAAACTCGTAAAGAAGGAACCCTGAGGAACCATGTAGTTCCACATGAACTTGACGTTCGCATACGTGCTGTCGCCGAAAGTCTCCGTATAGCGGGCGCCGTCGATCACGAGAACGATGACGTTGGCATCGGTGGCGAGCGGCTGGCCCCCGCCGTTGTTCACGGTGACATGCACCGTGTCCGAGTAGGCGACGTTGCCCGAAGTGTCGGTCGCCTTGGTAAGGATGGTGTGAACGCTCCCGTCGGGATGAACGGTCGTGTCCCACCATTGTTCGTACGGGTAGTTGTACTCGACCCCGTCGTTCATCTTGGCGCCGTCCAGGAAGAACTCGACGGAATCTATTCCGGCGTCATCCGTCGCATCCGCCACGATTGTTATGGTCCCAGATACGATCGAGTTGTCCGCAGGGTCGGTGATCGAGACCGTCGGAGGAGTCGTGTCGCCCCCGCCGCCGGTTCCGATCGTCACCGTGACGGCCTGCGAGTTCGACTTGTTGCCCGACGTGTCGGTGGCTTTTGCATATATGACGTGGTTGCTTCCCGAGGCGAGCGAGCTAGTGTCCCACTGGTACTCGTAAGGAGGATTGTAGATGGTGGAGTTGGCGAGCTTTATCTGGTCCGCGAAAAACTCTACGAACTTGACGCCCGTATCATCCGAGGCATCGGCCGCGATCGTCACCATGCCGGAAACCGTGGCTCCGTCCTGCGGGCTGGCAAGCGTTACCACCGGCGCTTTGGTATCGGGATTGTCGCCGAGCGTAGCGGGGACTTCCGGAGAGTTCCAGCAATCGGCCAGAAGAAAGGCTCCCAACAACACCAGGACATGAAGAGTGATCGCTCTCGTTCTCACGCTGAACCTCCTCGAAGATGCAGACACGATGTTGCGCAGCCTAGCGTGCCGGGAGAAAACCAGGCTGCATGCCATTCAGCTCCCTGGAGCCGAACGGCATGCCGGGCTTACTCATATAATAGTATTGAACGGACCTTGCCTCCGAAAGGTGAAAATAAGCATTTACCATACCGCCGGGGCCTGGACGGGTTTACGGATCGTCTTCTCACATGGAAATCAAGCCGGCAATGGGTTGGTATCTAACAAGTTATGCCAGAGCCCGGGCGGAGCTGCCCGGAGATCACGCTCGATTGCCCCCGTCCGCCGACGCAGCGCCGGACGGCATGCAATCCGCCTCATGGAAGCCCATTATACAACACTTCCATCGAAGTATTGCCTTGCGTTGCAAGGAGTTGCGCGAAACGTCCTATGACGCCGCCGCGTTCTGGGCCGCTACTTCTCTTTTCCAGCCGGGAACGACGTACTTGTTGTAGATCATCAGGGCGGCCGCGGTCACGAAGCCTATCAATCCGAACAACCACCACATGAGATCGGGACGCCCCATGTCCTTCGCGATCTTCTGGTATC
Source organism: uncultured bacterium (assembly GCA_964464035.1). Lineage (GTDB taxonomy): Bacteria > Krumholzibacteriota > Krumholzibacteriia > WVZY01 > WVZY01 > CAYXEN01. The sequence goes on along the minus strand of CAYXEN010000055.1, from coordinate 207 downwards.
CCACGCCGGAGAGGATTCCGCCGAAGAGATTCCCCAGCGCGATGGCCACGAAGTAATATCCCATGAAGAGAGCGACCTTGTCGCCGGGAGCGATCCTGCCGATGTATTCCTGGCTCTTGGGACTCGCCGCCATCTCGCCGAAGGCGAAGATCACGATGCAGGCCACGACGAACCAGCCGCTGTGAGCCCAGCCGGAGAGTCCGATCC